>NZ_JBQEON010000042.1:0-63242 GCF_052045245.1 Burkholderia sp. 22313
TCGACCTGCAGGCTGAGCAGGTCGTTGCCGTCGAAGTTGACCTTGAACGCATTGCCGGCGCCGAGCGCGACACGGCCCATCCTGGCCTGGATCACGCCGTTGTTGGACACGCGTGCGCCGAGCAGCGCGACGCTGCCGCCGTCGGCGGCGGTGATGTGGCCGTCGTTGACGATCGACGCGGTGGAGTTACCCGAGAAGCGATAGTTGCCGGCGAGGAAATCGGCGTCGGCGATGTTCTGGGTGGAGGCGACGAGGCCGCCGACGTTGATCTGTGCGCCGGAGCCGAACAGCACGCCGTTGGGGTTGACGAGGAAGACCTTGCCGTTGGCATCGAGCTGGCCTTGAATCTGGCTGCCGTTGTTGCCGACGACGCGGTTCAGCGCGATCGACTGCCTGCCGGGCTGATGGAACGACACGCGCTCGTTGCCGGCGATGCTGAAGTCGTTCCAGTTGGTGATGAGTTTGTCGGAGTGCTGGTTGACGAGCATCGACTTGCCGTCGTTTTCACGAATGATGTCGGCCTTGCCGGCGGTGATGTTCTCGCCGGTGGGCAGCGCGAAGGCGGGCAGGCTGACGATGCCGAGCAGGGAGAGAGCGGCGGCGACGCGCTTGGCGCTGCCGGGCTTGGCGCGCCGGCGCGCGGTTTCCCCGACGGCGCTCCAGCATCCCTGGGTCTGGTTCCAGACCAGTGCGTAGGTCTTGTTCATGAGATTTTTTCCTCTGGAAAATGACAAGGCGATTGCTTTGTATTGATACGTATACCTAACAAAGCGGAGAAGGGCGGAAAGACGTGACATGCACGCTTCCGGTGGTGCGGGCGGCCAAGCCGCCCGTGCTACTTGCGGCCCCGCCCTGTCAGGTGGGCCGCTCGTCGATTGCCGCTCAGAAGTACTGGGCGGCTTGAACCCAGACGCTCGGCGACCGCGTGGCCGACGCGACCGGATCGGCGTAGCCGACCGGCAGCGCGGCGGTGACGTTGACTTGATGGCGCGAGCCGAACCAGGTCGCGCCGATACCGAGCGACGACAATTGCACGGTGTTGCGATCGCGCGACCAGCGCTGCTTGCTGAGCTGGATGCGGCCCGTGTCGGCGAACGCGCTCAGTTGCCAGCCGGGCGCGGCGAGATAGCGCAGCTCGGCCGTTGCCTGCCAGCCCTGGTCGCCGCTACCGGCGCCGAGCGCGAACGCGCGTACGCCGTACGGGCCGCCGAGGCTGAATTTTTCCGATGCGTCGAGATTGCGCGACGACAGTTGCGCACTGAATTGCGTGTAGAGCTGGAACCGCGAACCGAGTGCCTGCAGGCGCAGCGCGCTGACATTCAGTTTCGCGAACTGGCCCAGCGTATGGACGTAGTAGTCCATGTCGAGCGGATCGTTGCCGCCAAGATGGCCGATGCCGACGGTCGCGGAAAAGCCGGTGCGGCCGCCGCCGCCGAAATCGTCCTGATTGTTGCCGCTGACCCCGAACGACCACAGATCGACGGTCTTGTCGCCCACCACGTCGAACACGCCGTACACATCGCGCAGGTGCTTGTTCTCGTAGACGACCTGTGCGTCGAGGCTCGTGCGCCTGCCGCGCAGCAGCGGCTGCGTGACGAACGCGGAACGGACGTCGGCGCCGCCGTGGTAGCCCAGTTCCTTGAGGCTGCCGCCGATCCGGTAGTTCATGTCGGAATACGCGACGCCGATGCGGGTCGACGCGGGGCCGACCGGCACCTGGTACGCCGCGCGGTAGTAGCGCTGGTTCGTGTTGCTCGTCAGCCCGCGCAGCGAGAAGCGGTCGCCCAGGCGCAGCGGCGCGTTGACGTCGACGCTGCCGGTCGCGCGGTAGCGGCCGGTGAGCGGATCGCCGAAGTTGTCGAGTTCGATCGAGCCGGTCGCGAAGCGCCCGGGTTCGGCGTCGACCACGAGATCGGTCGTGCCGGGTTCGGCGCCGGGCCGCAGCGTGCCCTTCGCATCGACGCCGGGCATCTCGTTCAGTAGCGTGAGGCTGCGCTCGAGACGGCCGCCGTGCGCGATCTCGCCGGGTTGCAGCGACGCAAGCGGCTGACGCAGCGCGCGATCCAGTACGCGTGTGCGGTTGTGCAGTTCGAGCTGCCCGTAGCGGCCTTCGACGACGGCGATGCGCACGACACCGTGTTCGATGTCCTGGCGGGGAAGATAGGCGCGGGCGAGCACGTAACCGTGTTCGCGGTAGTACGTCGTGATGCGCGCCGCGGCCTGTTGCAGATCGCCGAAGCTCAGCTCGCGGCCGACGAGATCGACGAGTAGCGCGTCAAGTCGCTTGGCGGGAATGGCCGCATTGCCTTCGATCGCGAACGCGCTGACCGCGACGCGCGGGCCCGTTTCATCGCTCGCGGCAGGTTCGGGTTCGGCAGGCGCGAGATCGATCTGCGGGGCGGTGGCGGCGGGCAGCGACGGTCGGGCGGTTTCGATGTCGCGCATCGATTGCCCGGCGTTGGGTACCTGCGAGGCGGCGTAGCCGGGGAGCAGCAGCGCGGCGACGACACAGCCGATCCGGCTTCGATCGGCCATTGCTCGCCACGCGTGAGCGCCGTTGTGCGCGTTACCGCGAGAGGGCGCAGCAACGATGGCGCGCGGCGCACTTGCATGCATGCTGGAGACGGTTGCCGATTTGCGAGCGAATTCGGGCACCTGAACGCGACGAACGATACGAATATCCCACCCCGGATAGGAAAATAAGGACCGGTCTCGGGTATTGGAGCCGGTCGATTGGAATTGCCGGGGGATATTACGAAATGGTTTCTGGCGTGAATATTGAACAAGTACTAGCGCATCTGTGAAATGAATCAGTCTTGCATGATTCTTGTGTTGGCGTGTGTTGTGTCCACCGACTGTCGCCGATATCGGGTTCGCGCCATCCGTTGCGGAAGCTCTCCGAGCAAGCGCTCAACGCAGGCAGGCCGCCGAGATGGGCATACGGCACCTTTTACCCCGGTTCGAATCCACGCTTCGCTTTCCTTCCGCTTATCCATCGCGCACACCAGTGCGCACGATGCCTGCCCGGGTAGGGTCAGCGATTGCGGACGTCCCCGGCACGCATGGAGGCGGATGGCCAATCGGTGTACCGGCGGGCGTCTATTGTTTGGGCGAGAAATGTCATTCATCTTTAAATAGGACAAGTCTCTCCCCTATACCAATTTGTTTAGGACATGTCCGATTCAAATCAATGGGTTGCGATGGCAGTATCCCTACATGCATCGTTTTTATCTGAAATGAATCAACGATGAGCAGGACGCGATACGTTTTTTGACATCACTGAATCGCGTCATTGAAACTCGATAATTAACAGTCTGTGACGTTGTTGAAGCGCTTTGTACAACAGGCGGCGTTATGGATTACGAAATAATAGGATAAGGCCACGAGTCGAGTCATACCGGTGCGACGGGGCGGCGTGAGTGCATGCTTTCGTCTCGCCGTGATGCGCTTGCGACAGACGGCCGATCACGTGTCATGCGCTTTTTCGACCATGCAAGTTACACACCCGCGATACGCGGGAAGGTCTCCTGGTTTCGGCTGGCGGATGCCGGGCTGCTCGTCGCTACCGCGTGGGTGGCCAGGAACGCGTTCGGCGATGTGTCGCACACCCGGTCGGATTCCGTGTTGATCGCCATTTCGATTGCATGTGCGCTGGTCCTGTTTCCGCTGATGGGCCTGTATGGCGATCCTGGCCGCCGTATGTCGTGGCGTCGGGTATGGCTTGCACCGGCAGGTGCTGCCGCCGTTCTGTGTGTCGGCGTGATTTCCGTCGCGTCGCTTGACTGGCAATCCGGCGTGGCGTGCGGCTGGGTGTTGGGCTGGTTCGCGTTGTCGGCGGTTGCGCTGAGCACATCGCAGGCGTTGCGGCGCTGGCTCTGCGTTTGCGCAGTGGCACGGAACGCGCGGCGCAAACCGGTCGCGCTCGTCGGATATCGAGAACGCTGTCTGGTGCTGGCGGGCCACCACGGCGAAGGCGACGCGATCGCATCGTTGCCGGTGGCCGCGATCTTCGATCTGTCCGATACACCGGTGGTCGGTGCGTGCGATGCAGAAATTCACCGCGACCTTGGCACCTTCGTCGATTGCGTGCGTCGCGCGCAAGTCGGGGAGATCTGGATCGTGCTGCCGCTGTCGGAAGCCGATCGCATCGGCGCAATCGTCCGCGCGTTCGACACGGATCTCGTGGACATCCGGTTCATGCCGGACTTGGCGGGCATCACGCCGCTTCATCCACGCCAGACGATTCGCGGCCAGGCGCTCGATCTCGTGGCGTCGCCGTTGTCGGCGCAGGCGCTTGCGAGCAAGGCCGTATTCGATCGCGTTTTCGCGGGCCTGGCGCTGATCGCGATCGCGCCGGTGATGGGGGCCATCGCGATCGCGGTGAAGTGCTCGTCGCCCGGCCCCGTGTTGTTCCGGCAGCAGCGCAGGGGCGCGTACGGGCGCATCTTCACGATCTACAAATTCAGGACGATGCGCGCGCACGACGCCGATGTACCGGGCGAAGTACGACAGGCGACGCGAGGCGATCCGCGTATCACGCGCCTCGGCGCGCTGCTGCGGCGGACGAGCCTCGACGAGTTGCCGCAGTTCTTCAACGTGTTGAAGGGCGACATGTCGGTGGTTGGGCCGCGGCCGCATGCGGTGGAGCACGACCGCTTCTATCAATACCGGGTAGACGGGTACATCCAGCGCTACCGCGTTAAGCCCGGTATTACCGGTTGGGCGCAAGTCAACGGGCTGCGGGGCGAGACCGACCGCATCGAAAAGATGCAGCGACGGATCGAACACGATTTGTATTACTTGCGGAACTGGTCCCTTGCGTTCGATGTACGCATCGTGCTGGCGACGCTGTTTCACGGGAAAGCACACACCAATGCGTATTGATGAACACATTTCCGGGCCGGATCGTTTCGTGACCGTTGCCCGTCTTCTGCCGATGCCTCGTCGCGCAGCCGCTTGGCTGATGTGTGTGGCGTTGACCGGGTGCGCCTATGCGCCCGGCATGCGGATGGCGGGCCCGGCCGATGCGCGAAATCCGCAGGCGGTCTATGTCGACGCGGACAGCAATGGCGCGCGGACTGATCGGCATATCCCGATCGTCGAACTCGATCTCGGTCGCGTTCGGCAAATGCGCGGCCATGCGGTACAGGCGTCGCTCGATGTGTCGCGCGCGCTTGCCGGAACGGCGGCGCCTTACACGATCGGTCCCGGCGACGTGTTGCGTATCGTCGTCTGGAACCACCCCGAACTAGCCGCAGCGCAAGGGGCGCAGCAACCCGCCACCACGCGTGACGCAGATCCGGCCGCCGGTTTCGTTGTCGATCAGGACGGCGCGCTCTCCTTTCCGTACGCAGGCCGGATCGAAGTCGCCGGGCTGCGACCGGAACAGGCGCGCGATCGCATCGCGGCGGCGTTGTCTCGCTACTTTCGCGAGCCACAAATCACGCTCGGCGTTGCGTCGTTCCGGTCGCGCCAGGTGTTTGTCGAGGGCGAGGTGCGCAATCCGGGCGTCCTGCCGCTGAACGATGTGCCGACGACGGTTTACGAAGCGATCGGTCGTGCGGGCGGGTTGAACGATTCGGCCGACCGCAGCCGGATCGAGCTGGTGCGCGGGGGCACGTCATACGCGCTCGATCTGACGCAACAGAGGGGCGGGCAGACCGGCGCCGCGCGCATTGCGTTGAAGCCGGGCGATCTGCTGCGCGTTGCATCGCGCAACGACAGCTTCGTCTACGTGATCGGCGAGGTCGGCAAGTCGGTGACTGCGACGCCGGATCGCAACGGGCGCATCACGCTGGCCGATGCACTGGTGCAGGCCGGTGGCCTCAATCCCGGTTCCGCCGACGCCGCGCAGATGTACGTGATTCGCGGTTCGCTCGACCGGCAGCCACAGGTGTTCCACCTCGACGGTACGTCGCCGGTCTCGATGCTCGTCGCAAAGGAATTCGACTTGCAGCCGAAAGACGTCGTCTATGTCGACGCGAACGGCCTGGTGCGCGCGAGCCGCGTGTTGAACCTGCTGCTGCCCGCCATCAATGCCGGCCTGACGGCCGGATTGGTCACGAAATGACGTACGGCACCGCCGTGCGCATTTCCCGATACCCCTAAGCATTCGATACTCATGATCTCCCGTGTTCTCTTTGTCTGCAGCGGCAATCTTTGCCGCAGCCCGATGGCCGCTGGCCTGTTCGCCCGCTTGTTGCCGCAGGTGTCAGTGACGTCGGCCGGCCTCGATGCGCCAGTTGGCGAGCCGGCTGCGCCGGAAGCCATTGCGGTGCTGCGGTCGCACGGCATCGATCTGTCCGGCCATCGCGCGGTGCGCCTGTCGGACGCGATGTGCCGGGACGCTGACCTGATTCTCGTGATGACCGCCGCGCAACGGCGCGAGCTCGAAGCGCGTCATCCGTTCGCGCGCGGCAAGGTGTTTCTCGTCCGGGCCTTCGACAGCGTCGACGTGTTCGACCCGGTCGGCGAGTCGCGGGAGCGTTTCGACGCGTGCTACGCGCTGCTCGCGACGGGCCTGGCCGACTGGATCGCCCATCTCGGCTACGCGGGCCGGCGGCGCGCGGGAGGATGGCAATGACGAGAACCTCCGAACAGGCAGGAACCTTCGACTTCGCCGCGTTGTTTGATACGTTCCTGATCCATCGCCGGATGATGGCCGTGGTCTTCGCGTCGTTCGCGATCACTGGTGTCGGATGGGCTTTGCTGTCGGCGCCTGTCTATCAGGCCGACATCCTCGTTCAGGTGGAGGACAGCAGCACAGATTCGATGGCGCGCTCGGCATTCGGCGATCTATCGTCGATGTTCGGTATCAAGACGTCCGCCGAGACGGAAAAGCGCGTGCTCGGATCGCGCTTCGTCGTCGCGCGGGCCGTCGACCGGCAGCGCCTGTTCATCGATGCGCGGCCCGTGCGTTTCCCGCTGATCGGAGATGCGCTGGCGAGAATGGGGGGCGCTGGCGAGTTGGCGGAATCGTCCGGATGGGGCGGTTACGCGTGGGGCGACGTGCATGTCGAGATCGACGTGTTCGACGTGCCGACCCGGTTCGAAGGCGATCGGTACGACCTTGTCGTGCTGTCAGGCGAACGCTATGCATTGTCGGGACCGGGGCTTGCCGGGCGTGTAACGGGCGAGATTGGGCAGCGCATGCGGTTCGACAGTGCGAGCGGGCCGGTCATCTTGAAGATCGATATGCTCCGGGCGCCGCCGGGCACACGTTTCGACCTTGTCCGATACGCGCGGCTCGACGCGACTGTCCGGTTGCAGGACGCGCTGGGCGTGACTGAAGTCGGCAAGGATTCGAATGTACTGGGTGTCCGACTGCGGGGGACCGACGCACACCGGATCACGGCGACGCTCAACGAAATTGCCGGGTTCTACGTCGAGCAGAACGCCGCGCGCAAGGCTGCCGAGGCCGCGCGATCGCTCGACTTTCTTGAACGGCAGCTCCCGGAGCTGCGGCGCACGCTCGACGATTCCGAGGCGCAACTCGCGGCCCTGCGCAGCAAGCTGGGATCGGTCGACGTCGCGGGCGACGCGCAGGCGATCCTGCAGGCAGCGGCCGACAACGAGACGCAACTCGTGCAGTTGCGCCAGAAGCGCGCCGAACTGTTGGGCCGCTTCACGGCGGAGCATGAATCCATCGTGTCGCTCGACCGACAGATCGCGGTGCTCGGCGCGCAGGCGAGCGAAATCGCTACCCGGATCGCGCAACTGCCGAAGCGGCAAGGCGAACTCGTGCGTCTGGAGCGCGACGTGAAGGTGAACAGCCAGCTTTACGTCGGCCTGCTCGACAACATCGAACAACTGAAGCTGCTGCGTGCAAGCCGCATCGGCAACGTTCGCGTACTGGATCTGGCCGAGGAGCCGCAGCGGCCGGTCCGCTTCCGGCGAATACTCGGCATCGCGGGTGCATGCATGCTCGGCATGCTGATGGCGATGGCGGCGGCCTACGGGCGAGGGTTGCTGTGCCGGGCGCCGTCCGATCCGACCGAACTCGAGGATGCGACCGGGCTGCGGGTTGCGGCCGCCGTGCCGCGCGTGAGCGGGAAGCGCGGTGGGCGCACGATGCGCGGCACCGATCTGCAGCCGCTCGCGAGCAGCGATCCCGGCGATCCGGCGATCGAGGCTTTGCGCAGCCTGCGCGCCACCTTGCAGTTTGCGATGCGCACGTCGGGCAATAACGTCGTGCTGGTCACGGGTCCCACGCCCGGCGTCGGCAAGTCGTTCGTGTCGGCCAATCTCGCGCTGGTGGTCGCGGCGGTGGGCCAGCGCGTGCTGCTCGTGGACGGCGACCTGCGGCGCGGCCGGCTCGATGCGATGTTCGGTGCCGCGCGGGCCGGTTTTTCCGACGTGCTCGCCGGCGATGCATCGCCCGACGACGCGATACGTGCGACGAAGCATGCGAATCTCGATTTCATGGCATCCGGCGTGGGTCGCCACAATGCGGCGGACCTGCTCAATGCCGGGGCGCTGCCGGCGGTCATGGCCGAGCTGGCGAGCCGCTACGACGTCGTCGTGATCGACAGTCCGCCGCTGTTGCTGGTAACCGACGCGACACTGCTGGCGCCGTTTGCCGCCGGCAATGTTTACATGGTTGCGCGCGCGGGGCGCACCGAGCGTGGCGAACTGCAGGAGGCGGCGCGCCGCCTGCGTCAGGTGGGCGTCGAACTGGACGGGGTGATCCATAACGGCATCGATCCTCACGCTGGCCGGTTTCGCTACGGCATGAAGTACGCGACCTATCGGTATGGCGCGTCGAAGGACCGCGCCGGCAAACGCGTTCAGGAGGTGCGGTCGTGAGGGGCGCAACGAGACGCGATGCGACGGCACTCGTGCTGCTCGTGCTGAGCGCGGGCGGGGCAGCGATGTTGGCCTTCGCGGTACAAGCCGTGCTCGCCCGCACGTGGGATGTCGAAGCGTATGGTCATTTCTCGACGGCGCTGGCCGTCGTGACGGTTGCCGCGCCGGCGGTCGGGTTCGGTGTGCCCGCGTTCTGGCTGCGTGTGTACGGGATGGAAGGGGGGCGCGCAGCGCGCTGGGTGCCGGCATCGCTGCACTTCATCTGCATCAGTGCAGTTGTTACCGCTGCTGCGGTCGCCGCCTGGGCGAGCCTGGGCGTGCACGAGCACGACACGGCAAACCTGTTGTTGTGGATGCTGCCGGCCTTGCTTGGCCAGAGCGCCATCGAGCTGTGTGGCGCGCGTTACCAGCTCGAAGGCAAGTTCGCGCGGGTGAGCGCATGGCAGCTCGTCCAGCACGCGGCACGGCTCGTCGTCGCGGTGCTGGCCGCGTGGCTGCATGCGGGCGCGGCGTTCGTCGCCGTCGCATTTGGTGCGATTGCCATATGCATGACGGTCGGCGCGTGGCGGTCGATGCGCGTGCTGCGAAACGGGCAGGCCGTGCTTGACGGCCATGGTGATGGGGCGGAGACGGGCGGGCCGGTCGAACCGACACCCGGCATCGCACAGGTCGCGTGGCAGGCGTTACCGTTCGGCGTCGCAAGCCTGCTGTATTTCACCTATGCGCAGGGCGGCCTGATCGTTGCGGGCGTCGTGCTCGGGCCGCGAGATGTAGGCACGTACAACGTCGTTGTCACGACGCTGGCCGCGGTTTACCTGCTGCCGGCCGTGCTGTTCCAGAAACTGTTGATGCCGCGCCTGCACCGCTGGGCGATGACGGACCCGGCCCGACTGCGGCGCGCGTTTCATGCGGGCAATCGATGGATGGCGCTCGCAGGCCTGGCGGCAGGCGCGGTGCTTGCCGTGGCGGCGCCTGTTGTCGTGCCGCTCGCGTTCGGAGAGCGCTATCGCGACGCAATCCCGCTCGTGCAGTGGATGGCCCTCTGCGCGCCGCTTCGATTCGTGACGACCAGTGCATCGTCGGTGATGACGACACGCGATTTCATCGCGGTCCGGAATCGGTGCGCGTTCGTCGCGCTCGCAGTCGGCATGGGGCTTGGCGCAGGGTTGATGCCGGGATGGGGATTGGCCGGTGCGGTGGTCGCGGCGATCGCGGGCGAAGTGCTCTGGTGTGTGCTGGCGCTGGCAATGGGGCAGCGCTGTGTGACTTCGGTGCCGCACCCGCACATCCAGGACGGATCAGGGAATGCACCAGCGGCGGAGCGCGGCGTTCCAGTTGCAACGGCAGCGTTTGCCGAAGCCGTGCGTCCATCGGTTGTGCCCGTCAGCGTGATCGTGCCGTGCCATTGCAGCGTCGAGACGCTCGAGCGGGCGGTGGCCTCGGTTTACAGGCAGACATGGCGGCCTGCCGAGCTGATCCTCGTTGACGATGCGAGCCCCGACGACACGCTCGTCTGCATCGAAGCATTGCGGCTGCGATATGGCGGCGACTGGATTCGTGTGCTTGCATTGCCGCGCAACGGTGGACCGGGTGCGGCGCGCAACGCTGGATGGCGTATCGCGACGCAGCGCTTCGTCGCATTCCTCGATGCCGACGATACGTGGCATCCCAACAAGATCGAAAGCCAGTGCGGCTGGATGGATGCCCATCCGGACGTGGCGATCACTGGCCATCCGGTGATGCAGCTCGCTGCCGACGCAGCATTGCCCGACGCACACATGGTGCCGCCCGCGCCCGAGCCGGTGTCGCGACGCGCCGTACTGTTCTCGAACCGCTTCACGCCGTCGAGCGTGATGGTGCGCGCCGAGGTCGCCGCCCGTTTCGACGAGCGCAAGCGTCACGCCGAAGACTATTTCATGCTGTTGCAGCTCGTGCTGGTCGAGCGCGGCGCCGCTTATCTGTTCGACACGCCACTGTCGCATGTGTACAAGGCGCAATTCGGCGCAGGCGGCCTGAGCGGCCAGCTGTGGAAGATCCAGCAGGGCGAGCAGCACAACTATTGGCATTTCCGTCGAATCGGCGCAATCGGCGGTGGCGAATGGTGCGCCTATACGGTGCTTAGCTTCGCGAAGTATCTGCGGAGGTGTGCTTTGTCGGGACGGTTCGCATGAACGGGCGCGCATTGCCGGTGTGGAGCGTCCGATGATCCATTACATCGTTCCGCTCGCGATCTTCTATTTCGGTGTCGCGCTGTGCACGACCTATGGTGGCACGAGCCGGGCGGTGCTGCTGGCCGCTGCATTGCCGATGATCGCGCTCGTCGTGCTGCGCGGACACGCAGGTACCGACACTGCCGCGTACTACGCCGCGTTTTCCGGACTGGAAACGGGCGTCGGCTATGGCTCGGAGCCGATCTTCCAGGCGCTGACCGGGTTGCTCTGGTCCGTCTGGCCCGATCCGCGTTTCGTCGTCAACGGCATCTCATTGCTGATTGCGCTGACCCTGATGTGGGCGCTCGGCGGCGCACGTTACGGCGCGTGGTTCGGCGGGCTGCTGATCGTGCCCGGCATGTTCTACGAACTGTCGATGAACGTGATGCGGTTCGGGCTTGCGGCTGCGCTTTTTCTGCTTGCGACGCGCGTGCCGGCGCACGAGCGGCCGTGGCGCTACCTCGCCTTCGCGGTGCTGGGAACCGGCGTGCATTACTCGTCGATCCTGCTGTTCGTCCTGTTCCCCGCTGCGACGCGCCGCAGGCAGGGGCCAGTGCTCATGTTCGGTGTGCTGTGCGCGTTCGTGGCGGCGCTCGCGATGCCGGCCTACCTCGGCGACAAGACCGATCTGTATTCGAGCATGGCTGCGCCGAATGCGTCGTCGGGCTTGCTGTTCGTGCTGCTGCAGACGGGCATGTTGGCCACGCTCTGGCGTTTTCGCGCCGACTTCGTCGTGCCACGCGCGGGTTTCTGGCTGCTCGTCATGCTGGAGGTGGCGTTCTACGGCCTTACGCGGATCAGCTACGCCGGCATCCGTTTCCAGCTGCTGCTCACGTTCCTGATGGCTGTAATGATGCTGCGCCAGTACCGGCCCGCAAGCGGCCGCATGTCGCAGGCACTTGTCGTGTGTCTCCTCCTCATCGGTCTTGTCGCCATGGCGGGCCGGTTCAACAACATGCTTGATGAAGCCGGACGCGGTGCGTCTCCGTTCCTGCCGTACCGCGCGCTGCCGGCTCTCGATGCGATCTATCGATAAATTGAAGGCCTGACCCATGAAAGCTTCTCCCCGAAAAATTGTGCATATGACGGAGGCGCTCGGCGGTGGCGTGCTTCATTGCATCGCACTGCTCGCGAATGCGCAGGCCGCGGCCGGCGATCAGGTGTTCGTCGTGCATTCGGTGCGGCCAGATACGCCGTCGTCAGACGTACTCGATACGTGGTTCGATTCCCGTGTCGAGCGTCGTGTGCTGTCGATGTCGACATCGATCGGGCCGCGCGACGTGCTCGCGCTGTTCCGGGTCGCCGCTTGTCTGCGGCGCCTGCGTGCCGATGTGATTCATCTTCATTCATCGAAGGCCGGCGCACTCGGCCGGATGGCCGCGCGTCTGCTCGGATGTGCCGATCGGACCTTGTACTCGCCGCACGGCTTCGCGTTTCTGCGGCGGGACATTTCGGACCGGCGGGCACGGATGCTGATCGGGATCGAACGGATCCTGCACGCAATCGGCGGCCCGCTGGTTGCGTGCTCGCGCAGCGAGGCGCGCTACGCGGCGATGCTCCTGTCGAAAAAGCGCGTGCTCGTTGTCGACAATGCGATCGATCTGAGCCGTTTCGTTGGCGCGGACGACGTTCCGGCATACACGCCCCCCGTGGTCTGCACGTCCGGTCGCGTCGTTTATCAGAAGGCGCCATGGCGATTCGCGCAGCTTGCACGATCGCTCGCCGGTCGGCATGACGTACGGTGCGTATGGCTTGGCGACGGCGCTCCCGATCAGGTTCGACGGTGGCTGGCCGACACCCCCGTCGAACAGACTGGCTGGATCGGCCCGGATGCCATGCGTGATGCACTGGCACGCAGCGATGTGTACGTTTTGCCGTCGCTATGGGAAGGCATGCCGATTGCGCTGATCGAGGCGCAGGCCATGGGGCTGCCGGCCGTGGCGAGTCGTATCGTCGGCAATCGCGACATCGTCGAGCATGGCGTGACGGGCTTTCTCGTCAACAGCGATGCCGAATTGCAGCATTACACGGAACGGCTCCTGCACGATGCGCCGCTGCGTCGGCGCATGGGTAACGCAGCCCGTGCGCGGGCATTTGCGCATTTTGGCGTCGCGCGTTTCCTGCGGGAATTCGACGCGCTGTACGACGCGACAGGCGGGCGTCGCGCGCTACGCGTGCCCGTGCGGCGCGGATGGCGGGAGGAAACGCCATGAACGAATCGACTGTCATCGTGCATCACGACGAACGCGCTCGCCTGAGGCGGCGCACGGTACGAATCGCCTTTTTCGGCTTTTACGGCCGCCGCAATTTCGGCGACGACCTGTTCGGTTACGTCCTGCAGCGGATGGCCGCGGGTGCGGGCGACGTGCAGCCGATGCTAGTCGGCGCGCCGGTGCGACGCGAGCTGAGCGCAGCGTGGCGGTGGAAGCCACTCTCGTGCGGCTTCGGACGGGGCGGCCGAGTTGGCACGATCGCGCGCTTCGCGACCTATTGCGTGGCATTGTTGCGGGCCGACGTTGCCGCATTCGGGGGCGGCTCGCTGTTCGGTGCGCATGCGTCGCTGGCATTTGCGCGCCTGATCGTCAACGGAGCGGCGCTGATGCGCAAGCCGGTTGCCGCACTTGGTATCTCCGTGGGACCGTTCGACGATAGCGGGCGGCGCGGGCAATTCCTCGGCCTGGCCACCCGGCTCGGCGGGCTCGCGGTGCGCGATGCGGCGTCGCTGGAGGAGCTGCGCGGTTCCGCGGTGAGGTCCCCCGCAGTGCTGCTTGGTGATCTCGCGTTCGCGTTGCCGGCGCTTTATCGACCCGCTCGGATTGACGGCCTGCGCACGCTGGTCGTTGCCGTGCATCTGATGGGATACGTCGAGCATGCGGCGGCCATCGTGCGCGACGCTGATCTGAGCGGCTGCTTCGACCGCGTGCGTTTCGTCGCGCTGGACGATGCCGGTGCACGGGTGGCCGATGCGATACGTAAGCGCTATACGCCGCAGACAGTGGAAATCGATGATGTCCGCTATGCGGATTCGATCGAATCGATCGTCGATGTCCTGGCCTCGGCATCGTGTATCGTGACGTCGAAGTTGCATGGGGCGATTACGGGGCATGTGTACGGCGTACCGGTGCTGCTGTTCTGTTATCAGCGCAAATGCGCCGACTTTCTCGACGATCATGGATTACCCGGGCCACGCGACCCGATGCCGGCGCCGAGCGATTGCGTGGCTGTGATGCGTGCGCTGAAAGACGTATCGCGCGATGGCGTTGACGAAGCGTGTTACTTGCGTGCGGAACGGTACCGTCGCGCATTTGCCGATTTCATCCGGTACGTGGCCGGATTGCGCGACTGACGATGCGTCATATCACGTGGGCTCGACGGAGGCGCGATGCGCGCGGGCATGGTCGCATCATGTCTCCACCCGCCCCCGTCACCCGTTGCGGAACATCTCGCCATACGCGCTCAACGCCGGCACCCCGCCGAGATGCGCGTACAGCACCTTCGATCCCGGCTCGAATTCCCCGCGCCGCACCTTGTCGATCATCCCGTGCATCGATTTCCCTTCATAGACGGGATCGGTCAGCATCCCTTCCAGCCGCGCACACAGACGAATCGCCTCCAGCGTGCCGTCGTTCGGCAGCCCGTATTCCGGCCCGGCATAACGCGTGTCGAGCACCACGTCCTGCTCGTCGACATCGCGGCCCAGCCCGACCAGCTCGGCCGTGTGCCGCGCGATGCGCGTGATCTGTTCGTGCGTGCGCTCGGGCGTCGCCGACGCGTCGATGCCGATCACGCGATCCGCGCGTCCGTCGGCCGCGAAGCCGACGACCATCCCCGCCTGCGTGCTGCCCGTCACCGAGCAGACCACGACGTAATCGAACGTGAAGCCAAGCTGCGCTTCCTGCTCGCGCACTTCTTCCGCGAAGCCGACGAAGCCGAGCCCGCCGAGCGGATGCTCGGAACAGCCGGCGGGAATCGGATACGGCTTGCCGCCCGCCTGCCGCACGCTCTCCATCGCTTCTTCCCAGCTGCGGCGAATGCCGATGTCGAAGCCGTCGGCGACGAGCCGCACGTCGGCACCCATCATCCGCGACAGCTGGATGTTGCCGACGCGGTCGTACACCGGATCCTCGTAGTTGACCCAGTGCTCCTGAACGAGCACGCACTTCATCCCGAGATGCGCGGCGACGGCCGCGACCTGGCGGGTCTGGTTCGACTGCACGCCGCCGATCGACACGAGCGTGTCGGCACCCTGCGCGAGCGCGTCGGGGACGAGGTATTCGAGCTTGCGCATCTTGTTGCCGCCGAACGCCAGGCCGCTGTTGCAGTCCTCGCGCTTCGCATACAGCTCGACCTTGCCGCCGAGGTGCGCGCTCAGGCGCTTGAGCGGCTGGATCGGCGTCGGGCCGAACGTCAGCGGATAACGGGGAAAGCGTTGCAGGTTCATCGACAGGCTCCGAAGGACGGTGGGCGGGAATTCGAATCGGTCGGCGCGGCCGGCGTACCGTGTCCCGATGCAAAAATGATAGGCAGGACCGCGCGAAATGAGCTTGCGAAATAAATATTCAAGACCTACGTTTTCGATGAAACGAACACGCATCAGATAATTTTGGATCGCAAAATTGAAAGGAGACGCAATGAAATTAGATCGCGGCAACGTGGCGCCGGCCGACACCGCACCCGCGCTCGATCGCATCGATCGCGCGATCCTGCGCCAGTTGCAGCAGGATGCGTCGATCTCGAACGTGAGCCTCGCCGCGAAGGTGAAGCTGAGCGCGCCGGCGTGTCTGCGGCGCGTCGAGCGGCTCAAGGAGATGGGGTTGATCCGCGGCATCGTCGCGTTGCTCGACCCGAAGCCGCTGGGTGCCGGGATGCTGGTCGTGATCGGCTTCGTGCTCGATCGCTCGACGCCGGAGGCGTTCGCCGAATTCGAGAAGGCCGCGCAGAAAGTGTCAGGGTGCGTCGAGTGTCATGTGGTGACCGGCGAATTCGACTATTTCATGCTGGTCCGCACGCGCGACAACGAGAGCTTCAACCGCTTGCACGCCGACCAGCTGCTGTACCTGCCCGGTGTGCGGCAGGTGCGCTCGTTCATGGTGCTCAAGGAGATTCTGTCGACGCATGCGCTGCCGGTGTAGCGCGCGGGCGCGACGCACGTTCGTCGTCACGGCGCCGTTTTGCACGATCGCGTATGCTCGTCCCGTCATCGGCGAAGGTGGCAGCCGCCGACGCCCGACCGACTTCGCGGCGATCGCGAAGGGCGCGGGGATCTTCAGCGTGCGCGTCGAGCATTTCGAGAACGTCGAACAGGCGCTGCGGACCGCGTTCGCGCATGACGGCCCGGCGCTCGTCGACGTCGTCACGTCGAAGTACGAGCTCGCGATGCCGCCGAAGATCGAAATCGCGCATGCGAAGGGCTTCAGCCTGTTCATGCTGCGCGCGATCCTGAGCGGTCGCGGCGACGAGATCGTCGAACTGGCGCGAACCAACCTGCGGTGAGGCGGCGGCGCGAGTGTCGGGCCCGCGGCCGCATCGGCCAACGGGCACAGGATTCGAATTGACCGGTGTCGAAGGGCGGAGCCCCGCCGCATGCGACCGTCCCATGAGCGCGTCGATCGCCGAGCTTGCATCCGGCGGCGGCCGGCGCAATCAGGGACAATCTTCACGTCGCCTTAAGTTGGTATTTCCTAGAATCGATTGATTGTCGCTGTTGCGCGGCAGACCGGTTTGTCCAGGAGGATGCACGTGATAGAGCCCCGTGTCGTCGTAACCCCGTGCCATGCAGTCACCGGCATGCCGAAGCTGAATGCGCAACCGCGCAAGGCGGGCCGATGATCTGGCCGAACGCGTTGCGTGTCTCGGCACTGTTCGTGCGCGAGTGGGTCGGCCGCCCGGCCGCGGTGGGCGCGTTGTGCCCGAGTTCGCGGCATCTGGCGCGCAAGATGGCCGAAATGGTGCCGGATGGCGAAGGGCTGGTCGTCGAACTCGGCGGCGGCACCGGTGCGATCACCGCCGCGTTGCTCGAACGCGGCGTTGCGCCGCGCCGCCTGGTCGTGGTCGAGCGGTCGCCGGCGTTCGTGCAGCATCTGCGACGGCGCTTTCCGGGCATCACGATCGTGTCGGGCGATGCGCGGCAGCTCGAGCGGCTGCTGCCGCCCGACGCGCGGGTCGACGCGATCGTGTCGTGCCTGCCGCTGCGCACGCTGCCGCGTCCGGACGTGACGGCGATCATCGGGCAGTGCCGGCGCGTGTTGTCGCTCGACGGCGTGATGGTCCAGTTCACCTATGACCTGCGCCCGCCCGATCGCCATCCGCTCGGCGATCCGGGATTGGTTGCCTGCGGCAGCCGGATCGTCTGGGCCAACATCCCGCCCGCCCGCATCGTGACCGTGGTACGCAGCGCCACCGCCGAATACGCGGTTTGACGCCGTGGCGCGCGGCCACCGGGGCACGGTGCCGCGCCGCAGCCTTTCATCAGCCATACTGATCCTTCCAGTTTCCGTTCGTTTCGCATCACATCGGATTCCCGCCATCGCCTTTCATTTTGAAAGCATCAGCACGTCTGTCGTCGGGATGCGTCGCACGACATCGCCGCGGGCCGCCTCGTGCGGCTGCCGCCGGTGCAGCCGATCGAGCCGTTCGGCTATGGCTCGACAGCGTGCCGAGAACGTCGCGGTCGAGCCGGTGCGCGCGTTGGCCGCGTGTTTGCGGGAACCGGCGGCGAGGATGGGGGGGCGCGATGCGGGCTATCCCCAACGTATCGCACGCCCTGACGATCCGCCATGGCATGGCCGCTCCCAGCCCGCCGATAGCGCTATCGGCCAGATCGATTGGCTTGAGTTCGAGTAGGGATGTGTCCGATTCCCGGAACACGGAAATGCGATTTTCGGATCGGATCAACGCGGAATGGGTAACGCTGAAAGTCAATCTGCCGGTGCTGTCGAGATAGGCTTGAATCTCCGATCCGGCTGGCGCTCCGCATAACGAAACAAGCACTTCGTCGGAAACGTCTCCGTCCACGCCAAGCAATGCAGCGATGTTCAGATCGCTTCGATCGACCGCGAGCCGGTTGTCGAAATACGCCGTTTCGTACGGTAGGGCATGACTGAGATCGACAGGCTGGGAGGACATGGCTGCGTGCAGAAACGGAAAGCCTCAGCATATCGCCACGTATCCTGCCAGCCGAGTCAACGGAACGGCCTGGTCGAAGGCGATGCGGCCGCCCGGCTTCCCGCGCACTTCAATGTACGCCGGCCTCTTCCAGCGTCGGATGCTCCTGTCAGCATTGATGGGGCCGGCAGCGCAACCCGGCCGGTTCCACCGGTCACCGGCATGCCGTTTTTTGCACTTCGATGCCGTTTTTTTGCACGGTATTGATACCGCGCCTTCTAAGCTCGGAAGGTAACCGGCGCGCTCGCGCACACCCGGCTCGCGGCGTTGCTGCATTCCCCGCCGGGCGGGCATGTCGTCAGCGCGCGCACCGTGCGCGGCGTGATCCACGTGGACTTCGACATCGCGGCAGAGGATCTCGCCTTCACGCTGCACATGCTGATCGCGCAGCAGGCCGATACCGTGATCGGTCCCGTCGCGTGGCGCTTTCACGTCGGCTCGCAGATTCGCCCGGCCCGGGAATGCTGATTGCTGGTAGTTGCTGGTAGTTGCTGGTAGATTCGGCACCGTTGCGCCGGCCGCCGCGTTGTCCGCCGGACCGCCGGACCGCCGCCGCGGGCGTTTGTGCGCCGCGTCGCAAGCGGCGCTGGCCTTCGACAAGGAGGATCCATGTACCTTACGGAAGAAGTACACACCGCGCGCCCCGCCAGCCGTCGCGTGCGCGTGGTGACGCTGCCGTCGGGCAGGCAGCTCGCCCGGCAGTTGCGGGTGACGGTTCGCGCGGCAGACGTGCTGCTGCGCCAGGCGATCCGGTTGCCGGAACGCCATCAGTGGTCGATCGACAGCGAGCGCGTCGACGCGGCCGGCGACCCGCTGGCCGCATGGGATTCGCACGTGACGCTGCGCATCGCGAAGGGTTTCGCACCGTCGGTCGACGCGAACACGCGCACCGGCGATCCCGATCAGGTTGCGGTCGAAATCCGGCTGCTGCTTCCCGAGCAGGCCTATATGGGCGAACAGCGCGTCGGCATCTTCGGCCGGCGGCACGGCAACCGGTTCGGCGCGACGTTGTCGGTGACGGCCGGGTCGCAGTGGGGCGGCCGGCGCAACGAATGCATTCCGCCGGCCGGACGCCATGTGCACGGCGACACGCTGGAAGCGCTCGTCGATACGGTGGCGGGCATCGTCAACGCGGCGTTGCTCGCGGCCGGCCATCCGCGCCCGGGTGGTTCGTGACGACTCAGGCGTCGCCGGTCTGGCCGGTTTGCCGCTGCAGGTCTTCCATCAATTGTTCCGCAAGAAAGTCGCACGGCGGGCGCTTCGATTTCGTGCTGCGCGCGAGGATCAGCTCGAGCGGCGGCAAATCGGGCAGCCCGTGCGAGCGGCCGAGCATCGACAACTGCGCGGGAATCGCGCAGCGCGCGAGCGGCGCGACGGCGAGGCCGGCCTCGACCATGCTGAGCAGTCCGAGCAGGCTCGGGCTTTCGTAGGACGTGCGGAACGGCAGCTTCGCGCGTTCGAGGCTGCGGATCGCGTTCTCGCGCGCGACGCTGCCCGGCATGAACACCGCGATCGGCAGCGGCCGTTCTTCCCAGACGCGCGGCCCGTTCGTCATCGCGGCCCATGCCATCGGCTCGTGGCGGATGAAGTCGCCGGACAGTCCCTTGATGCGCGTGCCGCACACGAGATCGACGGTGCCGTCCTTCAGCAGCGGCGCGAGTGCGCTGCTCGGCAGCCCGATCACCTGGATCTCGACCTTCGGATAGGTCGCGGAGAACTTCTTCAGCACCGACGGCAGCAGTGACGACGCATAGTCGTCCGGCACGCCGATCACCACCTTGCCGGTCACTTCCGGGCGCACCACGGCCGCCCATGCCTCGTCGCGCAGCGCCAGCATTCGTCTGGCGAATCCCAGCAGGACCTCACCTTCGCGCGTCAGCACGATGCTGCGCGGCTTGCGCACGAACAGCGGCCGCCCGATCGCGTCCTCGAGGCTCTTGATCTGCATGCTCACGGCCGACTGCGAGCGGTTCACGGCCTCGGCGGCGCGGGTCATGTTGCCGGTTTCCGCGACGGCGACGACGGTGGCCAGCACGTCGTGATCGAGCATCTTCATAGGTATCAGGAAAACTGAACGTAACGATCAGCATTATGCGTTTTTATTGTCGCTGTGTGTCTGCCATAGTGGAATCGAGCTGACCGGATCGTGCGATGCGATGCGGTGCGGCCATCACGCCGGCGTGCCCGGCATGCAGCGCTGAACAGGGAAGAGTGGTGTACCGATGATGGATCATCCGTTGCGCGCCGCACTGGCCGCGGAATTGCATGCCCGGCCGTTCCTGAGGCTCGCCGAAGCCGTGTCGCTCACGCATTACGCGGTCTACACGGACGGCCAGCCCGACATCCACGACACGCTGCTGCATGCGCTGTGCAGCGATACCGGCATTGCTGCGCCGCAAGAAGGCGCGACCCACTACGCGGTGCAGTCGCGGTGCGGCTGGCATCTGAAGTGGGAGCGCCACACCGAATTCTCGACCTTCACGTTCGTCGCGCCGCGCCGCGACACCGGCTATTTCGACGATCTGGCAATCGAAGGCATCCCGGCCGCATGGTTCGCGCGGCTTGCGGGCATCCGCTTCGTCGCGGTGCGCATGGAGTTGCTGTCGGGCGATGCCGCGCGGCTCGTGTGCGGCGACTTGCGACGCTGGATCGACGGGCCCGCGCTCGTCGGCAGCAACGTGCTCGGCGGCGGCAAGGTGTTCTGCGACTGGCATGTGCGCGACGACGGCTTCATGCGCTTTCTCGTCGTCGACGAGGATTTCCGCGAGGAGCAGGGCGGCCGCCTGCTGCAGCGCCTGTATGAAATCGAGACGTACCGGATGATGGCGCTGCTCGCGCTGCCGGTCGCGCGGCGGATGAGCCGCGAACTCGACGAGATCCATGCGGCGTTGCATGCCCTGATGCAGCGGATGGACGCGAGCGGCGCCGCTGGCGACGACGCGGCCCTGCTCGTGAAGCTGACGCATCTCGCCGTGCGGGTCGAGGCGCTGTCGGGGTCCGGCGGTCGCTTCAGCGCATCGCGTGCGTACGAAAAGCTCGTGCTGGCGCGCATTCACGAATTGCGCGAGGAGCGCATCGAGGGGATGCCGACGATCGCGGAATTCATGGAGCGGCGCTTCGCGCCGGCGATGGAAACCTGCCGCAGCGTATGGGCGCGTCACGAGCAGATCGCCGCGCGGATTGCCCGTGCAGTCGACTTGCTGCGCACGCGCGTGAATCTCGCGCAGGAAAAGGACGTGACGCGCCTGCTGGCCGGCATGGAGCGCACCGCGCGCAACCAGCTTCATCTGCAGCATGCGGTCGAAGGGCTGTCGGTGGCCGCTATTTCGTACTACGTGCTGTCGCTCGCAACCGCGGCGTTCAAGGCGCTGCACGTGATGAACCTGCCGGTCGATCCCGAACTGGCGGAAGGCCTGCTGATCGCACCGGTCGTGTTCGCGGTGATTCACATCACGCGGCGCACGCGCGCGCAGCTCGCCAGGTCGGAGGCCGTACATGACGGCGCGCCCGTGCCGGCCGTGTCGGTAGCGGCGTTGAAACAGGCAAGTTAGAACATTGACGACATATCAAAAGAGGAGTGGAGATGAATCATATGCAAACGCAACCCAGGTTTTTCAGTGGCATCGACGCATTCGACGAGCCGGTGTGGGACGAGTCCGGCGCGCCGAAAGAGGTGCACGTGAGCTCGTATCAGGCGGCGATGCAGGAACCGATGACGTCGCTCGTCGGCGGCACGATCGATCGGCCGGATGTCGCGTCGGTCGCGATTCTCGGGTACAACTGACGCGGGATCGTCTCGCGTCGATTCAGCGTCACGCAGGCGCTGCGGTACGCTGCTGTCGCAACCGGAAGGGGCGGCACGCGTGTTCATGGTCAAGCTCCTTTGAGCGAAGCTGACTGACGTCACCGCCCCGGCGTCGCGCGCAAGCAGGACCGATGTCGAGGCGGCCGACCGTCGCGCGTCAGGCGCGCGGCCGCATCGATGCCGGATCCACCGTCCGGCTCTTCGCGGTCTGCCCGTCGCGCAGATCCTTGTACCAGAACAGCGCGACTTCGCCGTCGTTCGCGCCGTCGGCGTACAGCAAGCGGTCGTGCCCGCCCGCGACGAAGCCCGCACGTGCATAGGTGCAGCAGGCCGCGACGTTGTTCGCCTGCGTTTCGAGCCGCATGAAGCGGAATCCGCGGCTGCGCGCCCACGCTTCCGCGGCCGCCAGCAGGAGCTGGCCGATGCCTTGCCGCCGGCACGTGCGATCGACCGCGAATTCCGCGATCTCGGCCATCCCGTTCCGGCTTTCGTTGATCGCGACGAATCCCGCGAGACGTCCGCCCGCGCTCGCGCGGAACAGCGCGATGGCGCCGGACGCGTCGCGCATCCAGCCGATCGGGTCGAAGCCGTAGTCCTTGCGCCGCGCGGGCCGCGCGCGCAAATCCAGCAGATCCTGATACGGCGCATTCAACTCCCACGCGATCTCGAACGAGAAGTCGCATCCGGCGAGTTCGTCGGCGGGAAGCTCGACCGCCTGTTCGATGCTGATGTGCTCGGCTCGGTCCATGTGTCGATGTCCTGTCTTCAGCGTTCAGCGGGATGGGCTGGGATTCGCCCGGTGCGGCGAGCCGGATCGCGTCCGTTCCTGTTGCGAATTGTTGCGCTCGGACGATGCTTCCCCGGGCTGCGCCGTTGAACGCCCGATTATGCGGGATATCGGCACGGGCCTCGTCGCGTTTTGAGTTCTCGCGTCGGATTGACATGGCTCACGGAAGCTGCGCGCACGGGTCGATGAAAGGCGCCAGGAAGCCGAATAATCGTTTACGGTTCGATGACAACTCGATATATTCCGCAAGATATATCGAAGGCCGTGACGCCGGCAGGCGTCGCGGCGGGCAGCCGCTGGGGCATCCGCGGCACCGAGGATCTCGGCGGCGGGCTGAAGGCGCTGTTCCTGCTGGAAAGCGGCTTCAGCAGCGGCGACGGCACGATCGGCCAGGATGGTGCGATCTTCCGCCGTCAGGCGTTCGTCGGGTTGTCGAAGAACGGCGTCGGCGCGCTGACCTTTGGCCGCCAGTACTCCTTCTCGACCGACTACATCGGCGGCAACTACACGATGGGCAGCCAGACGCCGGCCGGCAATTACGCTTATCACATCAACGACCTCGATCAACTGACGTCGGGCCGCATCAACAACGCAGTGAAGTTCCAGAGCGCGAATTTTGCGGGGCTGACGTTCGGCGCGATGTACGGCTTCTCGAATTCGACGCAGTTCGCGGGCACGCCGCCGACGACCGGTGCACAGGGCGCGTCGAGTGCGTACAGCTTCGGTGCGAACTATGCACAAGGGCCGTTCGGCATTGGTGCCGCATACACGAACGTCCGCTTCCCGAACGGTGCATCGCCCGCGTTCGGCGTAAGCATCGCGAACCTCAACACACTCGGCCTGCGCGACCTCGAGACGTTCGGTGTCGGCGCACGCTATGCGATCGCGGCGGGCCTCGTGTGGGCGAACTGGACGCATACGCGGTTCGAACCGCTGTCGGGAGAATCGTCGAAGCTGAACAACTATGAAATCGGCGGCCGCTACGCGTTCACGCCGGCACTGAGCGCGGGCCTCGGCTACACGTTCTCGAAGCTCGACGACCACGTCGAAGGCAAATGGCACCAGGTCAACGCCGCGCTCGACTATGTGCTGTCGAAGCGCACGGACGTGTACGTGAGCGCGGCCTATCAGAAGGCGTCGGGCAGCAACACGGTCGACGGCCGCGTGGTGCCGGTGCAAGCGGAAATCGGTTCGTCGCCGTCGTTCATCGGCAGCGCGGGCGCGAACACGCAGTTCGTCACGCGCATCGGCCTGCGTCACAAGTTCTGACGGTTTGAGCGACGGGCAGCACGGACGTTGCCGAAGCGGGCGACGTCCGAACGGCGGGCGCGCCATCGGAGCGCCTCGCCCGAATCAGAACAACTTGATGACAGGCCAGCCGCGCGCGCCGGCAACCTGCGACAGCCGTGCATCGGGATTGGTCGCGACCGGATGCGTGACGGCCTCCAGCAACGGCACGTCATTGATCGAGTCGCTGTAGAAGTAGGTCCGCTCGAAATCCGACGGTGTGTAGCCGAGCGCAGCGAGCCATGCGTTCGTGCGCACGACTTTGCCTTCGCGAAAGCTCGGCACGCCGACGCTGCGTCCGGTGAACTGTCCGGCCGGCGTGCCGTCGTCGGTATCGAGTTCGATACCGAGCAGATGCTCGACGCCAAACTCGGCGGCGATCGACCCCGTCACGAATACGTTGGTTGCGGTGACGATGCAACAGAGATCGCCGTTCTCGCGATGGTTGTCGACCAGCGCGCGCGCTTGCGGCGTGATGGCCGGCCGGATCACCTCGTCCATGAACTGCGCGTGCCAGCGTTCGAGCTGTGCCCGCGGATAGCGGGTGAGCGGCGCCAGCGTGACGGCGAGATACGCGTCCATGTCGAGCGTGCCGGCCGCATAGTGGCCGTAGTGCTCGTCGATCAGCGCCGCGTGCTCGTCGCTTTCCAGCGAACCGACCCGGGTGATGAAGCGGCCCCAGGCCTGGTCGCTGTCGAGCGGCAGCAGCGTGTGATCGAGGTCGAACAGCGCGAGATTCTTGTGCATGTAAAAGTCCTTGCGTTGTAGGGCGCGCCTGTCTGCTTGCGCGCTTGCTCGTTTATGCGCCGATCAGCTTGTCGATCGCGTCCTTCGCGTTCTTCCCGTCGATGGTGGTGACGCCGTCGAGCCACTTCGACAGCACGCCCGGGTTCTTCTTCGCCCACTCCCTGGCGACCGCGACCGGATCCGCGTGGTTCATGATCGGCACCATCAGCTGGTTTTCTTCGTCGGTCGTGAATTTCAGGTTGGTCAGCAGGCGGCCCACGTTCGGGCAGCGTTCGAGATAGCCGGGCGTGACGAGCGTGTAGACCTTCGCCGACCCGTAGTTCGGGCCGAACACGCTGTCGCCGCCCTCGAGGTACGAAATCTTGTAGTTGATGTTCATCGGATGCGGCTCCCACGCCAGGAACACGATCATTCGATGTTCCTGCACCGCGCGCGTCACCTGCACCAGCATCCCGGCCTCGCTCGATTCGACGAGCTTGAAGCCGCCGAGCCCGAACTCGTTCTTGTCGATCATCCGCTGGATCAGCGCGTTGCCGTTGTTGCCGGCGCCGATCCCGTAGATCTTGCCGTCGAGCTGGTCGCGGAACCTGGCGATGTCGGCGAAGCTCTTGAGACCCTTGTCCGCCGTGTATTGCGGCACGGCCAGCGTGTAGCGTGCGCCGACCAGGTTCGGCTGCGGCAGCAGATGCACGGCGCCGGCGTCGACGAACGGCTTCACCGTCGACGTCATGCTCGGATCCCAGTAGCCGAGGAACGCGTCGATCTGCGCCTTCTTCACACCGGCCAGCACGATCGGCGGCGACGCGATCGTCTTGCTGGCTTCGTAGCCGAGCCCGTCGAGCAGCATCATCGCGACGCCGGTGGTGGCCGCGATGTCGCTCCAGCCGACATCGCCGAGCGTCACCTTCTTGCAGACGTCGCCTTCGGATGCGTGAACGGGCGCCGTCGCGATCGACGCGAGCAGCGTTGCAGCCATCATCCATGCCATCTTCTTCATGTTGGTCTCCTAAGCAAGTGTTCCGGATCGGGTTGGGTGAATGGTCCGACGAGTGGATCGTATTGATCGGATGAAACGAACGAACTTGGGTCTAGCTGTGGCGTTTTTCGTAACGTATATTAGAACGCACAAAATCGCAAGTTCACACAAAAATACAACTTGCGGTGTGTGTGATTCGTCAGGAATTCGAAAGCAGACGAACTCGGGCGGCGGTCCGGGCGGGCCGCGTTTCATCAAGTCGGTTAACGGAAGGAGACCTCGCATGATCAGTCAGATGGAAATCATTTCCCGCCTGTTGCTGGCCGCATTGCTTGGCAGCATCATCGGCATCGAGCGCGAGCGGCTGTCGTGGGCGGCCGGGTTGCGCACCCACATGCTGGTGGCGGTCGGCGCGGCGCTCGTGATGGTCGTGTCCGCGTTCGGCTTCGCGGACATCCAGAACGCGAAGAACGTGTCGCTCGATCCGTCGCGGGTCGCCGCGCAGGTCGTGTCGGGCATCGGCTTTCTCGGTGCCGGGTCGATCATGCTGCGCGGCGAGATCATCCGCGGGCTGACGACGGCGGCGAGCCTGTGGGTGGTGGCGGCGGTCGGGCTCGCGGTGGGCGGCGGCATGTACGTGGCCGCGATCGCCGCGACGGCGATCGTGCTGACGATCCTCGCTGGCCTGAAGCCGATCGAGAAGCGCTTCTTCGCCGCGCGGCAGCGCTGGGGCGTGCGCATCCTCGCGAGCCGCGGCGCGGTGAAGCTGACGTCGCTGCAGGCGATACCGGGAATCGACCACGCGCGGATCGTCCAGTTCGTCATCGAGCAGGACGACGCGGCGCCCGGCGACGACCGGATCCACGTGGTGTTCTCGAAGATGACGAGCCGCGAATTCCAGGCGGTCCGTCAATCCCTGCAGACCCTCGTCGGCATCAAAAAGATGGAGGAGAGCGCCGCGTAGACGCGGTTCGAATACCATTGGCGTTCATTTCCGAGGACATTTCATGTGGCAAGAAGAGCGATATCAGAGGATCCGGCTTCTGTTATCGAAGATGCAGCGCGTCTCGACCGACCGGATCATGGCCGACCTGAACGTGTCGCGGGAAACCGTGCGTCGCGATCTCGTCGATCTCGAGGCGATGGGGGAGCTGAAGCGCGTGCACGGTGGCGCGGTGCAGGTGGGTGACGAAGCGCCGATCGCCGAGCGTGCGCAGACGCACGTGAAGGCGAAGCTGGCGATCGCGCGCGCCGCGGCGCGGCTCGTCTCGGGCTCGCAGACGCTCTTCATCGACGCGGGCACCACCACGACGCTGCTGGCCGAGGAACTGGCGAAGCTGTCCGGCCTGACGATCGTCACGAACTCGATCGACGTCGCGCTGAAGATGCGCTCGAGCGACCCCGGGCAGGCGAAGAACGAGACGATCCTGCTCGGCGGGATGATCGGCAGCCGCGCGGCCGCGACGGTGGGTGACGGGACGGTCGCCGAGATCTTCCGCTATCGCGCGGATCTCGCGCTGCTGTCGCCGGTCGGCGTCGACCATGTGCGCGGCGCGACGAACTACGACCGGATGGAAACGGAAGTCGCGCGCGCGATGGTGGCCAACGCGGCGGACGTCGCGATCCTGGCCGACTTCAGCAAGCTCGGCACGAACAGCCGGATCGGTTTTTGCGAACCCGCGCGGATCGGCACGCTCGTGACGGACCAGAAGGCGGAATCGGTCGACAGCTACAAGAGCCTCAAGAAAGCCATCAAGCACATCGTGCTGTCGTGACGCAAACCGGCGGCGCGCGCGATTCGACCGTATCGCGGTGGGCTGCTGAAGGATCGGATCGGAGCAGCCGGCCTGCGCAGCGACATGCCGGGCGATTTCAAGCGCATGGTGTTCATCGCGTATGCGCACGACGGCTATGCGGTCACGTTTTCCTGGCATGAACTGTTCAACACGCCCGTCGGCGAGCGTGTGATCGTCGCGCGCGTGCTGGAAATCCGAACCTGCGCCGCGCCATCCATCGTGTATGCTTGCCCGCATCGTTCAACCGGCAAACAACATGAAGACTGCGGCACACCCCAAGCCAGAGGTGCGGTTCAGAATGCGGATCCAGCAGGCCGGCACGATCGCGCTCGGGCCGGGCAAGGTCGCGCTGCTCGAGGCCGTGCGCGAGCACGGGTCGATTTCGGCGGCGGCGCGCAGCCTGGAGATGTCGTACCGGCGCGCGTGGTTGCTGATGGACGAACTGAACCGGTCGCTGAAGTCGCCGGCGATGGTGTCCGAACATGGCGGCCAGAGCGGCGGCGGCAGCGTGCTCACGCCGGTCGGCGAGGAAATCATCCGGCTTTATCGCGAGATCGAGGAACGCGCGTACGCGGCCTGCGCCGACGAAATCGGCGCACTGACCAGGATGGTGCGCCGCTGACGCTTGTGCGGTTGCGTGGTTGCCCGGTGCCGGCGGCCGTGCCCTCGATCGCGAACTCGGCGGCCGCGTGGTGGACCTCGATCCGGACCCGACGGGCCGGAGACGGATGCGTGAAAGATTCGCAGAATATTCCACGGAATATAACGGTGGAAATGCCGGTGAAACGCCCGATTCGCTGCTTAACAGAGGGCAGCGGATTCGGAGCGCGATGCGGGCGTGTGACGCTCGATCACGTGTTCGACGCACAGCCCGACCAGCAGCACGTCGGCGCGCTCGAGCGCGGCCACCGCGTCGTGCATTGCGGCCGGGTCGTTGCTGAAGGCATCGGAGAACACGTCGTCGCGCGTGCGTTCGAGGCCGCGGGCCAGCCCGATCGCACGATCGAGGTCGGCCAGCCGCGTGAAGCGGGCGGCGCGCGCGTCATGTTCGAGCATCGCGAGCAGGTCGCGCAGGCTCAGCGTGGACAGCGTATCGTCGCTCGCGGCGGAGAACACGCGGATGAAGCGCATCACGCTGCCGCGCAGCCGCCGGTATGCGTCGACGACATCGGTGACCTGCTGCGCACGATCGTCGCTCGGTAACGGCCGCAGCGCGCTGATCTTGCGCGTCGGTGTCAGCGTCAACGTTTGGGCGCGTGCGACGTGCAGCGGGGCGCGAGACGTCGGCGTGCGGGGCATGGTGTGTCTCCGGTGGTGCAGATGTCGATGTATCTTACCGGATATAACGATAACGAAAAAGCGACGTCACGCTGGCGAATTTCACGCTTCGATCCTGTGCGCTTTCGAGTCCCTGCTTCCGGAATTTGCGTCAGTCAGACAGCCCGAGGTCGGATCTGCCGGCTGCAAGGGCCGTTCGTGTCGGAGTCCAGGACATGACGGCGCTGCGATAGCGCGGTCCGACATGCCGGGCTTCGATAGCCCGTCACACGCCGTAGAACGTCTCGCAGAAGGCCGCGCTGGCACCCAGTCGCCGGGATAGATCGGCCGCCGCCTCGATTTGTACGCGATCGAGTGCACCGGTCTCGTGCGCGGCACTGAGGCGCGAGGCCGCTCCTGAAAGCGTGAGGGCTGCCATGAACTTGTCGCCGGCACCGAAGATCGGGATCGCGAACGCCGCGGTATGAACATCGCGCGCACCGGCGGTGAAGAGCGGCAGCGCGGGCGGTGCGTCATGGATCAATTCACCGAGTCCCCAGTAACGGATCACCTGGCTGATGGCCGTGTCGTCGAGCGGGAGGGTCGTCCCGGCGACGCGCGTTTCCCGGAGCCCTTCCGATGGTTCCGCGCGGAACAGGCAAAGCCGCTGACCGTTATCGAGAACATAGTACGATGCGCTTTCCTTCGTCAGCGCAGCCAGCGCATGCAATGCGGGCTCGACTACCGACGACAGATGGAACGACTGCTCGAACAGTTTGCCCAGATACAGTACGCGATGCCCGAGCGAGTAGTTCCCCGCCTGCGACCGCACGACATACCCCATCCGCTCCAGTGAGTTCATGAGGCGATAGACCGTCGTCTTGTGCATGCCGGACGCTTGCGAGAGCATCGCGAGCGATTGTGATTCGGCGCCGGGCTTGAAGCAGTCCAGCAGCGAAAGCGCTTTCTCCACGGCAACTACCCCGTCATTTCCCATTCTTCCTCTCCGGTCATCCGTCACGAGAGATTGTACACAGTAAAACGATGGTTTACCACGTAAAAGGGTAAACGCCAGTGCCGTCGGGCAGCTCGTCTGGTTATAGTGATTTCATTGAGTACACCAGTGTTGTACAGAGTACAACGAACAACCCGAGGTCGAATCATGAGCCAGACATCCGCAAGCACTTCTCCGATCAATCGCGACATCGAACGCGTGTCGCCCGAACTCGTCCAGGCGGCCGCGGTTTATCAGGCGGCGATCCTCGCCGACGTGGCGGGCCGCCGGGGCACGGTGCATGGCCGCGTGCGTCCGCTGTCGCCGAAGATGAAGGTCGCCGGTCCCGCGATCACGGTTGAAGTGCGTCCGGGCGACAACCTCGCGCTCCATGCGGCGCTTGCCGTCGCGAAGCCCGGCGACGTCATCGTCGTCGACGGCAAGGGCGACATCTCGTGCGCGCTGCTCGGCGAAATCATGGCGACGCAGGCCAAGGCGAGCGGCATCGCCGGCATCGTCATCGACGGGGCGGTGCGCGACGCACACGAACTTGCCAACGGCGACTATCCGATCTTCGCGGCCGGCCTCAATCCGTGCGGCCCGACCAAAAGCGTCGCGGGACTCGTGAACGCGCCGATCTCCGTGGGCGGCACGGCCGTCAATCCGGGCGACCTGGTGGTCGGCGATGCCGACGGCGTCGTGGTCATTCCGCGCGGTGACGTCGCGCGTATCGTCGAACTCGCGCAGAAGAAGCTCGACGCCGAGACGGCGCGCATCGCGGCCATCCACAAGGGTGACGTGCGTCCGGGCTGGATCGAGAAGGAACTGCGCGCCGCGGGCATGCTGGCCGAAGGCGAGGCACTGTAATGCAGACCACTTCGCATAAGCCCGTGGTCCTCGTGACCGCCGCTGATCTTGCACCGCAAGCGCTCGACATGCTGACGCAGTTCGACGTCGTGTTCGCGGGCAAGCAACCGACCGAAGACGACATCGTGGCGCTGTGCGTCGCGCACAAGCCGGTCGCGATCGTCGTCCGGTACGGCAAGGTCAACGCCCGCATCATGGACGCCGCCGAGAACCTCCAGGTGATTTCGAAGCACGGCAGCGGCATCGATGTCATCGACCAGGAGGCGGCCGCCGCGCGCGGCATCGCGGTGCGCGCCGCTGTCGGCGCGAACGCGGCCGCCGTGGCGGAGCACGCGTGGGCGCTGATTCTCGCGTGCGCGAAGTCCGTTCCGCAGCTCGATATCCGCATGCGTGACGGGCATTGGGACAAGGCCACCCACAAGTCCGTCGAACTCGACGGGCGCACGCTCGGCCTGGTCGGCCTCGGCGCGATCGGCCGGCGCGTGGCCGCGATCGGCGCGGCGTTCGGCATGAACGTCATCGCGTTCGATCCGTTTGCGACGGAAGCGCCGGCCGGCGTGAAGCGGGTGACGCTCGACACGCTGTACGCCGAGTCGGATGTCGTATCGATGCATTGCCCGTTGACGGCAGATAACCGCCAGATGCTCAACCGCGACACGCTCGCGCGCTTCAAGCGCGGGGCGATTCTGGTCAATACCGCGCGTGGCGGATTGATCGACGAAGCCGCGCTGGCCGACGCGCTGGCCAGCGGCCAGCTGCACTCGGCCGGGCTCGACAGCTTCGGCGTGGAGCCGATGACGGCGCCGCACCCGTTCCAGCGGATTCCCAACCTGATCCTGTCGCCGCACATCGGCGGCGTGAGCGATGCCGCGTACGTGAACATGGGGAAGGGCGCTGCCGCCAACCTCCTCGCGGCGCTCGACGAGCGCGCGCACAGCGCGGTCTGAAACCTGAACATCGAGGTGGGCATGTTTTATCTCACGAATCCCGACGTGCGCGAGGCTGCAGTTTTCACGCGCATGCCGGAGAAGTTCCGCAAGCCCGACGTCCGTACGGAATGGGCGCGCGCGAATCGCGGCGGAATGGTCACGGATTCCTTTCTCGAGGGGCCGGTCTGGGATCCGGACGGTTATCTGTTCGTCACCGACATTCCGTACGGCCGCGTCTTCCGCATTTCGCCGTCCGGCGAGTGGGACCTCGTCGTGCAATACGACGGTGAACCGAACGGGATGAAGCGTTTCGATGAATCGCACCTGATCATCACCGACTACCGGAACGGCCTGATGCTGCTCGACATCAAGCGCGGCGAAGTCCGTCCTTATCTCGAGCGCCGCAACACCGAGCGCTTCAAGGGCGTGAACGACCTGACGTTCGACTCGGCCGGCAACCTCTATTTCACCGACCAGGGGCAGACCGGGCTGCATGATCCGACGGGCCGCGTCTATCGGCTGTCGCCCGACGGAAAGCTCGACATGCTGCTCGGCACATGCCCGAGTCCGAACGGACTCGTCCTGTCACCTGACGGGAAAGTGCTGTTCGTTGCGATGACGCGCGGCAACAGCGTCTGGCGCATACCGCTTCAGGCGGATGGCTCGGTCAGCAAGGTCAGCCAGTTCTTCACGTCATACGGACCGAGCGGGCCCGACGGCCTCACGGTCGATCTCGAAGGCCGTCTGTTCGTGGCCAATCCGGGGCTTGGCCGCGTGTGGGTGCTCAATCACTGCGCGGAGCCTGTCGAGATCCTGACCGGGCCGAAAGGGGCGTCGCTCACGAGCGTCTGCTTCGGCGGCCCGGACATGAAGACGCTGTTCATCACCGAATCGACTTCCGGTTCCGTCCTGAAGGCGGAAATGGCCATTGCCGGCCCGCTGCCCAGGCAGGCCACGAAGCAAGACTGAGATCCATTTGCCGGGATGCCGCTCGGTCGGCTCCTGGTCCGTATGCCGAGAAATCGCGCCGCAAGCCGCGCGATGGAGGAGACAAGCATGACCATTTCGCATGCCCTGCGCGCCGGCGACGACGCACGGCGCGCCGACGCGCAACGCGCGGAGCGCATTGCCGACGCCGATTACGCAGCCAGCGAACGCACGCTGGCCAAGGCGTTCCGGCGGATTCTGCCGTTCATCTTCATCTGCTACGTGATCAGTTATCTCGACAGAACCAATGTCGGGTTTGCCGCGCTCACCATGAACAAGGATCTCGGCCTCACGTCCGAGCAGTTCGGCTTCGGTGCGGGCCTGTTCTTCGTCGGCTATTTTCTGTTCGAGATTCCGAGCAACCTGATCATGCAGAAGGTCGGGGCGCGCGTATGGATCGCGCGCATCATGATCACGTGGGGGCTGTTCTCGATGGCGACGGCGTTTGTCGTCGGACCGAAGAGCTTTGCGGCGGCGCGCTTCCTGCTCGGGCTCGCTGAGGCCGGATTCACCCCCGGCATCTACCTGTATTTCACGCACTGGTTCCCGGGCAAGTGGCGCGCGAAGGTGACGGCCGCGTTCCTCGTCGGCATTCCCGTCGCCAACATGATCGGCTCGCCGGTTTCCGGCACGCTGCTCGAACTCGGCGGCCTGCATGGCCTGCGCAGCTGGCAGTGGCTGCTGCTGATCGAAGGCGTGCCCGCGGTGTTGCTCGGCATCGCGTGCCTGTTCGTGCTGGCCGACCGTCCCGAGAAGGCAGCGTGGCTCAGTGACGACGAGAAGGCGTCGCTCGCGAAGCGCCTTGCCTACGAACAGCGCGACATCGGCGCGAAGCACGGCAGCAGCCTGCGCGACGCAATGACCAACTGGCGCGTGTTCGTGCTCGCGTTCATCAACTTCTGCGGGATCGTGGGCTCGCTCGGCGTCGGGTTGTGGATGCCGCAGATCATCAAGCAATTCGGCGTCGAACACGCGGTGGTCGGCTGGCTGACCGCCATTCCCTATGCGGTCGGCGCCGGCGTGATGCTCGGGTGGGCGCGTATCGCCAATCGTTCGTCCAACCGCATCCCGTATGTCGCCGGCGCACTGGCCGTGGCCGCTATCGCGCTGTGCGCGAGCACGTTCATCGACGCGCCGGTTTTCAAGCTGATCGCACTGTGCTTCACCGTGAGCGGCATCCTCGCGTTCCAGGCGACGTACTGGGCCATCCCGTCAGGATTCCTCACCGGCCGGGCCGCCGCGGGTGGACTCGCGCTGATCGTGTCGGTGGGCAATCTGGGCGGCTTCGTCGGGCCGTCGATGATCGGTGCGCTCAAGCAATGGTCCGGCGGCTTCACCGCGCCGCTCGTCGCCGTGTCGGGTGTGTTGCTGATCGGCGCGTTGACCATCGCATGGCTCGGCGATCCGGGCGCGGACGCAGGCGAAGCGTCGGCAGCCCGCGAGCCGTGAATTTCACTTCGTCAAACCTACCCATAAAACAAGTTTGGAGACTCCATGTTGTCGAACAAGGCCATTCAGAATGCAAACCAGAAATCCCGCCTCATGCTCGGCGCCGTTGCCGTCGCGAGCATGAGCCTGCCGTGCGCCGCGGCGCATGCGCAGGGCAGCGTCACGCTGTACGGCATCGCCGACGTCGGCATCGAGCACATCAACAATACGAGTGCCGGCGGCGGGCAGACACGCGAAGCGTCGGGCAACCTGTCCGGTTCGCGCTGGGGACTGAAGGGCGTTGAAGACATCGGCGGCGGCATGAAGGCCATTTTCCAGCTGGAAAGCGGCTTCAACATCAATGACGGCACGACCGCGCAGTCGACGAAGGGCCTGGGCGCGAATGCGGCCACGACCTCGCGAATGTTCGGCCGGCAAGCCTGGGTCGGGCTGTCGTACCAAGGTCAGCGACTGACCTTCGGCCGCCAGAACTCGCTGTTCTACGAACAGGCTGTCGCGTTCGACCCGATGGGGGCGTCGTCGCGATACTCGGTGCTGTCGCTCGATTACGCCGCGGCTGCGCGCATCGACAATTCGGCGAAGTACACCGGCGTGTTCGGTCCGCTGACGGCGCAGGCGATGTACAGCACGCGCTACGACACCGGGTACGGCGCGGAAGTGCCGGGGGCGCAGCTGACCGGCCGTTTCTTCAGCGGCGCACTGAGTTTCGCGCAAGGACCGTTCGCGGCAAGCGTGTCCTACGAGCAGCGCAACAGCAATACCGTCGCGACGAACACGGGCACCGAGCGTCGCGCGACGGCCGCTGCGTCGTACGCGCTCGGGCCGGTGAAGGGGTTCGCCGGCTATCGCTATCTCCATGCGTCGAATGCGTTCCTGCCGGCGAACCCGATCCGCGTCGCAAACGGCGCCGAAGCCAGCGTGGCCAATCTCTACTGGGCCGGTGCGCAATACACGGTCTCGCCGGCGTTCGTGCTCACCGCGACGGCCTATTACCAGGATGTGCATGCGAGCAGCGCCGACCCGTGGCTCGCCGTGCTCTGCGCGGACTATCTGCTGTCGAAGCGTACCGACATCTACGCGACGGCCGGTTTCGCCCGCAACAAGGGCGGCTCCGCGCTGGGGGTGAACGGCTACGGCACGGTCGCGCCCGACCACAACCAGACGGGCGTGGTGATCGGCATGCGCCAGAAGTTCTGAGGGCGAATGTCATGCAGACCGTTCACGCGCCCCATTTGCCCGTCCGGCCCGAGTGGCTCGCATTACGCGACGAGCCGGTGCTCGAACCGGCGCTGGCCATCGTCGATGCGCATCACCACCTGTGGGATCGCCAGACCGGACGCTACCTCGCGGACGAGTTCGGCGCGGATGTGCGCGACGGGCATCGGGTCGTGTCGACGGTCTACGTGCAGTGTCGCTCGATGTTGCGCGAGCACGGGCCGGATGCGCTGAAGCCGGTCGGCGAAGTGGAATTCGCGAACGGCATCGCCGCGATGTTCGACAGCGGCGCATACGGCACCGCGCGCTGCTGCGAGGCGATTGTCGGCGGCGCCGACCTGTCGCTGGGCGGCGAGCTCGATGCCGTGCTCGACACGATGCTGCAGGTGTCCGGCGGACGCCTGCGCGGCATCCGCAATCCGCTCGCGTGGCATCCGAGCGCCGACGTGCGTTCGAGCCCGATCACGCCGCCGTGCGACCGGATGTCGACGCCGGCGTTCCGCCAGGGCGTGAGGGCGCTCGGCCGCTTCGGCCTGTCGCTCGACGCGTGGGTCTATCACACGCAACTCGACGACCTGTACGAACTCGCGCGCGCAGCCGAGGACGTCACCGTCGTCATTGACCATTTCGGCGGCCCGCTGGCGGTGGGGCCGCATGCAGGGCGGCGTGCGGAAGTCCATGCGCAATGGAAGCGGCAACTCGCGCGTCTTGCCGGCCTGCCCAACACGCGCATGAAGCTGGGCGGTGCGGGCATGAGCGTGTTTGGTTTCGACTTCGCCGCGCACGACCTGCCGCCGTCGTCGCAGGTGCTGGCTGCGGCCTGGCTGCCGTATGTCGAAACCTGCGTCGAACTCTTCGGCGTGAATCGCTGCATGTTCGAAAGCAACTTTCCCGTCGACAAGGGGATGTTCAGCTATCGCGTGCTTTGGAACGCCTTCAAACGACTCGCGTCCGCGATGTCCGCCGATGAAAAGGCTGCGCTGTTCAGCCGGACGGCCGCATCGACCTATCGCCTCGCGATTCCAGGAGACAACACATGAAGACGAGTGCAACCGTGGCGACGCAGGACCTGGAGCCCGCGACCGCGGGCAACGGGTTCAGGAGCATTACCGGCATCGAGTGGCGTTCGCTTTCGCTCGCCGGGCTGGGCTGGACGTTCGAGAGCTACGACTCGTTCCTGCTTTCGCTGCTGCTGCCCACGCTCGCGTTGCAGTTCGGGCTGACCAAGGCGCAGCTCGGGATCTTCACGAGCGTCACGGCGGCAGGGCAGATCGTCGGCGGCATTCTGTTCGGCTTCGTGTCGGACCGGATCGGACGCGTGCGCACCGCGCTGCTTTGCGTGGCCATCTACTCGCTGTTCTCCGGCCTGATCGCATTCGCGCCCAACGCACACTGGTTTGCCGCCTTGCGCTTTTTCGGGGCGCTGGGCATGGGCGGCACCTGGACGGCCGGCGCCGCACTCGTCGCGGAGACGTGGCATGCGAGCCGGCGCGGCAAGGGCGGCGCGCTGATGCAGATGGGCTTGCCGATCGGCGCGATTCTCGCGATCACGATCTCGGGCCTGGTCAGCGGCGCGCACGGCGGGTTGGCCGGCGATGGCTGGCGTCTGTTGTTCCTGATCGGTGCGTCGCCCGTCTTCATCCTGTTCTGGGTCGCGCGCAAGACGCCCGAATCGCCGATCTGGCTCGAACGCAGGCACGCGAACGCGCAGGCACGACAGCGCGACACGGCAAGCAACGAGAAGCTCAACGTGCGCGGCTTGCTTACCGCGTTCTGCTTCATCTTCTTTCTGCAGTACCTCTACTGGGGCGTATTCACTTGGACGCCGACGTTCCTCGTCACGGTGAAGCACCTGGACTTCGTGCATAGCCTGAAGTTCGTGCTTGCGCTGCAGTTCGGCGCGATCACGGGGTTTCTGCTGTTCTCGGCGTGGGTCGACCGGATCGGCCGGCGTCCGATGTTTCTGGCTTACCTGCTGGTCGGTGCGATGGCGGTCGGCGTGTACATCTTCTCGGCGGATCCGCTGCTGCTGATGATCGCGATCTTCCTGACCGGCTTCAGCGTGAACGGCATCTTCGCGGGCGCGGGGCCGTTCCTCGCGGAGATCATCGGCAATACGGCATCGCGCGGGTTCCTCATGGGGCTCGCATACAACGGCGGGCGGCTCGGGGGCTTCATCGCGCCGTTGGTCATCGGCGCGCTGGCGTCGACGTCGGGCGGTTTCGTGCTCGGACTGGCGACGACCATCGTCGCATTCGTCGCCGCGGCCGTGGTCGTGCTGTTTGCGCCTGAAACGCGCGGGAAGGCACTGTCATGAGCGTCGCAACGCAAGCAGGGTGGGTGAGCCGGTTGTTTCCGGCGATCTCGGAGGCATCGTTGCGGCGCTATCTGAGCGGGCAGGTCGCGTCCGTGCTCGGCAGCTGGACGCAGAACGTCACGCTCAATCTGCTGATCTATCACCTGTCCGGTTCGGCGGCGATTCTCGCGCTGCTCAACTTCCTGCTGTACGGGCCGCAGTTGATCGTCGCGCCGGTGGCCGGCTCGCGCATCAGCTCGGCCAACGCGCGCCGCGCGACGTTGTGCGTGCTGATGACGTCGCTGCTGCTGACGGCCAGTCTCTTCACGCTGTCGATGTTCGGCTTGCTCGGCGTGAAGCTGATCCTCGCGCATGCGCTGGCGATTGGCGTGTCGAGCGCGGTGGAAACGCCCGCGCGCCAGGTGCTGTTGCTCACGAGCCTGCGGGATGCGGCGCACACCTCCAACGCAGTTGCGATGAACACGATGGTCTACAACGTCGGGCGCATGGTCGGCCCGACCATCGCGGGATTCGTCTATCCGACGCTTGGGCCCAGGACGTCGTTCGCGATCTATGCACTCGCGCTGTGCTTCATGGCGACGTGCGTGCGTTCGATCGGGACCGCATCGGTGAACCGGCCGTCGCGCGCGGAGAGCAGCCTGCGCGACGCAGTCGGCTATGTGCTGTCCGATGCGTTCTCGGCCCGCTATCTGCCGATTCTCGCGTGCATCGGCCTGTTCGCCGGCAGCTACCAGACGCTCGTGCCGCTGCTCGCGGACAAGGGCTTCCACGACGCGGCACGCTTTACCGGCGTGTTCTTCGCATGCGCCGGCGCCGGCTCGTTGAGCGCGGCGGTGCTGCTGTCGTCGGCGCTCGGGCCGCGCGCGTCGCGTCGCTTCATCGCCTATGCGCCGTGGACCGCGGTCGGCGCGCTGGCCGTGCTCGCGGCGACGACCGATATGGCGGGATCGATTCCGGCCTTCTATGCGCTCGGCTTCAGCCTGACTTTTGCCGCCACGTCGACCAACGCGACCATCCAGCGCCAGTGTCCCGAACACGTGCGCGGCGGGCTCGTCGGGATGTACGGCATGGCCTACAACGGCACGATGCCGTTCGGCTATCTGCTCGTCGGAAGCGCGTCCGAGGCGCTCGGCGTGCGACACACATTCGCGGCAATGGCCGTCGTGCTGGCTTGCGGCGTCATTGCAGTCATCGCGTGGCAACGATTCACGGGTTCGCGCTTGGGCGCACAATAAACGGAGACAACGACATGCAAACCGGTTTCATGGAAGCGTCCGCGATCGAGCGCCGGACCGTACGAAAGGTCGTCTGGCGACTCATTCCCTTTTTGATGATCTGCTACCTGCTTGCCTTCATCGACCGCGGCAACGTCGGAATGGCGTCGCTGCAGATGAACCAGGACCTCGGGATGTCGGCGAAGGTCTTCGGCTTCGGGAGCAGCCTTTTCTTCATTTCATACTTCTTTTGCGAAGTGCCGAGCAACCTTGCGCTGCAGAAGTACGGCGCGCGGATCTGGATTGCCCGCATCATGATCACATGGGGCATCGTGTCCGCGGCGACCGCGCTCGTGCACAATGCGACGACGTTCTATGTCGTTCGTTTCCTGCTGGGTGCCGCCGAGGCTGGCTTCTTCCCGGGCGTGCTGCTCTATCTGTCGTACTGGATTCCTGTGCAGTATCGTGCGCGTATCGTCGCGACGTTCATGGTGGCGATTCCCGCCGCGAGCTTCATCGGCTCGCCGATCTCCGCGCTGCTGTTGCAGATGGACGGCTTCTGGGGCCTGCGCGGGTGGCATTGGCTGTTCATCCTCGAAGGCGTTCCGACCGTGCTGCTCGGCATCGCGTGCCTGTTCATGCTGACGAACAAGCCGGAAAACGCCCGATGGCTTGACGATGAAGAGCGGACGTGGCTGCAGGGCGCGCTTGCCGCCGGGCACAAGGCGCGAAAGAAGGTGCCGTCGCTGCCGCTCACGCAACTGTTCCGCAACCGCTACGTGTTGTGCCTCGCACTCGTCGACACGTGCGCGTCTGCCGCGGGCAGCACGCTGTCCGTGTGGCAGCCGCAACTGCTGAAGTCGTTCGGCCTGTCCGTCATGCAGACCGGCCTGCTGAACGCCGTTCCGTACGCGGTCGCCTCGGTCCTGATGGTTTACTGGGGCCGACGCTCCGACCGTCTCGGCGAACGTCGCTGGCACACGGTCGTGCCGATGCTGCTGATCGGCGTGGGCCTGTTCGCGACGTCGCTGAGCGGCTCGCTGCTGCCGACGGTCTGCATGCTGTGCGCGGTGCTGGTCGGTGCGTACTCGTTCAAGGGGCCGTTCTGGGCGCTCGCCACCGACATGCTGTCCAACAGCGCCGTGGCGGCAGGGCTCGCAACGGTCAATGCGATCGCGAACCTGCTCGGCGGCGGGCTGATGGTGAACGTCTACGGATGGGTGAAGTCGGCGACGGGCAGCTACGCGCTGGCGCTGATGCCGCTGGCCATCCTCACGCTCGTGAGCGTCGCGACGCTGCTGCTGCTCACGCGCAACGGCGCGGCCGGCACGCTGGTCGGCAAGACGGAGACCATCTGACCATGCCGCGCATTGCGAGACGTGCGTTCCTCCGGCTCGCCGGCGCCGCGCTGGCTTCGGCTGCATTGCCGAAGCCGGCCAGTGCCGACGAAACCTGGTCGAGCGGCATCGAGCGGCCGGCGTTCACGCTGCCGGCAGGCGCGATCGACTGTCACATGCACATCTACGACGACCGGTTTCCCGTTGCGGCGGGCACGACGCTGCGTCCGCCGAATGCGACGGTCGCGCAATGCCGCAGCCTGCAGGCGCGGCTCGGTGTGACGCGGAACGTGGTCGTGACGCCGTCGACGTACGGCACGGACAATCGCTGCACGCTGGATGCCATCAGGCAATTCGGCGACAGCGCACGCGGCGTTGCGGTCGTCGATAGCGCCGTGAGCGACAGTGAACTTCGGACGCTCGATCGCGGCGGTATCCGCGCGATCCGTTTCAACCTGAGCTACCCGGGCGCGACGACGCTCGACATGCTGGCACCGCTCGCTGCACGGATTGCGAACCTCGGCTGGCATATCGAGCTGGTCGTTCAGGGGGCGCGGCTGCCCGCGCTGGAGCATCATCTTTCGGCGCTGCCTTGTCCGCTTGTGATCGACCATATCGCGCACGTTCCGCAGCCCGGCGGTCTTTCGTCAGACGCGTTTCGTGCCGCGCAACGTCTTGTCGGAAAGGGCAATACGTGGGTCACCCTGTCAGGCCCTTATGTCGACAGCAGGACGGGGGCACCAGCGTACGACGATGTCGAACCGGTCGCGAAGGCGCTGATCGACATGGCGCCGGAACGCATGCTATGGGGAACCGATTGGCCTCATCCGACGCAGAAGACCGACAAGCCGGATGATGCGAGCATGCTGGACGTCATTGCCGGCTGGATCGGCCGCGCCGACTGGCAGCAACGGATATTCGTCACCAATCCGGCGAAGCTTTACAGGTTCGGCTAGCAGACAAAGCTGAAGCGGAACGGGGGATGGCCAACGCAATCGCGAGGCCGACGGATGGCTTCACTGCGCAGGCAGTCGCGCGACATCGATCGATCAAGGAAGCGGTCGCGTATCCCCCGATTCCTTCCGGTATCCTGAACAGCCCTGGTCAATCGATCGCGCGCATCGAGTGCCGCAGTTCCTGGTAGCTGCGCAGGCCCGTCACGCCGAGTTCGCGACCGATCCCGCTGAGCCCGAAGCCGCCCCAGCACACCTGCGGGTAGATGAGCTGCGGTGCGTTGATCCATACGAGCCCGGCACGCACGCGTGCCTGGAACTGCTTCGCGACTTCCGCATCACGCGTCACGACGGTCGCGACGAGCCCGTAGCGCGTGTCGTTCGCGAGCGCGATCGCCTCGTCGTCGGTGCGGAACGACTTCACGCACGCGATCGGGCCGAACACCTCGTCGGTCCACAGCAGATTGTCGGCGGCCGGTTCCGCGACCACGACCGGCGCCATGAAGAAGCCGTCGCCGCAAGCGTCGGCGACGCGCCCGCTGAACGCGACATGCGCACCCGCCACGATGCCGTGTTCGAGCAGCGCCTCGACGCGCGTGCGCTGCGCGGCCGAAATCATCGGCCCCATCGCGACCTGGCCGGTGCCCGGCGGCGCGACGACGAGCGCGCGCACGGCCGTTTCGAACGCGGCCATGAAGCTGCGGTAGACGCTGTCGTGCACGAGGATGCGCGCGGTGGCCGAGCACATCTGGCCCGCGTTCGTGAACGCGCCCGCCACCGCGAGCGATACCGCGGCATCGAGATCGGCGTCGTCGCGCACGATCAGCGACGACTTGCCGCCGAGTTCGAGCGTCACGCGCTTCATGTCCTGGGCGGCCGTCTGCATCACCTGGCGGCCGGCCGCCGTGCTGCCGGTAAACGAAATCTTGTCGATCAGCGGATGGGCGGTCAGCGCCGCACCGACTTCGGCGCCGCCGTTCACGACGTTGACGACGCCGTCGGGCACGCCGGCTTCGGCGATCAGCTCGAGTAGCGCATGCTCGGCCGGCGACGTCAGCTCGGACGGCTTCATCACGACCGTGCAGCCGGCCGCGAGCGCGGGCGCGAGCTTCCACGCGGTCGTGACCATCGGGAAGTTCCACGGCATGATCAGCGCGGCGACGCCGACCGCGTCGTGGAAGCGCTCGGCCGCGACGGCGTCGCTCGGCAGCGCGACCGGTTCGGCCGCGAACAGGGCCGGGTTTTCGCATAGCTGCGCGTAATAGGCGAAGGTCGCGACGACGTCGCCGACGTCGGCATCGGCTTCGACCGGCGGTTTGCCGCTGACCCGCATCTGCAGCGCCGCGAGGTGCGCGCGATTGGTTTCGACGCGCTCGGCGATCGTCGCGAGCAGGCGGCCGCGCTCGGCGGGCGGCGTATCGCGCCAGCCGGCGAACGCATCGCGCGCGGCACGGACCGCGGCGTCGACGTGCGCGGTCGTCGCGAACGCCTGCCAGCCAATCGTCTCGCCGGTCGATGCATTGAAGATCGGCGCGCCGGCGTGGTCGGAATGCGTGTGTACGGGCTGGCCGGCGATGTGCGCGGCGGGCAGCGCGAACGTCGCTGCGGAGGCGGCAAGCTCAGCGGTGGACATGACGGTTTTCCTGTCGATCGGATCAGCGGATTGGTGGATTAGTGGATGAGCGGTAGGCGACGCCCGGCATCACGCAGGGCATCTCGAGCGATGCCGCCCATCGGCTGGTTCAGTTCGCGGTGCATGGGGCCGTCTCCTCTTTCTGGTGAAAAACGATCGGCCGATGGTAGAGGAGAACGTGAGCGGGAAGATTTCGAAGTCGCAACGTTTACATCGACGAGGCTCGATGCGAGTGGCGCCGCTGCATCGACGGGGTGCAACCGCCTGCGCGCGGCCGGATCAGCCGGCGACGTCGTGCGTCGCGGCGGCAGGAAACGCCGGTGCGGCCGCGCCCCACGCGGCGAGCTCGCGCTTCGTGCGCACGCCGAGCTTCCGGAACGCGCGCTTCACGTACGACTCGGCCGTCGCGACGCGCACGCCGAGAATGCCGGCGGTTTCCGGCACGGTCTTGCCGGAGATCAGGTGCTTGCAGGTTTCGTATTCGCGCTTCGACAGCTTCACGCCGTCGGCCGTGATCCGCGCATCGAACTGCGCGAGCGGATGCACGTCGGGCGTCGGATGCGCGACGCGTCGCGCGGCGGTGGTCGACGCGTGCAGCTCGAGCAGCGGGAACAGCACGTCGCTGATGCTGCGAAAGCGGTTCATTTCGGCGAGCGTGAACGGCGGGCGATCGCGGCCGCGTTCCAGCGCGATCGAATGCTGCGCATAACGGGTGCCGCGCGCGAGCACGCATTCGTGGCCGATATGCACGTCGTCGAACAGCCGTTGGCGGAATTCGCCGGGCGGAATCGCCGCGATGTCGCGCACGACGAGCATCGTGCCCGTCTTGCCGCGCAGCCCCGCGAACAGCGGATCGCTGTCGAGAAAGCGCTCGTAGTAGAGCGTCATCACGTCGGAGATGTCGGCGGTCTCGGTGCCGATGCCGCTGCTGCCGATCCATTCGCAGCGATAGCCCGTGGGCATCGAGCCGTCGACGCGCGAGCGTTCGACGTGCGCGACGTCGAGCGGGACGACGTCGTTCAGCAATTGCGTGAGGCGCGGCACGAAGTGCGGCGTGCCGACTGTCTCGATCAGCTCGCCCAGGGCCTTGAACGACACGTTGAAGCGGTCGGTGTCGCGCTGGAAGGGGTTCACGTTGAGCAGCATGCGGTTCCCCGGTGAAAATCGGCCGCGATTCTAGCGGTTGCAGCTGAAACCGTCTTTAGGGGGAAATACCGGCGGGTGTCCTGCCGACCTGTTTGCCCCGGAAAACGCGGCTTGTCCCCCCCGAAGGGGGGCATACCGGGGCAGTGTAAATGCGTAACTTTGTCTCTGCTTTTTTCAATCGAGAGACGAACGATTCAATGACCAAACTGATCAAGGACATCGTGCCGCTCGGCGCAGGCATCGGCGAATTCACGAAGCTCGACTTCGGGATGGACGAAAGCGACTGGCGCGCGGCCGAAGGCAAGAGCGGCAACTACCTCATCGGCTGGTGGGAGGGCAGGGTTGGCGCGGTGGAGTTCCCGGCAACCGCGGCGGACGAAGCGGTGTGGCTCGTCGAGGGCCGGATCGCGCTGACCGACGTCGAAGGCAACCGCAAGGAATTCGCGCCGGGCCAGGGCTACCTGCTGCCGGCCGGCTTCGCGGGCCGCTGGGAGACGCTCGAGGACGCAAAGAAGTTCTACGTGCTGCTCGAGAAGTCGTAAGGTGAGCCGCCGCCGCCGCCGCCGCCGCCGGCGCGTCGCCGTCAGGCTGACGCGCGCCTGCCGGCGGTGACGTTGTCGAGCGCCCGTACGCGACGCGCGTCGCGTGTCGGCTGGCGGGACGCATCGCGGCTCGCGGTGCCGGCGCCGACCGTCGCGGTCGGTGAATTCGGCGAATTCAGCGAATTCGGCACGCCGCGCACGCACTGGATGCGTGGGCCGGAATCACGCGGGATGGCTGGGGTCATGGACATGGAACGCAACGAAGCAACACACGCCGCACCGGCCAACGCGCACGCCGCGCGTCGCGCGCCGGTCGCACTGAGCGCCGCCGAGGCGCTCGAGCATACGAAGCTGTTCCCGTACTGGCTCGACAATCCGGCCGCGCCGGCGGCGGAGCCGGAACTCATCGGCGACGTGACGGCCGACCTGTTGATCGTCGGCGGCGGCTTCACCGGGCTGTGGGCGGCCGTGCAGGCGAAGGAACAGATGCCGCATCTGAACGTGGTGCTGATCGAGGCCGGCAAGGTCGCGCACGGCGCGTCGGGTCGCGCGGGCGGGATCATCTCGACGTCGGTGATGCACGGCCTGCCGAACGCGGTACGCGTGTTCCCGAACGACATCGCACAGCTCGAGGCATTCGGCCATCACAACCTCGACGGTTTCGAGGAAACGCTGAAGCGCTACGACATCGACGCCGACATCGAATGGAACGGCGAGATGACGGTCGCGGTGGACCCCGGGCACCTCGCGCGCCTGACGGGCGACTACGACCTGCATCGCGAATACGGGCACGACGTCGTGCTGCTCGACCGCGACGAAACGCTCGCGCAACTGAATTCGCCGCTGTTCGCGGGCGCGCTGTGGTCGCGCAACCGCAGCGGCATCGTGCATCCGGCGAAGCTCGCATGGGGGCTCAAGCGCGCGGCGCTGCGGCTCGGCGTGACGCTGTACGAGCACACGCCGCTCACGACCGTGACCGACGAAGGCAGCACGGTCTACGCGAAGACGCCGAAGGGCAGCGTGCGCGCGCCGCGTGTCGTGTTCGGCAGCGGCACCGCGAAGGTCGGCATCGCCGACATCAACCGCCGCGTGATGCAGGTGCGCGACCACGTGCTCGCGACCGAGCCGCTCACCGACGAACAGCTCGCGCGGATCGGCTGGAAGAATCGCCAGGGCGTGTACGACACGCGTACGCAGCTCAACTATTTCCGGCTGACGAAGCACAACAACATCATCTTCGGCGGGCTGGTCAGCTATCACTTCGACGGCGATCCCGAACCGCACCAGGACGGCCAGCGCGACACCTACACGCGGCTCGCGCAGGCGTTCTACCGGACCTTCCCGCAACTGGGCGACGTGCGGTTCTCGCACGCATGGGGCGGGCCGATCGACTATTGCTCGCGCGGCTCGGTGTTCGCGAAGCGCTATCTCGGCGACAAGGCCGTATTCGTCGCCGGCTATACGGGCTTCGGCGTCGCGGCAAGCCGGTTCGGCGCGTTCATGGGGTTGAACATCCTGTTCGATCGCGACAGCCCCGAGCGCACGCTCGACATCGCGAATCAGGGCCCGAGCTACATCCCGCCCGAGCCGATGCGCTGGGTCGCCGCGAAGATCACGTTCCATGCGTTCGACGGCGCGGATGCCGAAGGCGGCTGGAAGCGCGCATGGATCAACGGGATCAAGGCGATGGGCTTCCCGATGTAAGCGCAGGGCGAGGACGAACGACGGGTATGGCGCGCGCCGCTGCCGATGACGGCGCGCGTCCGGTCAACTCCATCGGCGAACGCGCAGCGGCTTGACGCATGTTTTCGAATACCACCGATCTCGATCTCCGGCTCATCCGGGTCTTTCTGGCCGTCGTCGATGCGCGCGGCATCACGGCCGCCGAGGCCTCGCTCGGCGTGCGGCAGTCGACGATCAGCACGCAGCTTTCCGCGCTGGAAGCGCGCGTCGGCTTCAAGCTGTGCGACCGCGGCCGCGGCGGCTTTCGGCTGACGTCGAAGGGCGAACGCTTCGCGGCCACCGCGCGCACGCTGGTCGCGGCGACGTCGGAGTTCGTCGCGCGCGTGCGCGACATCGACCGCAAGCTGGTCGGCACGCTGTCGATCGGACTGATCGGGCAGGCGCCGCTGGTCGAGAACGCACGCGTTGCCGACGCGATCGGCGCGTTCCGCAAGCGCGACCAGGCCGTCACGTTCTCGATGAAGGTCGCGTCGCCGCAGGCACTCGAGGAAGGGCTCGTCAACAACCGGCTCGATTGCGCGATCGGGTATTTCTGGCATCGCGTGCCGGGGCTCGACTACACGCCGTTGTTTACCGAGGAACAGGTGATCTACTGCGGCCGCGGCCATCCGCTGTTCCATGCGTCGCAGCCGGTGTCGGTGGACGACCTGCAGGCGCACGACTGGGTGTGGCGCACGTATCCGGTGCCGGAGGAACAGTATCCGCTGCCGGAGCGGCGCGTGACCGCGAGCGCGGACAGCATCGAGGCCGCGACGATCCTGATCCTGTCGGGCGGCCATCTCGGCTATCTGCCCGCGCATTACGCGGAGCCGTTCGAGCAGCGCGGGCTCGTGAAGGCCGTCGGTCGCGCGACGTTCAGCTTCGACGTGCCGCTGCATCTGGCGATGAAGCGCAACGCGAGCGGCAAGCCGATCGTCGATGCGTTCCGCGAGGACTTGCTGCGCGCGTTCAACGTCAAGACGGACGCGCTGGCGGCGTAGCGCAGGCCGCCTGCGGGACGCTCACGCGTCGATGCGCTCGACCTTGCCGACCAGCAGCCCGCGCGACAGGCTGCCCGCGAGCGCCATCGCGGCGATATACGTGATCGCGCGCGAGAAGTCCGCGCCGTCCCTATTGACGGGATGTCGCGCGCTCAATATGTGGGAAGCGTGGCGACCGGATTACGCGCTGGCGCTGTCGTCGCGATACCCGTTCTTGCCGTCGAAGATTTCCTTCAGCGCGGCGCGCAGCACGACGGGGTCATGTTCGCCCGGCGTGAGATGGATCACGTAATGCGTATGGCCGTCGAGCCGCGCGGCGGTACGCTCGTCGAGTTCGACGTCGAGCGTGTCGCCCGTGAGGCGCACCGTCAGATCCTTGACGTTCGCGGTGAGCTGGTCGAGCACCATCACCTCGATCGTCGGTTCCTCCGGAAAGCGCAGCAGCGAGAAGCAATAGTTTTGCGCCGCGTCGTGGCAATAGATGTTCGCGAAGGTTTCATCGTCGTCGATGTCGGACGTGGCCGCGCCGACGGTGGCGTGTAGTTCCATGTTGTTTCTCTCGATGGGGTGGGGGGGTATCGGGGCGGGCGGGCCGGCTTGCGTTTCAGTCGCGCAGGGCTTCCGCACGAAGCCGGCAGGTTCAGCACACTCGGCGCATCCCGAGCATTCAGCGCGTCAACGTCACGAACAGATAGCCGGCATACCCGGCCCCGTTCGCAAGCAATGCCCAGATCGCGAGCCCGCGCGCACGCGCATTGACGCGCAGCCAGGCCGCCGCCGCGAGCGTGATGATCACGCCCGTCAGCACTTCGGGGCGCGGCTCCCACGGCGTCAGCATGATGCCGATCGCCGGCAGCAGCGTGCCCTGGAACACCATCGCGCCGGTGATGTTGCCGAACGCGAGCGTGTCCTTCTGGCGGCGGATCCACAGCACGCTGTTGACCTTCTCCGGCAGCTCCGTCGCGATCGGCACGATGATCAGCGACAGCAGCAGCGCGGAAATGCCGAGCAGGTGCGACACGCCTTCGACGCCGTGAATGAAGCCCTTCGCGCCGCCGACGAGCAGCGCGACGCCGAGCGCGAGTTGCAGCGCGATGGTCGCGAGATTGGTCGGCAGCCCGACGCGCGACAGGAACATCGCATGCGGCGCTTCGGTACCGTGTCCGGCATCGACGAGCTGCGTCGACGCGCGGAACGTCATCACGACATACAGCACGTAGATGCCGACCAGCATCGCGGCGAGCAGCGCGCGGACCGCCCACACGTGATGCGGGACGAACATCGCGACGGTGGCGAGCGCGAATGCGGCGAGGAAGTAGTTCAGGTCGCGCACGAAGCCGGTTCGTTCGGGCGCGATCGTGCCGGTCAGGCCGCGCGAGCGGATCACGGCGAGCGTCATCAGGAAGGTGGTCAGCGTCGCGAGCATCAGCGGCGCGCCGAGAATCGCGCCGACGCCGATCTCCTCGTTCACGGCCGCATTCGACGTGCCGCCCGCGAGCGCGAGCAGCGGCACCATCGTTTCGGGGAGTGCGGTGCCGACGGCCGCGAACAGCGAACCGGTGACGCCTTCGGAAATCTTCAATCGTTCGCCGAGATGTTCGAGCGCATTGGTGAAGAGCTCGGCGGCGATCAGGATGACGATCAGCATGAACGCCAGTTCGACGAGCATGAACGTCATGCGGCACCTCCGCAGGCGGGCTTGCGCGCGGTAGTGAAACGGATGAAACGCGAAGGGAAGGCAAGGAGGAACATGGGGGCTCCGTGGTCGGACGTGGACGAACCATGACGCATCTGCCGACGTCCGACCTGGAACGGCGCGATGCGTCCATGGTCTCGCCAGACCGATTCGGCCGAACGCGCCACGGCCGCAGGCCGAGTGTGTTGACGCGTTCGCTTTCCGGGGCAGGAAAGCAGGCTACTCCCCAAAGACGAAGGGCAGTCTAGCCGAGCCGGCGGCTTTCGGCAAGCTTGTGCGGTCAAACCCTTTCATCCGGAAAGGAATGATGCGTTGCCCCGAACGGGCATGTCGGACCGGGAAGCAATCGGCGTGCGCGGCGGCGTCATCTCCATGTCACGGAGCATGGGTCGGGAAGGACAGCGCGAAGGTCGTGCGGCCGTCGCGGCTCGTGACCTCGATCTTGCCGCGGTGCAGTTCGACGATCGACTTGACGATCGCGAGCCCGAGCCCGGCATTGCGCGCGGCGCCGTGTCGCGACGAATCGATCCGGTAGAAGCGCTCGAAGATCCGCTCGATCTGCTCGGGCGGAATCGCCGCGCCGCGATTCGTGACTTCGACGACCGTGTCGCCGGCGTGCGCCGACACGGCCAGCTCGATCGTCGATCCGGCTTCCGCGTGTTGGAGCGCGTTCGACGCGAGGTTGCTGACGGCGCGCCGGAACAGCATCGCGTCCGCGATGACCGGCGCGTCGCCGTGCACGGCGAGATGCACGCCGGCTTCGTCGGCCAGCGCCTGGAAATACGACGCGAGCCGGCGCAGCTCGTTGCCCGCGTCGAGTTCGGCGGTCTTCAGGTGTTGCCGCGCATTGTCGGTGCGCGCGAGAAACAGCATGTTCTCGATCATCCGCTGCAGTCGCTCGCATTCCTCGATGTTCGAATCGATCAGCGCTTCGTATTCGTCGGTGGTGCGGGCGCGCGACAGCGTGACCTGCGACGAGCTGATCACGTTCGCGAGCGGCGTGCGCATGTCGTGCGCGAGATCGGACGAGAACTGCGACAGCCGCACGAACGCGCGCTCGAGCCGGTCGAGCATCCGGTTCACCGACGTGGCGAGCTCATGCAGTTCGACCGGGCCGCCCCGCGCANCAGGTTGTGCGCCTCGATGCGCGACGTCTGCCGGCCGAGGCTTTCGACCGGACGCAGCCCCCGCGATGCGACCGCGTAGCCGAGCGCGCCGACCAGCAGCGCGCCGAGGGCGGCCGCGAGCCAGATGTCCACGCGATAGCTTTCCAGCAGCGACTGGCGATCGGTCGCCGTACGCGCCAGCGCGACCTGGATGGTTTCGCCCGACGGCAGCGTGGCGCGCGCACGCACGCAGCGCGACGTGCCGATGCCGGGCGGCGAGCAGGTGAACGGGCTGGCGCCCGCGACGGCGGCCGGCTGCGGCTTCGCGATTACCGACGCGAGCGTGTTGCCGGTTTCGTCGGTGTGTTCGACGAGCGGGCGATTCGCGCCGTCGTAGATGCCGAGATAGACGCCGGGATGCGACAGCAGCACTTCATGGAACACGGCCGGATCGGCGCGCAACGCAGCCGTCGAGCCGCTCGCGTGCGCGAGCTGCAGGAACTGGTTGAGCTTGCCGGCGATCTCGATGTCGTCGCGCCGGATCAGCTCGGCGGACAGCGAGCGATACAGGTAGGCGCCGGTCAGCGCGAACACGAGCGCGGCGACGGCGGCGAACGCGAGGGTCAGGCGCCGGAGCAGCGAATACGGCGCGGGGCCGCCGCTCACGCGCGATCCTCGAGCACGTAGCCCATGCCGCGAATCGTATGGATCAGCTTCTTCTCGTACGCGTTGTCGAGCTTCGCACGCAAGCGCTTGATCGCCGCATCGACGACGTTCGTGTCGCTGTCGAAATTCATGTCCCAGATCTGCGACGTGATGAAGGTGCGCGTGAGCACCTCGCCCTCGCGTTCCGCGAGCAGTTGCAGCAGCGCGAACTCCTGCGCGGTGAGGTCGATGCGGTGCTCGGCGCGCCGTACACGGCGCTTGATCAGGTCGACCTCGAGATCGGCGACCTGCAGGATCTCGCGCGCGCTGCGCGGCGCGCGTCGCAGCAGCGAGCGGATGCGGGCGAGGAATTCCGCATACGCGAACGGCTTGAGCAGATAATCGTCGGCGCCGAGTTCGAGCCCGGCGACCTTGTCCTCGACCGCCTCGCGGGCCGTGAGCAGCAGCACGGGCGTCTGCTTCTGCGCGCGCAGCCGCCGGAGCACCTCGAAGCCGTCCAGCTCGGGCAGCATCACGTCGAGCACGACGAGATCGAAATCCTCGTGCAGCGCGAGGAACAGCCCGTCCTTGCCGTTCTCGGCCACGTCGACCGTGTAGCTCGCCTCCGTCAGCCCCTTGCGGAGGTACGACGCCATCTTGGGTTCGTCTTCGACTATCAGTATCCGCATGGTGGAGCAGGCCGTTCGTGATTCCAGCCGGTCAGTGTAACGCGTGAGCTTACGGCGCCGCGCGTGCGCGAAAGATGACCGGCGGATGACGGAATTGTCATCCGGCATGCCGGCGATGCAGCGCCGGCGTTTCGTGAAAATCCGGTCATGTTTCGACCATGTCGTCGTCACGCCGGTGGCGATAAGCTGCGGCCGTCCTGTGTCCCGAGCGCGCCGTCGCGGCGTCGCTCCCGTTCATCCGGTCTCCGCAAACCGTGCCGGCGCGCATTCGACGTGCGCCGCGCGACTCACGACGAGAAACACCCATGCGATTGATCATTGCGGCGCTGCTTGGCGCGGCGGCGCTCGTGCCGTCGCTCGCGCCCGCGCAAGCGAACTTTCCCGATCCGGCCGATGCCGCCGCGCCGGTGCCGGACGTCACCGTGACGTCCGCGTTCGACGGCTACGCGTCGTATCGGGACGATGCCGGCCCGGGCTGGAAACAACTGAACCGGGACGTGATGGAACGGCCCGCGAAGGGGTGGGCGACCGGAAGCGCGAAGTCCGGACACGCGATGCCCGGAAGCGCGGCGGGCGGCGCAGCCCATTCGATACACGGCGGGGGCGCGCAATGACGAGGCTTGCGATGTCACCGCGAATCGGCGCGGCCGCGCTCGTGCTGGCCTTCCTCGCCGGCTGCACGACGTTCTCGCGGAACGGCGGCTTCGACGCCGTGTCGTCCGCCGCATCGGAGCGCATCGGGAAGGACGCCGTCATCGTCAGGACCGACGCCGACCGCGAAGCCGTGGACACGCGGACGAAGGAACTGCTCGCGAAACCGCTGTCGATGGACGACGCGGTGCAGCTCGCGCTGCTGAACAACCGCGGCCTGCAGGCGTCGTATGCCGAACTCGGGCTGTCGGAGGCCGACCTCGTGCAGGCCGGCCGGCTGCCGAACCCGCGCTTCTCGTTCAGCCGCACGCGCGCCGGCGACGGCGAGCTGGGCCTCGGCCGCACGTTCTCGGCCAATGTCTTCGCGCTGCTGACGCTGCCGCTCGCGACGAACATCGAACGCCGCCGCTTCGAGCAGACCAGGCTCGAAACCGCCGATGCGATGCTGAAGGTCGCGGCCGACGCGCGACGCGCATATGTCGAGGCCGTCGCCGCGGAACAGGCCGCGAACTATGCGCGGCAGGTGCGCGACGCCGCGAGCGCCGCCGCCGAGCTCGCGCTGCGCATGCGGCAGGCCGGCAACTTCAGCCGGCTCGATTACGCACGCGAACAGGCGTTCCATGCGGATGCGGTCGCACAGCAGGCGAAGGCGGATCACCAGGCCGTGGCCGCGCGCGAGAAGCTCACGCGTGCGATGGGGCTGTGGGGCGAGCGCGCGCGGTACGCGTTGCCCGAGCGCCTGCCCGACCTGCCGAAGGCGCGCCCCGACCTGCCCGATCTGGAACGCTACGCGATGGGCAACCGCCTCGACATCCAGGCCGCGAAGCTGCAGACGCAGGGCGTCGCGGCCTCGCTCGGGCTCAGCAAGGCGACGCGCTTCGTCAACGCGGTCGATCTCGGCTACGTGAACAACTACGAGACCGACAAGGGGCGCGAGCGTGGTTACGAGATCAGTGTCGAGATCCCGCTGTTCGACTGGGGCGGCGCGAAGGTCGCACGGGCCGAGGCCATCTACATGCAGTCGGCGAACCGGCTCGCGCAGACGGCGATCGACGCGCGCTCCGACGTGCGCGCATCGTACGCGGCGTACGTGACGAGCTACGACGTCGCGAAACACTATCGCGACGAAGTCGTGCCGCTGCGCAAGACGATCGCCGACGAATTGCTGCTGCGGTACAACGGGATGCTCGCGAGCGTGTTCGAACTGCTAACCGATGCGCGCGAGCAGGCCGGTGCGGTCAATGGTTACATCGATGCGTTGAAGGACTACTGGCTCGCCGAAACCGATCTGCAGATGGCCGTCGGCGGCCGGCTACCGACCATGCAGCCCATGCAGCCCATGCAGCCCATGCAGCCCATGCAGCCCGCGGCTGCTCCCGCCGCATCCCCGCCCGACGCTGCGCCGCAGCCGGCTTCCTCTCCCGCGGCGCAACCGGCGCCCGCCACGCATTCCGAAGGGGATTGACATGGTGTCCCGTCGACAATTTCTCAGCGGCTCGGGTGCCGCGCTGCTCGGTGCGGCGATGGTCAGCAAGGCCGGCGCCGCGTCGCTGCCCGAAGCGCCCACGATGGCGCGAGCCGGCACGCAACCGCCGCTCGTGCCGTCCAACGGCCGCCCGTACACGCCGGTCGCGACGCTGAACGGCTGGACGCTGCCGTGGCGGATGAAGAACGGCTGGAAGGAGTTCCACCTGACGGCCGAACCCGTCGTGCGCGAGATGGCGCCCGGCATGAACGCGAACCTGTGGGGCTACAACGGCCAGTCGCCGGGCCCGACCATCGAGGCGGTCGAAGGCGACAAGGTCCGCATTTTCGTGACCAACCGGCTGCCCGAGCACACGACGATCCACTGGCACGGGTTGCGGCTGCCGAACGGGATGGACGGCGTCGGCGGCCTCACGCAGCCGCACATTCCGCCCGGCAAGACCTTCGTCTACGAGTTCCAGCTGGAGGCGCACGGTACATTCATGTATCACCCGCACGCCGACGAGATGGTGCAGATGGCGATGGGAATGATGGGCATGTTCATCGTGCACCCGAGGAGTCGCGCGACGATGCCGGTCGATCGCGACTTCGTGTTCCTGCTCGCGGCGTACGACATCGATCCCGGCAGCTACACGCCGCGCGTGAACGAGATGACGGACTTCAACATGTGGACCTTCAACTCGCGCGTGTTTCCGGGCATCGACCCGCTGCCGGTGCGCGCCGGCGATCGCGTGCGGATTCGTTTCGGCAACCTGACGATGACGAATCATCCGATCCACCTGCATGGCTACAGCTTCGAGGTCGCCGGCACCGACGGCGGCTGGATTCCGCCGGCGGCGCGCTGGCCGGAGGTGACGGCCGACGTCGCGGTCGGCCAGATGCGCGCGATCGAGTTCACTGCCGATCGTCCCGGCGACTGGGCGTTCCATTGCCACAAGTCGCATCACACGATGAATGCGATGGGCCACCAGGTGCCGAACCTGATCGGCGTGCCGCAGAAGGATCTCGCGAAGCGCATCGGCAAGCTCGTGCCCGACTACATGGCGATGGGCAGCACCGGCGGCGCGATGGGCGGCATGGAGATGCCGCTGCCCGACAACACGCTGCCGATGATGACGGGCACCGGCCCGTTCGGGCCGCTGGAAATGGGCGGCATGTTCACGGTACTGAAGGTGCGGCAGGGGCTCGGCCGCAACGACTACCGCGATCCGGGCTGGTTCCGGCATCCGAAGGGCACCGTCGCGTACGAATACACCGGCGAACTGACGGACGGTTGAGCCGCAGGCAGCATGCGGCGGCCGCGACGATATGGCCGCCGGTTCGATTTCACTCACTCTGGATGGAGCAGGCACGATGAAGAAGGCATTGGTTTCGATTGCAACGGGTTGCGCGCTGATGTTCTCGGCCGCGTCGTACGCGGCCGGCGACATGGCAGGCATGGACATGAGCGGCACCGCGAAGCAGGGCGCCGATGCACGGCGCGAGATGTCGCACGGCGAGATCCGCAAGGTCGACACGGCCGCGGGCAAGCTGACGATCAAGCACGGCCCGCTGGAGAACCTCGGGATGGAGGCGATGACGATGGTGTTCAAGGTCAGGGATCCGGCGATGCTGTCGCAGGTCAAGTCAGGCGACAAGATCGACTTCGTCGCCGAGGACGTGGACGGCGCGTTGACCGTCGTCGAATTGAAGAAGCCGTGATGGCGGGGCAGACCATGCACACGAAGATCACGAGGCTCACGCGGTTCGTCCGTTGCGTCGCGACTGGCGCGCTGATCGCCGCCGCGCCGGTTGCCGCCTTGGCGCACGGCAAGCTCGAAAGCGCGACGCCCGCGACCGGCAGCACGGTCGACACCGCGCCCGACACGTTGCGCCTCACCTTCAACGAAGATCTCGAACCCGCGTTCAGTTCGGTGAAGGTGTCGGACGCGAACGGCAGTCCCGTCGCACACGAGAAGGCGAGGGTCGACCCATCGGCACCGCGCGCGATGACCGTCGCGATGCCGAAGCTCGCACCGGGCGCGTACACCGTGCAGTGGGTGGCGATGACGGCCGACGCGCATCGCACCAAGGGCACCTATACGTTCAAGGTGAAAGGGTGAACGAAGGCTTCGTCGGCATGCTGCGGCTGGCGGCGGTCGCGATCCAGAACGCCGGGTTCGCCGTCGTCGTCGGCACGCTGCTCGGCAGCCAGTGGCTCGCGTGCGGCGCGTCGGCGTGGCAGCGCGACATCGCACGGCGGTTCGTCGCGACGTTGCGCGGTGCATCCGTCGTGTCGCTGCTCGCGAGCGTCACCGCGTTCTGGGCGCACTGCGCGTTGATGAGCGAAGCGCCGCTGCTCGAAGCGGGGCCGGCCGTGCGTGCGATGCTTGCCGGCACGGGGTTCGGCCATGCGTGGCTGGCCGGCGCCGCGTTCATGCTCGCGGTCGCGATCCTGTCGTTCGTGCGGCAGGCGGGCGATCAGCGCGTTCCGTTTGCGATGTGGGCGGCGCTCGCGTGCGTCGCGCTGGCGCGCAGCAACGGCGGGCATCCGGTCGACGCCGGGCTGTTCAGCGTGCCGGTGTGGGTCGACTGGTTGCATCTGCTCGCGATCAGCGCGTGGGTCGGACTCGTGCTGGTGACGGCATTCGGCGTGATGCCGCGGCTTGTCGCGATGCCGGCGGACGAACGCACGACCGGCGCGTCGTTCGTGCAGGCGCTGTCCGACGTGTCGACGGTTGCGCTGGCCGTGCTGTTCGCGACCGGCGCATACAACGGGTGGCGCGGTGTCGACACGCCGGACAACCTGCTCGCGTCGACGTATGGACAGATCCTGCTGCTCAAGCTCGCGCTCGTGCTGATCGCGGCGGCGCTCGGCGGACACAACCGGTTCTTCGGGATGTCGAAACTACTGGCCGCGCTGAAGGATCCGGCGGCGGCGGTGCCTGCGATCGCGTTGCGCCGGTTCGGCACGGTGCTGCGGATCGAGGCGGTCGTGCTTGCCGGCGTGCTGATGGCCGCGGCGGTGCTCGTGTCGAGCGCGTTGCCGGGGACAGTCTAGCGTCGCGGTCGGCCGGCGAAGCCGACTTCGGGAAATCGTCGGAACGGGCCCCTCTTTTATCCGACGGTTTCCCGCTTTCCGGCCGCGAGCGCGTGGTCGATCGGCACGACACAGGGTAATACTGAAAATTACATGCGCCTGTCTGTTTATTACCAAAAACTGTCATTAAGCGCCGCTAAGCTTTCGCCACCCTCACAACCGGGATTCCCCGTCATGCGCTCGACAATCCGCCTGTTTGCCCCGCTATTGCTGCTGCCCACGCTGGCCGCACCGGTCCTCGCCGCCACCGCCGCGCCCGTCAGCCCGAACTGCGGCGGCAGCACGACGCTGATCGCCGACATCCAGGGGCTGGGCGCGCCGTCGCCGCTCGCCGGCCAGAACGTATCGATCGAAGCGGTCGTCACCGCCGATTTCGGCGGCACGGACGGCTTCGGCGGCTTCTTCGTCCAGCAGGCCGACGCGCAGCGCCGCAACCAGCCGGGCGTGTCAGAAGGCCTGTTCGTCTATGCGCCGAAAGCGCGCGCGAAGGCGGGCGATCTCGTGCACGTGACGGGCAAGGTCGAGGAGAAATACGGGCAGACGCAGCTGACGCTGTCGGGCGCGATCGCGGTGTGCGCGAACAGCCAGACGGTCAGGCCGGCGACGCTCACGCTACCGGTCGACAACCCGGGCGCATTCGCCGCGTATGAAGGGATGCTGGTGCGCCTGCCGCAGACGCTGAACGTCACCGACAACTACGAACTCGGCCGCTACGGCAGCGTGATGCTGAGCAACGGCCGCCTGCGCACGCCGACGAGCGTGGTGCCGCCGTCGCAGGCGCAGACGCAGATCGATGCGAACGCACGCAACCGGCTGATTCTCGACGACGGCTCGAACAAGCAGAACCCGGCGAGCGTCCCGTATCCGGCGCCGCAACTGTCGGCCGCGAACACGCTGCGTTCGGGCGACACGGTGCGCGACGTCGAAGGCGTGCTCGAGGTGCGTTACGGCGCATGGCGCGTGCAGCCGCTGCCGGGCGCGGCCGCACCAGTGTTCGACACGCGGGCGAACCCGCGCACCCCTGCGCCGGCGCGCGACCCGAAATCGAACCTGCGCGTCGCGTCGTTCAACGTCCTGAACTACTTCAACGGCAACGGGCTCGGCGGCGGCTTCGACGATCCGAACAACCGCGGCGCGAAGAACTACCAGGAATTCCAGCGTCAGGAAGCGAAGATCGTCAGCGCGCTGAAGGCGCTGAACGCCGACGTGATCGGCCTGATGGAAATCCAGAACAACGGCTACGGCGAACTGAGCGCGGTGCGTCAGCTCGCGGCGAAGCTCGGCAGCCACTGGCGCGTCGTCGATCCGGGCGCGTCGCGCCTCGGCGGCGACGCGATCGCGGTCGCGATGATCTACGACAGCCGCGCGGTCGAACCGGTCGGCCGCGCGTCGACGCTCGCGATCGACGACAAGAACCGCCAGCCGCTCGCGCAGTCGTTCCGGCGCATCGGCGGCAAGCAGGCGCTGACGATCGCGGTCAACCACCTGAAGTCGAAGAACTGCCCGGACGCGGCGAACGACGACCTCGACCAGGGCGATGGCCAGGGCTGCTGGAACCCGACGCGCACCCGCGCGGCCGCGAAGCTGGCCGACTGGCTCGCCGGCACGCCGACGGGCGTTGCGGGGCAGGGCACGCTGCTGATCGGCGACTTCAACAGCTACACGTATGAAGACCCGATCCGCCTGCTCGAAGCGCGCGGTTATCGCAACCTGGTGTCGCGCTGGATCGGCGCCGACGCGTACAGCTACGTGTACAACGGCGAAGCCGGCTACCTCGATCACGCGCTCGCGTCGCTGCCGCTCGCGTCGCACGTGAAGGCCGTGCACGAATGGCACATCAACGCGGACGAGCCGCTCGCGCTGCAGTACACGCTCGCGTACAAGTCGGCCGAGCAGCAGAAGACGTACTACGCGCCGGACGCGTATCGCTCGTCGGATCACGATCCGGTGCTGATCGATATCGCGCTGCCGGGCGGCGCGCGCTGATCGCCGAGCCGAGTATTTGGAAGTACGGCGTGCGGCACCCGCCGCACGTCTGTCCGCGAATGATCGCTTCTCCGCGATGAATACGCACCGCTTGCGTATCAATGCGCGTTTCATGCATTCCGCGATGTCGGTCAAATATCGGGTAAATAATTCCGTGCATATCCGATAAATCATCGAAATCGGTATTTTGTGGATGGTTTCGGTCTTTATTCAAATAATCGCTCTAATCGATTTGGAATAATTAAAATGAAAGAAAAATCCTGTCGATATGAAGGGTTTTCGCGTGCGACTTCAATGCCGGGGGAACACCACGGAACATGTGCGAAACAGACGCCGTTCCGGGAAAAATGATCCATGCAATGCGCCGAATTCGAACAATCGTTTTTCTTTCAAATGCCAGACACTGATCGCCGTTCGCATCATTAGAGATTTTTTAATATCGGAATGATCTTTGACAACGCGGCGCAGCACCGCCTATTTTTGTCATGTCGTAAATTTCGGTAATAAAAAAGTCGTCGAAACTGCAAGGGGGCGGCGTTCTCGCATCATTCTCCGCCAGCAGTTTGCTGTGTCTGTATCACGTTCAGTCTCTCGAAGAAGTCCAATCCCCAACCGTCGTCTGCCGGCCGTGCAACGCGAGTGGCGGGTAAGCCTGCGCGTTTTTCGTCGGCGATGGCGGCCTGTGTGTGAAGCGATATCCGACCCAACACAAGGACAGAGGCATGAAACCAGACAGGAGCAGTACCGGCAGCCGCCGCGAACGTCGCGGCCGGCTGGCCGGGCTCGGTGCATTGACCGTGGTGACGCTCGTGCTCGCGGGCTGCGGCGGCGACGATTCGTCGTCGGTCGGCGCGTCGAGCCTCGCGCAGAGCACCGCCAGCCAGCAGGCCAGCGCGCAGGCAGCCGCCAATCAGGCGTCGGCCGCGAACCAGCCTTACGTCGACAACGTCGCCTATTCGATGAACGCGACCGACGGCCTCGCGGCCGCGCAGGTGTCGGAGAAGGCGGCGGTGATGCATTACCCGTGGAAATCCGGCGGCACGACGGTCAACTACACGACGACCACCGGCCACCTGACCGCGCAGGACGCGAACGGCAACGCGGAAGCGTCGATGTCGTACGTCGCGTACACCGCGCCGAGCATGACCGGCAAGCCGCGCCCCGTCACGTTCGTCTATAACGGCGGCCCCGGCTCGTCGTCGATCTGGCTGCGGCTCGGCTCGTTCGCGCCGACGCGCGTCGCCACGCCCGATCCGCTGTTCGGCAACAACTGGCCGAACTATCCGCTCGTCGACAACGCGGAAAGCCTGATCGACACGACCGACCTCGTGTTCATCGACCCGCCGGGCACCGGGCTGTCGGAAGCCGTGTTGCCGAACACGAACCAGAAGTACTGGGGTTCCGACGCGGACGTCAACATCATGCGCGACTTCATCCAGCGCTACCTGAACGTGAACGGCCGCGGCACGTCGCCGATCTATCTGTACGGCGAATCGTACGGCACGCCGCGTACCGACATGCTCGCGCTGGCGCTCGAATCGGCCGGCGTGCATCTGACCGGCATCGTGCTGCAGTCGGCGATCCTGAACTACTTCGCGGATGCGACGGAAGCGGTGGCGATCACGCAGTCGACCGAAGGGCTGCTGCTCGACACCGATACCGTGGCAGGCTATCTGCCTGGCTATGCGGCGGTCGCGGCGTACTTCAACCAGGTGTCGCCGGCACCGGTCAATCCCTATTTGTATGCACTGCAGACCGAGTTGTTCACGACGCTGATCTACAACCAGCTGCAGCAGTACTCGCAGTCGTGGGTGCTGAGCCAGCTCGGCATTCCGGATGCGCTGGGCACGCCGGTGTTCCCGAGCGATGCGACGCTGAAGCTGTGGTCGATCCCGTCGAGTCTGACGCAGCAGGCGCTGAGCGGCTACTTCAACGCGAATCCGTTCGGCACGAGCCTGCTGCCCGGCACGACGATCGGCCGCTACGACGGACGCGTGTCGTTGCCGAACTCGGATCCGCGGCTGCAGACGGACGGCGATCCGTCGGACATCCTGATCGCGCAGCCGTTCACGAACGCGCTCGCGACGCAGATGCCCGACTACCTCGGCTACACCGCGCCGAATGCAACCTACCTGCCGCTGAACGACAACATCATCCAGGTGTGGGACTTCTCGCATGACGGCCAGCCGATGCCCGACACGATCCCCGATCTGCTCGGCGCGCTGCAGCTCAATCCGAAGCTGCACGTGCTCGCGGAAAACGGCCTTCACGATCTGGCGACGCCGTTCTTCAACACCGAGAAGCAGCTCGCGCGGCTGCAGACGGTGAAGGGCCTGAATCCGAAGCTGCAGGTGAACTTCTTCCAGGGCGGGCACATGACGTATCTGGACGACGTCGCGCGGCCGCAGATGAAGCGCGACCTGACGACGTTCTACAAGGGGGCGCGGATTCCGACGGCGCTGACGCTGAAGACCCTGCCGCCGCCGTGGCCGGACGAGAATCCGGCCGGCACGCCGACCGGCAGCGTGCCGGGCGCGACCGCCGCGACGACGCTGGCGGCCGCACCGTAACCGACGGACTCCTTGCGAAAAGGAACCCTCCATTTCATCCATTGAACGCGAGTGATCATGTCCCTAATCAATTTGATGCGGCGTATGTCTCCGTTGATCGTCCTCGGTGCCGCGATGAGCAGCGCCCATGCACTGCCGCCGCAGGCGGTGGCGCCGGTGAAGCTGCCGCACGGCGGGCACGGCGTCGACGGTCCGTTCTTTCCTTCGACCCGCGTGGCGCCGGTGCTGCCATCGACCGGCGCGACGCTGCAGCAGCAGGCGCAGAAGCGCGTCGATGCCCGGCTCGGCGGCAATACCGTGCTGAGCAATGGCGCGGCCGTGACGAAAGCGCAGGCGCAGAGCAGCGGGCTGGGGTTCGTGTCGAAGCACTTCGACGAGATCGATGCGAAACACACCGGTCGCGTGACGATGAGCGACGTGCGGCAGTTCATCCAGCAGCAGCAGGTGCAGGCGCAGCAGGAACAGCAGGAGTAAGGGGGTAGCGAGGTCGTACCCGGGAGGGGCCGGTGCCGGTTGGGTACCGGTCGCTCGACCGTGGTGACGACTTGTTTTCGACCTGCCGCGGCGCACGTTTCGGCCGCGCCGCGGCGTTCTTTACGGGCTCGCTTCGGCACGCACAACATCGACCCGAGTCAACGCGCCGCGCGCGGCGCTCAGGCTTCCCGGTGCGCGTAACGCCGCGACGACGTGGACCGCTGGTTCCCGCAGGCCGAAGCGTTCCGCGTGTTGCGCCGCAGCAGTGGACCCCGAAGGCCATTTCTGCAACGATCATCTTCGGACGCTGTTCGGCTGAGCGGTGTGTGGTTGGAGATCCGAAGTCGAAGGCACCGCAGCGATGCGGGCCTTCGATTTTTTTTGTCCGGTGCGCCGCGCGATGCGTCCTAGCGGAATGTCGCAATCCTTCTATCTGAACGAATTTCCGTCTGCTGGAATGGCAATGCCGAATCACCGTTCAGCCGGCATCGCGGGGCGGCATGGTTGTCGACGCCATCGGGCGCCGGTCAGGCGCTCGACTTCGCGGGTCCGGGGCAAGTCCGGCCTACCAAGGGTCAATCCATCACTCTCTTTTGATCAATCATCATGTTCAATCGCTCTACCAGCACCGTCGCCAACGTCGATCCGGAACTCTGGACTGCCATTCAGGACGAGAACCGCCGGCAGGAAGATCACATCGAGCTGATCGCGTCGGAAAACTACACGAGCCCGGCCGTGATGGCCGCGCAGGGCTCGCAGCTCACGAACAAGTACGCGGAAGGGTATCCGGGCAAGCGCTACTACGGCGGCTGTGAATACGTCGACGTGGTCGAGCAGCTGGCGATCGATCGCGTGAAGCAGCTGTTCGGCGCGGAAGCGGCGAACGTGCAGCCGAACTCGGGTTCGCAGGCGAACCAGGGTGTGTTCTTCGCAATGCTCAAGCCGGGCGACACGATCATGGGCATGAGCCTCGCGCACGGCGGTCACCTGACGCACGGCTCGCCGGTCAACATGTCGGGCAAGTGGTTCAACGTCGTCAGCTATGGCCTGAACGAGCAGGAAGACATCGACTACGACGCTGCCGAGAAGCTGGCGAACGAGCACAAGCCGAAGCTGATCGTCGCGGGTGCATCGGCATTTGCGCTGAAGATCGATTTCGAGCGTCTGGCGAAGATCGCGAAGTCGGTCGGCGCGTACCTGATGGTCGACATGGCCCACTACGCCGGCCTGATCGCGGCAGGCGTGTACCCGAACCCGGTGCCGCACGCGGACTTCGTGACGACGACGACACACAAGAGCCTGCGCGGCCCGCGCGGCGGCGTGATCCTGATGAAGGCCGAGTACGAGAAGCAGATCAACTCGGCGATCTTCCCGGGCATCCAGGGCGGCCCGCTGATGCACGTGATCGCCGGCAAGGCAGTGGCATTCAAGGAAGCGCTGTCGCCGGAGTTCAAGGCATATCAGCAGAAGGTGGTCGAGAACGCACGCGTGCTGGCTGAAACGCTGGTCAAGCGCGGCCTGCGCATCGTGTCGGGCCGTACGGAAAGCCACGTGATGCTGGTGGACCTGCGCGCGAAGAAGATCACGGGCAAGGCAGCGGAAGCGGCGCTCGGTGCGGCGCACATCACGGTGAACAAGAACGCGATCCCGAACGATCCGGAAAAGCCGTTCGTGACGAGCGGTATCCGCCTGGGTTCGCCGGCGATGACGACGCGCGGCTT
>NZ_JBQEON010000043.1:0-60946 GCF_052045245.1 Burkholderia sp. 22313
GAAGCACAGCGCGCCGACGGCCGTCGTCGCATACAGCGCGTTGCGCGGCACACCGCCCGGCGACAGCTTCGCGAACAGCTTCGGCGCGCGGCCTTCGACGGCGAGGTTGTAGAGCATCCGCGTCGACGCATACATGCCCGAGTTGCCGGCCGACAGCACGGCCGTCAGAATCACCGCGTTCATCACGCCGGCCGCGAACGCGAGGCCCGCGTGGCGGAACACGAGCGTGAACGGGCTGACACCGATGTCGGTCACGTCGCTCTTCAGCAGGCTCGGGTCGGTGTACGGAATCAGCACGCCGATCACGAAGATCGCGAACACGTAGAACAGCAGGATCCGCCAGAAGATCTGGCTGACCGCGCGCGGGATCGTGGTGCGCGGGTTCTCCGATTCGCCGGCCGCGACGCCGATCATTTCGGTGCCCTGGAACGAGAAGCCCGCGATCATCGCGACGCCGAGCATCGTCGCCCAGCCGCCCGCGAACGGCGCATCGCCGATCGTGAGGTTGCCCCAGCCCGCGCTCGGGCCGCCCTGCATGATCCCGAAGATCATCAGCAGGCCGACGCCGACGAACGCGAGCACGGTCAGCACCTTGATCAGCGCGAACCAGTATTCGGCCTCGCCGAAGCCACGCACCGACAGCGCGTTGAGCGCGAAGATCAGCGTGAGGAAGATCGCGCTCCACCAGACGCCGGGCACGTGCGGAAACCAGTAATTCATCACGAGCTGCGCGGCGACGAGTTCGACCGCGAGGGTCACGGCCCAGCTGTACCAGTAGTTCCAGCCGAGCGCGAAGCCGAAGCCTTCGTCGACGAATTTCGAGCCGTAGGTCGCGAACGAGCCCGACACCGGCATGAACGCGGCCATCTCGCCGAGGCTCGTCATCAGGAAATAGACCATCAGCCCGATCATCATGTAGGCGAGCATCGCGCCGCCGGGGCCGGCCTGCGAGATCGACGCGCCGGACGCGACGAACAGGCCCGTGCCGATCGAGCCGCCGATCGCGATCATCCGCAGATGGCGCGCCTGCAGGCTGCGGTGGAGGGACGGCTTCGCGGGCGGCGAGCCGGACGGACGGGGCGAGTCGGGGCGGGCATCTGAATGCATGGCGGGTGCTGGGCGCTGTCTCCGGGATTGTTTTTTGGCTACGAAGTGCGACGCGCTGCCGGCCGCCGGCCGGGCAGCGGCGCTGCCTCGCGGGGCCGAGCCGGATCGGCCGGGTCCAGCGGGCCGCGACGCGGGTCGCCTTCGTCTGTTGTCCGGCCGCCGTTGGGCGGCCGTCGGCGCGGCGGGTGCGGTGCACCTCGACGCCGCCCCGATTGTGGGTGCCCGCCGCGGGTGCGGCAAACGATATTTCCGCACAGGGTGATGCAACTTTGTCATCAAGTCGCGGCGCGCCGCAAGCGGCGGGGCGGCCCGGACACCGGCCTTGGACAGGTCCCATGCCCGTGCCGAAACGGGCGGATTCGTCCTGCCCAGGTGTTGCGTTTTGGGAATGAAGTCGTGAGTTAATATCAATAGCGGCCCGACTTGTGGCCGCCGACAATGTGTCTCATGGATCGTGCCTCGCGAGGCGGGGGCGCGCCGTCCGGCCGGATTTCCGGTGGCGGCGCCGTGCGATGCGCCGTGCGGCGCACCGGGCCTGCCGAGCTGCGCATCCGCTTGCACAGGGCGCGCGAACGCGCTCCAATCGAATCACGCGGGCGGCGTCGCCGCCGCACCGATCAATCTGTCCCTGAAGAGGAAGTGATGCAATTCAACGACATTCTTGCTGCGCTCGACATCGATCTCGCCCAGTGGAAAGGCAATGCGCTGACCGCGCGTTCGCCGCTCGACGGCGCGACGCTCGCGACGCTGGCGGTCGACTCGCCCGCCGACGCCGAGCGCAAGATCGACGCCGCGCACGACGCATTCCTCAAGTGGCGCACGGTGCCGGCGCCGGTGCGCGGCGAACTCGTGCGCGTGTTCGGCAACGTGCTGCGCGAGCACAAGGCCGAGCTCGGCCGCCTCGTCACGCTCGAAGCCGGCAAGATCACGTCGGAAGGCCTCGGCGAAGTGCAGGAAATGATCGACATCTGCGACTTCGCGGTCGGCCTGTCGCGTCAGCTTTACGGCCTCACGATCGCGTCCGAGCGCCCGGGCCACCGGATGATGGAAACGTGGCACCCGATCGGCGTGTGCGGCGTGATTTCGGCGTTCAACTTCCCGGTCGCGGTGTGGGCGTGGAACGCGGCGCTCGCGTTCGTGTGCGGCGATTCGGTCGTGTGGAAGCCGTCGGAGAAGACGCCGCTGACCGCGATCGCGTGCCACGTGCTGCTCCAGAAGGCGATCCGTGAGTTCGACAAGACCCATCCGGGCGTCGCGCCGAAGGAACTGAGCCAGCTGGTGCTCGGCATGCGCGATGTCGGTGAGGTGCTGACGGCGTCGAAGAAGGTGCCGGTCGTCAGCGCGACGGGCAGCGTGCGGATGGGCCAGGAGGTCGCGAAGGTGCTGAGCCAGCGTCTCGCGCGCGGCATCCTCGAGCTCGGCGGCAACAACGGGATGATCGTCGCGCCGAGCGCGGATCTGGATCTCGTCGTGCGCGCGGTCACGTTCGCGGCGGTCGGCACGGCCGGCCAGCGTTGCACGACGCTGCGCCGCCTGATCGTGCATCGCAGCCTCGTCGAGCAACTGCTGCCGCGCATCGAGAAGGCCTATGCGTCGGTGAAGGTCGGCAATCCGCTCGAAGAAGGCACGCTGGTCGGCCCGCTGGTCGATCGTGCGTCGTTCGACGCGATGCAGAAGGCGCTGGCCGATGCGCGCGAGCAGGGCGGCGAAGTGAAGGGCGGCGAGCGTGTCGACGTCGGTCACGCGGATGCGTACTACGTGCGTCCGGCGATCGTGCGGATGCCGAAGCAATCAGCGGTGGTCGAGCGCGAGACGTTCGCGCCGATCCTGTACGTGATGGTCTACGACAACTTCGACGACGCGATCGAACTGCACAACGCGGTGCCGCAGGGCCTGTCGTCGGCGATCTTCACGAACGACATGCGTGAAGCCGAGCAGTTCATGTCAGCGGCCGGCAGCGATTGCGGGATCGTCAACGTGAACATCGGCACGAGCGGCGCGGAAATCGGTGGCGCGTTCGGCGGCGAGAAGGAAACGGGCGGCGGCCGCGAGTCGGGTTCGGATGCGTGGAAGGCGTATATGCGCCGTGCGACGAACACGATCAACTACAGCCGGCAACTGCCGCTGGCGCAGGGGGTGAAATTCGACGTGTGACGGCAGGCGCCCGCGAGGGGGCGTTGACGGTCGAATCGATCGAATCGATCGAATGAAAAGGGCCGGTTGCCGCGAAAGCGGTAACCGGCCCTTGTCGTTTTCGGCGATGCGCGCGCCGCGACGCTCGAGCGGCGCGCGCCGCCGATTCATTCACTCACTCGCGGTTCATGCCGGGTGGCGCCATCGCTTGCCGGCATGTTCTGCACGACCAGCATCTGCGGCGTCGACAACGTGATCTTTGCCGCGCGCAACTGCTTCAGGATCTCGAACAGCAGATCGCTCTTCGTCGAACCCGCGATCCGCGGGCTCGCCACGTAGCCGGTCACGCTGAGCGTGATGCCGTCCGGCGTGAGCTGGCTGAACGTGACCGACGGCGCCGGCTTGTCGAGAATCGCCGTGTGTTCGCGGTACGCGTCGAGCAGCAGGTCGCGCACCTGCTCGGGGTCGGTGTTCAGCGGGAACGTCAGCATCAGCGTCGCGACGCCCTGCGTGCTGTTGCCCATCGTCACGTTGCGCACGTTCTGCGAGATCAGCTGCGAGTTCGGCACGATCACGGTCGAACGGTCGCTCAACTGGATCTCGGTCGCACGCACGTTGATGCGGCGGATGTCGCCCTCGACGCCCGCGATGCTGACCATGTCGCCGACCTTCACCGGGCGCTCCGTCAGCAGGATCAGCCCCGACACGAAGTTCTTCACGATCTCCTGCAGACCGAAGCCGATACCGACCGACAGCGCGCTGACGATCCACGCGAGGTTGCTCCATTTGACGCCGAGCAGCCCCAGCGTCATCAGCACGACGAGGACATAGCCGACGTTGGTGAACAGCGTGATCAGCGACACGCGCATGCCCGCATCCATGCCGAGCGCCGGCATGAACTCGTTGTCGAGCCAGCGGCGCACCGAACGCAGCAGGTAGAAGCCGATCGCGAACCCGATTGCCGCGTTCATGATCCGGTCGGGCATGATGTTCAGGCTCTGCAGCCGCTGGCCGCCGATCATCGCGACCGCGCTGTCGAGCAGGTCGCTCGGCGTCGTGCCGAAACCGCCCGTCAGCAGCGCGATGGCGGCGACCAGCATCAGCAGGCTCGTGCCGAGGCCGGACACGACCGTGTGCGCCTGCTCGAGATGCCGATCGTCGAGCGCGAACAGGTGCTTGATCTGCTTGCCGGTCGACAGGTTCGCGGAGAACAGGCTTTCGCTCGCGTCGCGCGTCAGCTGCGTCAGGATGTAGACGCTGCACAGCACGATCTCGAACCACACGAGCTCGTACGTGATGAAGCGCGCAACCGTGATGTAGCCGATCAGCAGCGCGACCAGCGACACGACGATCGCCAGCGTGACGCCGGCATGGATCAGGCCCGCGAGCGTCGAACGGTTCTCGGGCGCCTCGCCGGATGCCGCGATGGCGGCGCGGACGCGATTCGCGCGCAGGATCGACGCGCCGACGGTCAGCACGACGACGAGCGAGACGATGCCGCGGCCGAACAGCGTGACGGACAGGCTGGTATCGACGATCCGGTTGATCGATTCGAGCGTGCCGGATAGCAGCAGCAGCGCAGCCAGCACGCCGGGGAACGGCCTCATCGCCAGCGCGACGGGATCGGCGAGCGCCGGCAGCCGCCACGACGGATGCCGGGTGCAGAGCAACGCGCGGCCGAGGCCGGCGATCAGCGCGCAGGTCACGGCGAGCTTCGCGAACTGATCCCACAGATCGGACATCGACGGCGTCAGCTCGAAGTGGCGGGCGAGCGCGAGATAGAGGATCTGGATGGCAACCGCGGTGGCCAGCAGCGTCGAGAACGCCGTCGCCAGCGCCAGCGCGCTGCGTCGCAGCCGGGTGGGCGGCAGGCGGTTCAGGCAGACCCACGCGAGCCCGCGTTCGACGACGCGGCGGCCGCCGAGCCAGGCCGCCAGCGCGGCGATCAGCAGCAGCGTGGTGATCGCGCGCTGGCCGGGGGTCCAGGACGACCGCAGCATGTCGCCCAGTTCGCCGTTGAAGTCCTCGAGCCGCTGGACGTCGTCCGGCGACAGATGGAACAGCGGCAGCCAGAATTGCGCGCCGAAGATGCTGCCCGAACGGAAGGCGAGCTGGTTCCTCAGCAGGCCGCGGTGCAGCTTCGCGAACTGGTCGTTCAGGTTCGCGAGGTTGGTCTTCTGGTCGGCCGCCTGTTTCAGCGCGGCTTCGATTTGCGTCTTGCGCGCGTTCAGCGTCGCCCGCTGTTGCGCGACCGCGGGTGTCTCGGGCGAGGCGCCCGGCGCCGGCGGCGGGCCGAGCACGTCGAGCTGCGCCTGGATCTGCGTGCGCTGCGGCGCGAGCTCGCTCTGCAGCTTCTCGACGTCGGCGCTCAGTTCCTGGGTCGCGTCGCCGAGCCCGTCGAGCTCCTTGCTGTTGGTGGCGTTCGACGTCTGCTGCTTGATGCGGTCCTGTTGCACCTGCATCTGCTTGAGCTGCGCCACCGCGTCGCTCAGCGAAATGGTCGGCACGGGGGCACCGGCGCCGCTCGCGCCCGGTGCGGATGCGGCCGCCGGAAACGCCGACGCGGTTGCGATCGCCGCGAACTGCAGCAGTGCGAACAGCGCGATCCGGCGTGCGTACGTGGATAGTCGTTGTATGGACATGGAATACTTACGTTTTGCCGACAATGCCGGGTGCCGAAAGGCGCCCGGAAGCCGGGAGTTGGCCCGGTAGCATGTTACCGGGGCGTGGCGGTCGCGGTCGCGACGAATGCGCGCCCTGTTTCCGTGCGCCAGGACGCCCGCGTGGGCTCGCGATGGCCCCCGTGCGCCGTTGCCGACGGGGGCTGCGCCGGGTTCGGCCGCGGCCGGACAGCCGCCTGCCGCGACGGTGACGCACCTTACAGAACCGACAGAAGGTTACGCAAGTTACACTTTCTCCGGCGCGAAAGTGGGGTGTCCGAACCGGTTCGCCACCTGGCGCCGGCCGCGCGGCGTGCCGGTACAATGCAGCGAATCGCCCGACGGCGGCCCGCTGGCCGCCGGACAACAACACACGACACGATCAGGAGACACGACCAAGATGGTCTCAACGGACAGCATTCCACAGGCAGCCGCCTCGTCCTCTTCCATCGATGCCGGCTCGATTGCGGCCCGCCTCGACCGCCTGCCGCCGACCCGCAGCGTCTGGAAGCTCGTCGTGCTGCTGAGCCTCGGCTTCTTCTTCGAACTCTACGACCTGCTATACAGCGGCTACGTCGCGCCGGGCCTCGTGAAAAGCGGGATCCTGTCCGCGACGACGCACGGGCTGTTCGGCACCACGGGCGTCGCGAGCTTCATCGCCGCGCTGTTTTCCGGCCTCTTCATCGGCACGATCGCGTGCGGCTTCCTCGCGGACCGCTTCGGCCGCCGCGCGATCTTCACGTGGTCGCTGCTGTGGTACACGGCCGCCAACGTCGTGATGGCGTTCCAGGACACGGCAGGCGGGCTGAACTTCTGGCGCTTCGTCGTCGGCCTCGGGCTCGGCGTCGAGATGGTGACGATCGGCACGTACATCTCCGAACTCGTGCCGAAGCAGATTCGCGGCCGCGCGTTCGCGTGCGAGCAGGCGGTCGGGTTCGTCGCGGTGCCGGTGGTCGCGTTCCTCGCGTACCTGCTCGTGCCGCAAGCGCCGTTCGGCCTCGACGGCTGGCGCTGGGTCGTGCTGATCGGCGCGCACGGCGCGCTGTTCGTGTGGTGGATTCGCCGCGCATTGCCCGAAAGCCCGCGCTGGCTCGCGCAGCAGGGCCGCGTCGACGAAGCGGACCGCATCATGCGCGCGCTCGAGGCGAAGGTCGAAGCCGAATACGGCCGGCCGCTGCCGCCGCTCGCGCCGGCCGAGCCGGTGCCGCCGCGCGGCAGCTTCCGCGACATGTGGGTGCCGCCGTATCGCCGGCGCACGATCATGATGACGATCTTCAACGTGTTCCAGACGGTCGGCTTCTACGGCTTCGCGAACTGGGTGCCGACGCTGCTGATCAAGCAGGGCATCACGATCACGTCGAGCCTCATGTATTCGAGCGTGATCGCACTCGCGGCGCCGCTCGGTCCGCTGATCGGCCTCGTGATCGCCGACCGCTTCGAGCGCAAGTCGGTGATCGTCGCGATGGCGGCGGCGATCGTCGTCTGCGGGTTGCTGTTCAGTCAGACGACGGTGGGCGCGTTCCTGATCGTGCTCGGCATCGGGCTGACGCTCGCGAGCAACATCATGTCGTACAGCTTCCATGCCTATCAGGCCGAGCTGTTCCCGACGTCGATCCGGGCGCGTGCGGTGGGCTTCGTCTACTCGTGGAGCCGCTTCTCGGCGATCTTCTCGTCGTTCGTGATCGCGGCCGTGCTGAAAGGTTTCGGCACGTTCGGCGTGTTCGCGTTCATCGCCGGCGCGATGGTGATCGTGATGGCCGCGATCGGGTTCATGGGGCCGCGTACCAAAGGCATCGCGCTCGAAACCATTTCCAAGTAAGCAGTGGTGGCGCGCCCGCGTGTCGCGTGCGGCATGCGGGCGAAGGCCTGCGGTTGCAACGTACCCGGTAGGCCGAACGAAGCAGCGTGCCACGCGGCGGCGATGCGGCGGCAACGAGTTGCAACAAAGCGTGACCAGGCGCAAAACCGGGGGTTCGGCCCTGCCGATTTCGGTTCGCACGAGTAGAATGAAAGACCTGACGACTCATTAGCCGCCATCGGACCGGACGCGTTGCACGCGCGAACGGCTCCACCGCGAAGAGGCGTCGGCGCCGGGGGCAGGTGATGTGTCCGGCGTGTCGATGGTTCGCGCGGAAGAGGTGCCGTTCGCCACGCGCGGCGGCCGGATCGGCCGATGGCTTCGATCGCATGATGCTTTCCGACCTCGCGCGGCGGTTGCCCAAGCCGCGTTGCCGTGCCCTCGCAGTCGCCACGTCCGCGTGGCTCGCTGCCGCCCTCCCGATTTCCGTTCTTGTCGAGCGGCCGGCGTTTGCCGCGTCCGACGCCCCGTCGTCCGTTGTTACGCCATCCTTATCGACTTCTTCGGCCGCGCACCCGGCTTCGCCGGCACCTGTGTCGTCGGGAGCCTCGCCATCGTCCACGGCATCCGCTGCCCATCACGCGTCCTCGGCCAGCGGGGCATCGGCGGCTTCCGCGGCGTCCACCGCAGCGCCGGCTTCAGCGGCATCCCCTGCATCGGCCGCATCCGGCACGCCGGCAAGCGAAGCCGAGGCGCCCGCGCCGACGCCGCCGCGCCGGCACCCGGCGCTGTCGGCCGACGAAGCGAAGGACGCAACCGCGCGGGCGATCGACATGCGCAAGCGCTTCACGCAGGAAGTCACGCGGCGCCTGAACGTGCCCGCCAGCGAGCAGCGCGCGTACGGCGCGCGCCTGCAGAAGGCCCTCGCCGCCGCGGATCTCGGCGACCTGGCCGGCGAATACGTCGCGATGGTCGACCGCGCACCGAACGTGCAGGCGCTGTTCATCTACTTCCGCGCGACGCCGGCCAATGCATGGCTGTTGATCGGTGCGTCGCCGGTCGGCACCGGCTGGCCCGGCAAGTACGATCATTTCCTGACGCCGCTCGGCGTGTTCGATCATTCGCCCGACAACATGGATTTCCGCGCGGAAGGCACGACGAACGACAACGGCATTCGCGGCTACGGCCGCCGCGACATGCGCATCTACGACTTCGGCTGGGTGGACGGCGAGCGTGGCTGGGGCAAGGGCGGCAAATCGCCGATGCGCTTCCAGATGCATGCGACCGACCCCGATCGCCTCGAGCCGCTGCTCGGTATCCGGCACTCGAAGGGCTGCGTGCGGATTCCTGCGTCGCTGAACACGTTCCTCGATCGCCACGGGATCCTCGACGACGACTACCAGGCGCGCGTGGAGGCCGGCAAGTCGCTGTGGGTGCTGCGCCGCGATCGCGACATCACGCCGATCGCCGGCCGCTACCTGGTCGTGATCGACACCGAGCGCAAGACGCGTCCGGCATGGTCGCCGGCGCCGGGCCGCCACGCATGGTCGAAGCTGCCGAAGAGCGGCGACACGGCGGACTGACGACCGCCGGTTCGACGGCGCGGGAGGCGGGCCGGCCATCGGATGTCAACGGATCCGTTGTGTCGACACACGAGAAACGGGATCGATGGCGCGCGGGGCGACGACGCGTCGTTGCCGTGCCGCGATCAGCGGAAAATCTTCAGCCAGTCGAACAGGCCGGGCTGCGGACGCCGCCTCGGTGCCGGCGCCGGCGCACGGTGCGGCCGGAAGTCGGGCGAGAACTGCACATGCGGGTCGATCGCGCCCGCACGCAGCGCCGCATCGTAGAACGAGCCGACGATCGGCAACGCGCTGTGCGCGCCCGCGCCCCAGTAGTCGCTGCGCAGCGTCACGCTGCCGTCGTCGAAGCCGACCCACGCGCCGGCCACCAGTTGCGGATGCATCAGGATGAACCAGCCGTCCGTGTTGTCCTGCGTCGTGCCGGTCTTGCCCGCGACGTCGATGCGAATCCCGTAGCGCGAGCGAATGTCGGCGCCGGTCCCGTAATCGACGACGCTGCGCATCGTGTCGACGAGCGTCTGCGCCGCGGCCACGGGCAACGCGCGTTCGGGCGGCGCGCTGCCGAACGCGGCGAGCACCTTGCCGTCGCGATCCTCGATGCGCGTGATCATCTGCGGCGCGACGTACACGCCGCGGTTCGCGATCGTCCCGTACGCGGACACCATTTCCTTCAGCGTGACCGGGCTCGTCCCGAGCGCGAGCGACGGCACCGCATCGAGCGGGCTCTCGCGCACGCCCATCGCGCGCGCGAGCTGCGCGACCTTTGCGGCGCCTTCGCGCTGCATCACCTGTGCGGTGATGCGGTTGCGCGACAGCGCCAGCCCGTCGCGCAGCGTCATCGGCGCGTCGGTCGGCGGCTCCGCATCGGTCGGACGCCACACCGCATGCGCATCGATCGGAATCGCGACGGGGCGATCGACGAACGTATCGCCCGGTCGCATCCCGTCCGCGAACGCGGCGCCATAGACGAACGGCTTGAACGTCGAGCCCGGCTGGCGCCGTGCCTGCACGACGTGATCGAACGGCTCGCTGCCGAAATCGGGGCTGCCGACCCACGCGCGGATCGCGCCGTTGCGCGGGTCGATCGCGACGAAGCCGGCCTGCACCCGCGTCTTGCGCTCGCACAACGCGCGCACGAACGCGCGGTTCGAACCGAGCTGCTTCAACGCTGCCGCATCGGCGAGCCCGGCGGCGCGCGCGTCGCGATAGTCGGGCGTCTGCCGGATGAAGCCGCGGAACAGGTCGTTGCGCAAGCCGCAGCCGGACGGGTTGTGCCATGCGTCGTCGGCGATCGCCTGCAGGCGATCGGTTTGCTGCGTGAGCGCGTCCGTCGCCATTCGTTGCAGCCGTGCATCGAGCGTCGTGCGCACGACGAGGCCGTCCGAATAGAGATCGTAGTTGTTGCGATCGGCCCACGCGATCAGCCACTTGCGCAGCTGCACCGCGAAGTGCGGCGCGGGGCCCGGCTGCGCGGTCTGCGGCTCGAAGTCGACCCGCAGCGGCCGGCGCTGCAATTGCGCGAGCTGGCGCGGCGACAGCATCCCCATCGCGGCCATGCGCGCGAGCACGATGTTGCGGCGCTGGACCGCGCGCTCCGGGTTCAGCACCGGGTTGTAGTAGCTGTTGCCCTTCAGCATCCCGACGAGCGTCGCGCTCTCGACGATGTCGAGCTGGTCGGCCGACTTGCCGAAATAGGTGCGCGCGGCCATTTCGACGCCGTACGCGTTGTACAGGAACGGCACGGTGTTCAGGTAGGTCTCGAGAATCTCGTCCTTGCTGTACACCGTCTCGATCTTGAACGCGGTGATCAGCTCCTTCACCTTGCGCGTGAGCGTCGGCGCGCGGCCGACTTCATCCGGATACAGATTGCGCGCGAGCTGCTGCGTGATCGTCGAGCCGCCCTGGCGGCTGCCCGAGAACGTATGCAGCCCGGCGGCGAGCGTGCGGCGCCAGTCGATCCCGTGATGCGCGTAGAAGCGGTGATCCTCGGTCGCGATCAGCGCATCGACCATGTGCGGCGAGATCTGCTTGAGCGGCACCCATTCGCGGTTGACGGGCCGGAACTCCGCGATCAGCTGGCCGTCGGCCGACAGCACGCGCGCGGGGCGGTCGATGCGGGCCTTGCGGATGTCGCCGATGCTCGGCGTGAACGGGACGAACGCGAGCAGGACCAGCAGGCCGAGCACCGGTATCGCGGCGAGCGTCAGCGCGATGCCGCGGCGCGTCGGATGACGCAGGCGATGCCACGCGCCGGCACCCAGCGCACGGGCGCCGGTACGGCAGCGAAGCCACAGGTCTCGAAGAAACGGCACGAAGCGATTCACGGCGACGGGAGCGCGGTCGGAAAAGGCGCGATCCTAGCAAACCCGGCCGCGCGGCCGGTGGCTATAAAGGCCTTTTCTTGCAGGATTTACAGACGATTACGTTTGTTGCCGTCGAACAACCTTTCGCTGCGTGCGTCGCCGCGATTCTTCCGATGAATCGCGCCCGGCCGCGTCGTCGACCACCTCGGCGAGCCGCTGCGCGGCCGCTTCGATTCGCGCGCGATCGAACCCGCCGAAGCCGAGCACGAGGCCCGGGCGCGCGGTGCCCGGCGCGAACATCGGCGACACCGCGCGCACCGCGACGCCCGCCTGTGCCGCGCGCGCGACCACGTCGAGATCGTCGATTCCTGCCGCGAGCCACAGCACGACGTGCATGCCCTGATCGCCCGGCTGGACCCACGCGCGTTCGCGCGGCAGCCTCGCGTGGAGCGTATCGATCAGCAGCGCGCGTTGTTCCGCATAGACGCCGCGCACGCGGCGAATGTGACGGTCGAGATGGCCTTCCGCGATGAACGCGGCGAGCACGTGCTGATCGGCGGTCGGCGCGTGGCGATCCATCAGCACGCGCGCGCCGCAGAACGCGGGCACGAGCTCGGCCGGCGCGATCACGTAGCCGAGCCGCAGCGACGGAAACAGGATCTTGCTGAACGTGCCGAGATAGACGACGCGATCGGGATCGAGCCCTTGCAGCGACGGGAACGGATAGCCTTCGTAGCGCAGCTCGCTGTCGTAATCGTCCTCGACCACCCACGCGCGCTGCGTGCGCGCCCAGCCGAGCAGCGCGTTGCGCCGCGCCATGCTCATCGGCATTCCCAGCGGGTACTGGTGCGATGGCGTGACGAAGGCCGCCCGTGCATCCGGTGCCGCGCGGATGCCGGCTTCGACGTCGATGCCGTCCGCGTCGACCGGCACGCGGACCATCGCGTCGCGGCGCCCGGTGCTCTCGAGCAGTGCGGTGATGCCGCGATAGGCGGGATTCTCGACCCATGCGCGCTCGCCGGCACCGAGCAGCACTTGAGCGGCGAGGTGCAGCCCCTGCTGCGTGCCGCTCGTGATCACGACCTGATCGGCATTGCAGCGCACCGAGCGCGACCGGCGCACGTAGTCGGCGATCGCTTCGCGCAGCGGCAACGCGCCTTGCGGATCCGCATAGCCGGACGGCGCACCGGCGCCGCGCGCACGCAGGCGGTTGCCGAGCCGGCGCCAGACGTCGTCGGGTGCGGTGAGCCCGACCGGCACCGAGATCGCGAACGGCACGGCCGGCAGCGGACGGAATTCGCGTGCGATCCGCGCGAACGTCGCGGCCGGTTCGGGCAGGCCGGTGCCGGCGCTGCGCGGGCAGTCGGTCGAGGGCTCGCCGCTGGCCGGCGGCGGCTCGGCCAGCGCGTTCGCGATCCGCGTGCCGGCGCCGCCGCGCGACTCCAGGAAGCCTTCGGCGACGAGCTGCGCATACGCATCGACGACGGTGCCGCGCGCGACCTGCAGCGATGCCGCGAGCAGCCGCGTGGACGGCAACGTGTCGCCGGGCCGCACGTCGCCGCGGCGCACCGCGTCGCGCAACGCCTGCGCGAGCTGGCGGCTGAGGTCGCCGGCGGCGCGGTCGAGCGCGCCGAGCGACGGGATTTCGACGATCCGGGCGGTTCTGGCCATGATTCTGGTCTGCTGAAATTGTTCGAAACCGGCTCTACAGCATAAGCCAGTTAGCAATCACAATCGGGGCATGACGAGCCCGTTTCCCGCTCGTTCGATCCTGAACCCTGTCCGACCGTGGAGCCGCCATGTATGTCCCCGCCGATTTCGCCGAAGCCCGCCCCGACGCGCTGCGCGAGCTGATCGTCCAGCATCCGTTCGGCAGCCTGGTCACGCACGGGAAGAGCGGGCTCGACGCGAATCACATCCCGTTCGAACTGCTGCCGGGCGACGGCGGCCTCGGCGAGCTGCATGCGCACGTCGCCCGCGCGAATCCGGTCTGGCAGGAGGTCGCGAACGGCGACGAGGTGCTCGTGATCTTCCGCGCGGGCGACGCGTATATCTCGCCGAACTGGTATCCGAGCAAGCACGTCGCGCATCGGCAGGTGCCGACGTGGAACTACGTGGTCGTGCATGCGCACGGCCGCATCACGGTGCGCGACGACGAGAAGTTCGTGCGCGGCGTGGTCGCGCGGCTGACGCGCACGCACGAGGCATCGCAGCCGGTGCCGTGGAAGATGGCCGACGCGCCGAAGGACTATCTCGACACGATGCTGCAGTCGATCGTCGGGCTGCAGATCGAGATCACGCGGCTCGTCGGCAAGCGCAAGCTCGGGCAGAACAAGGCGGTCGAGGATATTCGCGGCGCGGGCGACGCGCTGATCGCGGACGGGAAGCTCGCGATCGGGGAGGCGATGCTGGTGGAGGCGGACCGGAAGAACGAATAATCTTGCGGTCGCGAGGTGAGGGGCTCCTCGCCTGAACCACAACACCGCGCAAATGCCGCTTATGTGCGGACGGGTTTTCCTTGACGCGTCCGAACCTTGTAGGGCAATACACATGCCGGTGAAGGAAGGCGGCACGTGTCGTACAGGTCTGGCGATTCATTTCATGACGTAATCGACAATGTATAGGGCGGCGGTCACGACGAGAATTGCGACGCTCCACAGTGCCCATGTTCTAGTGGGCCAACGCTTCCACGCAACGGCGTTGAGTGTGCCGAAAGCGATAGCCGGGCCGAAAAAATACGAAATTATTATTGGTGCAATCCACCAAGGCGTCGGGCATTTGCCTAGTTCATGGCAGCTTGTAGCGATATGGTCAGGTTTGGCCCAGTGAACACGGCTGAGCGCATAGATAAATATCCATGCGACCAGCAGCCCGAACAAAAAGCCGCAGAGCGATATCGCAAGCCGTTTCACTTGATTTCCCAAAATAAGATTTGCTTCGAGCCGCCAAGATCAGAATACGATGCGTCGCCGAGTATGGTCGCCCCTTGACGAACAGACCTCGCGCCAAAATAACGCCCCCATGTCGCGAACCCATTCCAAAATCCGCTGACCGTCAAACGCGATCCGTTCCACAGATCAATATGGCCGCCACTTGCGCTCTCGGTCGATTCGCCAGTGCGCGTCCAGTACCTGGAGAACTGGATGATACCGGTACGGCCTTTGACCCTCTCTTCCCAATCCTCCCCGGTAATATTTTCGGCTTTCGGAAGACCTGCGAACGGCTGCAGTTGCAACCATGCACCCAGCTCATCAGCACGTGTTGCGGTGGGTTTCCCGTCAAGCAATATACGGCCGATCGTCTTTGCGCCCAACATTGGTTTGACGTTCTTTGCATTGAACGACTTCATTCCGACACCGACCCGATGCAGAGTAACGCTAAGGCGAATGGCGCATTGATTGGTATACGCCGGGTTGTGGTACGGATTGCCGGACGGGAAGTTATCCCAAAGCTCTTTAAAGGTGATGCCTGATAGTGGCACCTCTTTCTCGGAACCTTGCGTGTTGTTAGTACGAACTTTCGTGGGCTCGGTGTGTGGCATCAATTATCCCCGTTTTGCGTCGAGAGCGCGTCATCGCCCCAGTAGACGATGTAGTCGCTTGCCTCGTCGCCGGTATGGATACGAGGTAGTTTGCCGCTTGCATCAAGACGACCAAAATGCATGCGACCGTCAGACGTTTCGATAAAGTAGGGCAACCCTTCCGTTACTTCGTTGGTCACCCGCACCCGCTCGTCGAAAGTGCCTTTCCTGACAGACACGATCTCGCCTGTTCGCGTGCGGCTCGAAACGACTTCCCCGAGCCCCTTTATTCCATCGTTGCACCAAGCTTCGCCGGCAAGCAATGCAACGATGTGCGGCGGAGTTGCGCAGCCGCACATGACGACATCGTTATCCAGCGCGACCTCACCACGGAACTTGATTCGGTATGGGCCGCCAGCTTTTGCGATGGAGCCGACGCTTTGGCACGCGGTGCAGAATGCGTTGCCCCCGATCAGGGCTGCTTGATGCCCGTGTACAAGGAACGGCGGGCCATCATATGAGCTAACTGTCCCGCCGCTTGAAAGACTATCGCCAACGACTGCAATTCTTCTTTTCATTTATCGGCCCTCTCGGAAAGCCGTCATCGTAGCCGCGTGGCGCGATAGCGCATCTCGATATTGATAGGGATCCTTGAAACGACACGTTCGAATCAGCAGCCATCGTGGGGAAAACCACATGCCGCGGGTTATGAGTCCGATGTGGGTTCGCTGTTTCCGGAGCGGTTCCCCCAGGGCTGCTCTGGCGATCTATTGCGGTCGTTTTTCGCCTTCTCCCGCCTGCGCCAGCGCGCCCCGAATCGCCGCTTCCGTCTTGTCGTACCCGCCTTCGCCATACCGCGTATAGACGACCGTCCCGTTCCTGTCGATCAGATAAAGCGCGGGCCAGTACTGGTTGCCGTACGCGCGCCACGTGTCGTAGCGGTTGTCCTGCGCGACCGGATACTGGATGCCGAAGCGCTTCACCGCATCGGCGACGTTCTTCGCGTCGCGTTCGAACGGATACTCGGGCGTGTGCACGCCGACCACGACGAGCCCCTGGTCGCGATACTTCCGGTACCAGTCGTTCACGTACGGAATCGTATGAATGCAGTTGATGCACGAGTACGTCCAGAAATCGACCAGCACGACCTTGCCGCGCAACCGGTCGAGCTTGAGCGGCGCACTGTTGTGCCAGCGCTCGATGCCGGTGAAGTCGGGCGCCGGCGAGCCGGCCGGCGCGGTGGGCATGCCCGCGTCGTCGCGGGTGCCGGCGAACACGGCGAGGCCGGCCGTGGCGGCGAGGGCGAGCACGAGGGCGGCGGTCTTGAGTCGGGGCAGCATGGCGGTTCTCCGGTTCGGCCGGCCGCGCGAGTGCGTCGGCCGGACAGGTTTCGACAGCCCTCATTGGGCCGCGCCGACGTATCTGCGATGTGTCCGGGCAGCCGTGCGTGTGCAAGCTTGTGTGTCGTCACGGCGGCGCGATACATTGCGATACAAACGCCTGCCCGCGGTGCGGTATAACAGCGGACATCGCCCGCCGGACCATCACGCCAACGACACCGACTCATGGACAAGATCGACCACGTACTGATCGTCGACGACGATCGCGCGATACGCGAACTGATCGCGGACTACCTCGAGAAGAACGGCATGCGCGTATCGCTCGCCGCGAACGGCCGCGACATGCGCAACGTGCTCGACGACGGCGCGCCCGACCTGATCGTGCTCGACCTGATGCTGCCCGGCGAGGACGGCCTCACGCTGTGCCGCGATCTGCGCGCCGGCAAGTTCCGGACGGTGCCGGTGCTGATGCTGACCGCGCGCGGCGAGGAAACCGACCGCATCATCGGCCTCGAGATGGGCGCGGACGACTATCTCGCGAAGCCGTTCGCGGTGCGCGAGCTGCTCGCGCGAATCCGCTCGGTGCTGCGCCGCGCGCGCATGCTGCCGCCCGGCATGCAGGTGACGGAGACGGCCGCGATGCTCGCGTTCGGCGAATGGCGGCTCGATACGACGGGGCGTCACCTGCTCGACGCCGAAGGCACGCTGGTCGCGCTGAGCGGTGCCGAATACCGGCTGCTGCGCGTGTTCCTCGACAATCCGCAGCGCATCCTGACCCGCGATCAACTGCTCAACCTCACGCAGGGCCGGCAGTCCGATCCGTTCGACCGGTCGATCGACCTGCTCGTGAGCCGGCTGCGCCAGCGCTTGCGGGACGGCGCGCGCGAGCCGCGCTACATCAAGACGTTGCGCAACGAGGGCTACGTGTTCTCGTCGGCCGTCACCACGGTCGAAGGCGGCGCATGAGCGCGCGCGTCCGATGGCACTGGCCGCGCTCGCTGTTCGCGCGGCTCGCGCTGATCCTGTGCGTGGGCCTCGCGCTCGCGCAGACGCTGTCGTTCTGGCTCACGGTGACCGAGCGCGACCAGGCGACCACCAACCTGATGATGGGCTACATCGAGCGCGAGGTCGCGAGCTCGGTTGCGCTGCTCGATCATCTTCCGCCGGAACAGCGCGCCGCGTGGCTGCCGCGTCTCGCGCGGCGCAGCTACACGTTCATCCTCGGGCCCGGCGAGACGGGCACGCCGCCGGAGGCACGGCTGTCGGCGCGCGTCGAGCGCTCGATCTCGGACGGCATCGGCGGCGACTACCCGCTGACCGCGAACGCGATCCCCGGCGATCGCGAGCATCTGCAGGTGCATCTGCGCCTGACCGACGGCTCGCCGCTGACGATCGACATCCGCCCGATGTCGACGGTGCCGCTGTCGGGCTGGCTCCCTTACGTGCTGGCGCTGCAGCTTGCGGTGCTGGCGGCGTGCTGCTGGCTCGCGGTGCGGCTCGCGACGCGGCCGCTGAACCAGCTCGCGCAGGCCGCCGACGCGCTCGGCCCCGATTTGAAGGGCGAACGCCTGAGCGAGGACGGGCCGTCCGAGGTCGCGCGCGCCGCGCGGGCGTTCAACGCGATGCAGGACCGCATCGCGCAGTACATGGCCGAACGCATGCAGATCCTCGCATCGATCTCGCATGACCTGCAGACGCCGATCACGCGAATGCGGCTGCGCGTCGACGTGATGGACGACGACGCGCAAGGCGCGAAGCTGCGCCAGGACCTGCTCGAGATGGAGCATCTGGTGAAGGAAGGCGTCGCGTATGCGCGCACGCTGCACGGCACGGAAGAGGCCGCGCGCCGCATCGATCTCGATGCGCTGCTCGACAGCATCGTGTGCGACTACACGGATGCGGGGCAGGACGTCGCGCTGCACGGCGGCAGCGGCGGGGCGCTCGCGCTCGTCACGCGGCCGAAGGCGTTGCGGCGGATCGTCGGCAACCTGGTCGACAACGCGCTGAAGTTCGCGGGCGCGGCCGAGATCGACGTGCAGGCGGCGCCGGGCGGCGGCGCGGTGATTGCGGTGCGCGATCGCGGGCCGGGCATTCCGGAGGATCAACTCGACGCGGTGTTCGAACCGTTCCGGCGCGTGGAGACGTCGCGCAATCGCGACACGGGTGGCACGGGGCTCGGCCTCGCGATCGCACGGCAGCTCGCGCTTGCGATGGGCGGCACGCTCACGTTGCGCAACCGGCCGGATGGCGGCGGGCTCGAGGCGCGGCTGACGCTGGCGAATGCGGGGTGAGGCGGCGTTGCACGCGGTGACGTTGGCGGTGTCGCGGGCTTCGCGCGGGTCGTTCGAAACGGGCGGCGTTACACGCGCTGCAAATGCGCGTCGACGAGCGGCGCAAGCGCCTGCGCATGCGCGGCCGCGAGGTCGTGGCGGCCGCCCGCCACCACGTGCAGCCGCGCATCGGGCAACCGTTCGAGCAGGCGCTGCCCGGCCGCGACGGGGCTGATCGGATCGTCATCGCCCCACAGCAGCAGCGTCGGTTGCGCGATGCGGCCGATCTCGTGCGACAGGTCCGCACGAAACGTCATGAACCAGTCGGGCAGTTGCGGGTTCGCTTCCGCGAAGCCGGCGCGCCAGTCGTGTGCACCCAACCCCTGCATGTCGAGGCCGCCGGACGTGACCGTCAACACCAGGTGCGTGACGCATTCCGCGCGCTCGAGCGCCGCGCGCATCGCGATCACGCCGCCCATCGATTGCGCGATCACGGCGGTCGGCCGGTCGATCGCGGTCAGCACATGACGCACGAGGCCGTCGAAATCGTCGACGGCCGGATCGCGCGGCGTGTCGCCGAAGCCCGGATAGGCCACGATGTGCCGCGCGGCCGGATGCACGAGACGGCTCGCGAGCGGTTGCCAGAATGCGGTGCTGCCCGACGCGCCGGGCAGGAAGAGCAGTTGCGACGGGACGGGCATGGCGGGGCGGTCTTCCGGTAAACCAAGCGGGTTGAACGGCGCGAGTTGAACGACGCGTGACGACGCGTCAGCACCGGCCGGTGCGCAGCGCGACAGTCCAGTCGTCGCGGCCGCGCGAGGCGGCGGTGGCGGCAGCCGTGTGCCAGTCGTATTCGACCGCGTGGAATTCCGCGTGCCAGCCGGCCGAGGTGCGCGACACCATCGCGTAGCGCGCATGCGGCGAGCCGGTTTCGATCCGGTGCGGATGCGGTTGATCGTCCGTGTACGCCTGCAGCCCGACGCTGCCGGGATTGACGATCAGCCGGCCGTCGTCGAGCTGCGCGATGCGCGGTACATGCGTATGGCCGCACAGGATCAGCGACGCCGGTTCGTCGCCCGCGCGCCGCGCGATTTCGTCGGGCGTCGCCGCGCGGCAGCCGTCGGGCGTCACCGTTTCGAGGAAATACACGAGATCGCTGGCGGGCGTGCCGTGCACCAGCAGCACGTCGTCGCCGAGCGTCAGGCGTTCGGGCAGCGCGGCGATCCAGGCGCGATGGTCGTCGCGCAGCGTGTCGTGCGCCCAGCGATCCGACAGCCGCATCGTGTCGCGCTCGCCGGTCAGCAGTTGCCGCTCGTGATTGCCCTTGATGGTCGGCAGGTCGAGCGCGATCAGGCGGTCGGCGGTTTCGGCCGGATGCAGCGCGCCGGACACGATGTCGCCGAGATTGACGATCAGGTCGGCGCCGCGGTGGCGCACGTCGGCGAGCACCGCGTCGAGCGCGGCGAGGTTGCCGTGGATGTCGGACAGCGCGGCGATTTTCATGTTGAGGAAGTCGAGGCGGGGAACGGCGATTGTCGCGAATTCGGCGCGGGTCGTCCAATCGCGTCGACGGCGGGCGGACACGCGTGTCGGGCGTTGGTCGGTCAGGAGGGCAGTCGGTCGCGAGACACGCATGCATCGCGAAATCGCCCGTCGCGCCGCGCACTGTCGGGCGCGCCGCCCCGCGCTGTACAGGCCGGCCCGCCGCGCGGCTAACTATCTCGATTTCCGCAACGAGCTGTTTTCATTATTGCGCTATCGACCGGAACCGGTTCCATCTACCATGGCGGGCCGCAGCGGGCATGCCCGCCGCGACGTCGCGCGCGTATCGCATGCGCGCGTCCCCGCGTGTGGACGTCGTCGGCCGCGCATGCCGTCGGTTCTCGCCGGCCGCACGCGTTACTCGCCTAGAACAACGGGCTGACCGCCCGGAGACGCTAACAACCATGAACAAGCAACTGATCGCAGCACCGCTGCTGCTCTCGCTCGCGGGCATCGCCTGCGCGCAAAGCTCCGTCACGCTGTATGGCGTCGTCGACGCGGGTGTGACCTATCGCAGCAACGAACGGGTCGGCTCGCCGGGCGCCTACACCGGGCATTCGAACGTCGCCCTGACCACCGGCAACCTGACCGGCAGTCGCTGGGGCATCAAGGGTTCCGAAGATCTCGGCGGCGGGATGCGCGCGCTGTTCGTGCTCGAGAACGGCTTCGACATCACCAACGGCACGTCGGGCCAGGGAGGCCGCCAGTTCGGCCGCCAGGCGTTCGTCGGGGTCGGCAGCGAACGCTACGGCACGATCACGCTCGGCCGCCAGTACACGTCGCTCGACGACTTCGTGAGCCCGGTCGGCCCGTCGTCGTTCATCGGCGGCTTCGGCGCGCACCCGGGCGACATCGACGATCTCGACCAGACCGCACGCGTCGACAGTTCGATCAAGTACACGAGCGCCAACTACTCGGGCGTCACGTTCGGCGCGCTGTACGGCTTCGGCAGCCAGCCGGGCAGCATGAAGCAGCGCAACACGTGGAGCGTCGGCGCGGCATACGCGGCGGGGCCGCTGCGCGTGGGCGTCGGTTACGAGCGCTCGGACAACAGCAAGACGGGGGCGACCGATCCGACGACGGCCAAGTGGCAAAGCACCGACGACGGCCTGTTCAACTCGTCGATCAACGAAGGCTATGCGAGCGCGCAGTCGCAGCAGGTGATCGCGACCGGCGCGACGTACGACTTCGGCCCGGTCGTGGTCGGCGTGGACTACAGCAACGTGCAGTATCGCAGCGGCGCGCAATCGCTGTTCAGCGGCCACGCGACCTTCAACGTCGCGGGCGTGTTCACCCGCTGGAACGTGCGGCCGCAGACGCAGCTGTTCGCCGGCTACAGCTACACGCGCGGCAGCGACGTCGACGGCATCGACAACCGTGCGCAGTATCACAACGTCACGCTCGGCGCGGTCTACGACGTGTCGAAGCGCACCAGCGTGTACCTGCTCGGCGCATACCAGCATGCCTCCGGCACGACGCTCGACGCACTCGGCCGGCCGGTGGCCGCGACCGCGTCGGTGTCGGACAAGGCGAACGGCCACTCGTCCGACTCGCGTTCGCAGGCGATCTTCAGCGTCGGCCTGCGCCAGAAGTTCTGACGTCCTGACGTCGCGTGCGCGGCCCTCCACCTATACTGTCGCGTCCTTTTTTTCAGGAGGAGACATGCCCCGAACGCATTCCGCGAGCTGCCTGTGCGGCGCCGTCACCGTCACGCTGAGCGGCGAACCGGCGGCGCGCGCGAATTGTCATTGCGCGACGTGCCGCGATTTCTACGGCACGTCGATGCTGTCCGCGACCGCGTGGCCGCCGGAGCAGGTGTCCGTGTCGGGTAGCGACGCGACGTTCCCGCATCCGTCGAAGTCGATGGCACGCACGTGGTGCGCGGCGTGCGGCGAGATCGTGTGCGGCACGAACCGGTTCGGCATGCGCGTCGTGCCGAACAGCCTGACCGCGCGCGCCCATGGCGGACAACTGCCGGACGACTTGCGGCCGGCGATGCATCTGTTTTACCGGCAACGCGTGATCGACGTCGTCGATGCGCTGCCCAAGTATCTCGACGGCTGGGACGGCCCGATACTCGACAACGCGGGCTGATTCGCTCCGGCGGCGCGCGGACTGCTCCGTTCACCGCCGGGCGCATCGCCCGTCGCCCCGTGCACGGCACATCTCCGTTATCGCCATCCGCATTGGCCACGGCATTGCGCCGTGCATCGCGTTATTGCACTTGTTCAATATTTTTCCCCGCAATGCGGCGCGCGCCCTGCGTATTCAGCCGTGCAATGCGGCATGCGCCAGTCAATATTTTTTCTCTTTCATTTTAATTTCGATTTGTAATCATCGATCCGATTTGCCGGTAATGGAAATTCGATGCGCGCAAATCAGAAAAAATGACGCGCCCGCATTGGAGATCCGGAAGAAAGTGCCGAACAAGAAGGGCCGCGAAAGCATTGTCTGGCGTGGAGAACAGTGCGATCTCCGGAATGGTTCGGCGCCGCTCAAGCAGCTGGGCGCGGTAAAAAACGTAATGCGTAATTCGCAGTGGAAATGTGCCGTTTTTTTGCAGAAATCACCAATATTTCATGCACGGCGAATTACAGTGTCGAGAAACGATCGTCCGGGAGCATCATTCATGTTATCGAAACAATTTCGTGTGGTATTGCTGGGAATGTGCATGGCAATGCTGGCGCCGGTCAGTCACGCACAAGTGCAATACACGACGGACTGGCTCGCGAACACGTTCGGCACGCTGGCCACGCACGTCGGCAACGGCGCGCGCTCGCTGTGGGTCGCGCCCGAAGGCGTGATCTACACGGCGTCGCGCTGGGACGAGAACGCGGGCGGCGTCGCGATCTACCAGAACGGCCAGACGCTCGGCACGATCGGCATTCACGACGAATTCCAGGGCGGCGCGATCACCGGCAACGCGAACGCGCTGTTCGTCGCGCTCGGCTACAACCGCACGTTCGGCAGCGGGTCGGTCGGCCGCTACAACCGCAGCACGAACCAGCGCGACCTGCGCATCCCGGTCAGCACGTGGACGGGCATCCAGTACGCGGACGTGATCACCGGCCTCGCGACGACCGGCAACCTGCTGTACGCGAGCGACTTCTACGGCAACCGCGTGCGCGTCTACACGACGGACGGCGTGTGGCAGCGCGACATCGGCGTATCGGGGCCCGGCGCGCTCGCGCTCGATGCGGGCGGCAACCTGTGGGTGGCGCGCAAGAGCGCGGGCGTGGTCGCGCAGTTCAGCCCGACCGGCACCGCGATGAACACGATCCAGATGGCGGCGCGCGCGCGGCCGGCGTCGCTCTATTTCGATGCGCCGAGCGGGCAGTTGCTGGTGGGCGACGAAGGCCCCGACATGAACATCAAGGTCTACACGCTCGCCGGCCAGCCCGCGCAGGTCGGCACGTTCGGCGTGCAGGGCGGCTATCTCGACACGACGTCGGGCATCAAGGGGCTGGTCGGCGACAAGCGCTTCACGCGCGTCGCGGGCATCGGCAAGGACGCGGCCGGCAACCTGTACGTGCTGAACAACGCATGGGGCGGCGGCTGGGATCTCGGGCGCAACGGCAGCACGGACCTGCATTCGTACAGCCCGACGGGCGTGCTGCAATGGAAGCTGCAGGCGCTGAACTTCGAGGGCGCGGCCGCGCCCGACCCGGCGACCGACGGCGCGTTCTTCTACAGCGGCAACAACGTGTATACCGGCACGGCGGGCGGCACGTTCGTCGCGAACACGATCGACCCGTTCACCTATCCGAAGGACCCGCGCCTCGACATGAACGATTACCAGCGCGGCCAGCATTTCGGCCAGCTCGCGCTGGTGAACGGCACGCGGATGCTCGTCGCGACCGGGCAGAACCCGGGCAACTACAACCTCTATCACTTCAACAGCGCGAGCGGCTACATCGCGATTCCGGACGGCTCGATTCCCGGCAAGCCGTTCAACACGAACCTGCAGGTGACGGCCGGCTTCGCGCTCGACGACAACGGCGACGTGTGGGCCGGGCTCGATCGCACCAACAACATCTCGCACTATCCGATGAAGGGTTTCGACGCGAACGGCAAACCGTCATGGAGCGCGCCGGTGCAGATCCCGATTCCGCGCACCGTGCTGCCGCTCACGCGGATCATCTACCAGGCCGACAGCGATACGATGATCCTCGCACAGGGCATCTCGGGCAGCTGGGACTGGACCGCGATGAACGGCCACATCGAGGTGTATCGCGGCTGGAAGGCCGGCAACACCACCACCCCGAACGTGGCGATCAACCTGACGAGCGCGAATCCGAAATCGATGGCGGCGGCCGGCCACTACCTGTTCGTCGGCTACGTGCACACGGTGCCGAACGTCGACGTGTTCGACCTGAACACCGGCAGCCTCGTCACCACGCTGACGAACTCGAACACGTCGGCGATGGACGTCGGCAACGACGTCGACTCGATGTACGGCATCCGTGCGTACCTGCGCTCGACCGGCGAGTACGTGATCACGAAGGACAACTACAACGGGTCGAGCCTCGTCGTGTATCGCTGGCATCCGTGAGCGAGCGGGGGTGCCGCCCGCACCGGCCGCGTGTCACGGCGCGCCGAGCAGGCGGCCGTTCACCTCGCGCCCGTACATCGAGTCGGGCGAGTCGTGGAATTTCGCGCGGGTGTCCTGAACCGAGCCGGTGAAGCGCGGGTCCTGCGGACGTTCGTGGCTGTCCATGAAGGTCGCGACGTCCCACGCTTCCTGATCGGTCAGCGTGCCGCCGAGCCCGAGCGGCATGTTGGCCTTCACGAACCCGGCCGCGTTGCGGATGTCGCCCATCCCGGCCCCCCAGTTGAACGAGCGCGCGCCCCACAGCGCCGGAAAGACCGGCTTGCCGCCACTGGATTGCCCGTCGCCGTTTGCCCCGTGACACAGCGCGCAGTGCTGCGTGTAGACGGCGGCGCCGCGCGCGTAGTCGGCCTTCCGCGCGGGCGGCGGCAGTTTCGGGAAACCCTGGCCGGGCAGCTTCGTCCCGACCGGCGCACCCTTCGCGAGCCAGTACGAATAGGTTTCGAGCGCAACGAGGATCGGGTCGCCGGCCGGCGGCGCCTTGCCGTTCATGCTGTACCTGAAGCATCCCTGCAGGCGTTCGGCGAACGTGTTCACGTGGCCGTTCTTGCTGCGGTAGGCCGGGTACAGCAGGTACGCGGCCCACATCGGGCTCGAATCGGGCCGGCGGCCGGCGTCGAGGTGGCAACTCGCGCAGGTCAGCTTGTTGCCGACGTACTTGCCCGCGAGTTCGGGCGTGTGCAGGAAGATCTGCTCGCCGAGCTTCACGGTCTTGCCGAAATCGTCGGCGGGGATCGCGGATTCGGGCGGCGGCGTGAACGGATGCGCCGTCGCCGCAGCGGGAAGCGTGGCCGCCACGGGGGCGGAGGCGGCGGCCGGCGCATCCTGCGGCGCGGCCGCGCACGCGAGCGCGGGCAGCCAGGCCACCCCGAGCAATGCGACGCGGATCAGCTTCGTGCGGTCGATCATGGTTGTGCTCCGTGCGCGGCACCGCCGCGTGCATAGTACGCGGCCACCGCGTCGATATCGGCATCGGACAGCTTGCCGGCAATCATCGGCATCAGCGACATCGGGCCGGGCGGGCGCGTACCGTGCTTCCAGCCGTTCAGCTGGCCCGCGATATACGCGGCCGGCTGGCCGGCGAGCGGCGGAAACGCGGTGCCCACGCCGAGGCCGCCCGCGCCATGGCATTGCGCGCACGCGGGCAGGCCCTGCGACCAGCGCCCGCGCGTCGCGAGCCACGCGCCGGCGTTCGACGGATCGATCGACGTGGCGTCGGACGCCACGATCGCTGGCGGTGCGGGCAGGCTCGCGAAATACGCGGAGACCGCGTCGCGTTCGTGCGGCGACAGCAGTTTCGCGAGCGGCTGCATGACCGGATTCTGGCGGCTGCCGTCCGCGAACGCGGCGAGCTGTGCGGAAAGATAGGCGGCGTTCGTGCCCGCGAGGCGCGGGAAGCCGGCCGCTGCATTGCCTTCGCCCTGCGCGCCGTGGCAGCCGATGCAGGCGGCCACGCCCGTCGTCGTGCCTTGGGTGGCGATCGTCTTGCCGGGCGCGATGTCGTCCGCGCGGGCGTGGCCGGCCAGCAGCGCGGCCGCGGCGAGCAGCAGCGGCGCGAACCGGCGTCGCGGGTTGTCGACCGAATCGTTCACGTGTCCCCTCCTTTGTTATCCATCCTATGGCGTGCGCAACGTCGCGGTCAGCCTGCGTCGGGACGGTCTTGCGGTGGCGCAAGATGCGGCGCCGGTGCCGTCGCGTCGTATTGCCCGAAGCCGTAGCGCGCGAAAATCCGGAAGGCGTCCGGCGACCGGATGAACGCCAGCCACGCGCGCGCGGCTTCCGGATGCGGCGCGTGCTTCACCATCGCACCCGCATAGATCGCCGTCGTATTGTGCGCGGACGGAATCTCGATGTGCATCAGCGGATGCCCGACCTGTTCCTGGAATGCCGCTTCGGATTGCCACAGCACGCCGGCGTCCGCGCGACCCTGCATCAGGAACAGCGCGGTTTCCCGGTGGTGGATGTGCGTGAGCTCGGTCGTGCCGGCGCGCACCTTGTCGTCGTAGACGGTGCGCGCCAGCGCGTCGCCACCGGCCTTCACGAGCGACGCGCGGATCTGCCGCGCGACGCCTTCGAACGCCGGGTTCGGCATCGCGAGCGTGACGTCGGGCCGCGCCAGATCGTTCAGCGACGCGATGTGCTTCGGATTGCCGGCGCGCACCATGATCGTCAGCTGGTTCGTCACGTACGGCACGGCGGGGCCGTCGAGCGTGCCGTCGGCGATCAGGTCGTTGATCTTGCCGAGCCCGGCGAAATACGCGTCGGGCTTGACCGTCCACGTCATGTTGCCGACGGTGATCGTGCCGCCTGCGTGAATCTGCTTCACGAGCAGGCCGGGCGGGATCGTCTCCCAGTAGATGCGGCCGCGGTATTCGGGATGCGCTTCCTCGAACGTCGCGACGAGCGGCGCCATCGCGAAGAAGTAGTTGCCGCCGACGTACAGCACGAGCTTCGGCGCGGTGAGGTCGCCGTGGAAATCGGCGAGCACGTCGACCTGCGGCACCGTGAATTCGAGGCCGCGGTGCGACGCGTCGTTGTTGCGGCCGTCCTGCCACGGCGGAAAGACGCTGCCTGGCGCGTCGGCGGGCGCGGCGAGCGATAGCGCCGACGTGCAGCAGAGCACGGCGAGTGCGGCATGCAGCGCCGTGCGCGACCGGCGTCGCCACGCGAATCGTGTGTGGATCGAAGTCATGGCGCGCCTCATTTCGCGTAACTGAACCCGGCCTGCTGCAGCTCCGGCAGCGTGCCGACCACGCCCGGCGTGACGATCGCCGACGGAACCACGTGATTGGTCAGGTCGGCGGCGAGTGCGTCGAGCGGCAGCTTGTCCGGGTTCGCGTTCGCGCCGTCGAGCCGTTCCGCGAGTTCCCAGATCGCGTTGTGGCACGACAGGAACACGACGCCGCGCTGCTGCAGCGCGGCGATGCTGTTGTCGTGCGACGAGAACGCGCCGTCGGCCAGTTCGTGGTCGTTCGCGTCGTTCGACTGCGCGGGTTTCGCGGCGAGCAGCGTGTTGGCCGTAAACGCGGCGCCGGCGAATGTCGCGAGGCCGTATTTGTCCCACGCGGCTTGATCGAACAGCGCGAGATGCGCGGCGCCGTGCGTGGCCGATACGACGAGGAAGTCCGGATGACCGAACGCCCAGATCTGCGCGTTCAGCGCATTGCGCATCAGGTTCAGCCACGGACCGCCAAGCTCGGTGTTGTCCCACACCTGCTTCGGGCCGCCGCGATAGCCGATCACTTCCATCAGCGCGGCGTGATCCCATTGATCGGGACGCTCGACGATCATCGGTACGGTCTTGAAGTCGCGTCGTCTCGGCGTGGCCGCGAGGCGGCGGGTGAGGTCGGCGAGCCGCGTCGCGCCGCTGGCCAGCAGCGTGCCGGTTGCGGGTGTCGCCGCCTGAGCGACGCGCGCTGCACCGAGCAGCGCGGAGCCGGCCGCGAGGCCGAGGGTCTTGAGCGCGCTGCGGCGCGCATGCCGGTCGGACATCGGAATCTCCCGGATCGTTGTTGTGGGGGCGGGCCGCATCGCCGTGCCGCGGCGCTGCGTCGCCATCGCGTAGCCAGTCTAGAGGCGTGCGATCGATCCCGGAAATCGCGATATCGGATGGGAGCTATTCGAGGGTCCGATGATTGGTGCAAACGACAAGGCCGCGCGACGCCGATTGCTGCGGCGCCGCGCGGCCTTCGTCAACCGTGGAAGGTCAGTGCGCGGTGCGTTCGCGCAGCACTTCCGACGGTCGCGCGTTGCGCACGAACACGCCGGCCAGCACCGCGCCCGCGAGGGCGATCGCGCCGGCCAGCACGAACGCGGACGCGAACGAGCCGCTGCGCTCGACGATGAAGCCGGTCACGGCCGGTCCGATCACACCCGACAGGCTGCCCATGCAATGCAGGAAACCGCTGACGCCGCCGACGCGCGTCGGATGCACGACGTCCTGCACGATCGCCCAGTAGATCGCGCCGGTCACGTACAGGAAGAACAGCGACACCGACATCAGCGCGACCGCGCCCTGCGTCGACTGCACGGTGCCCGCGATCGCCACGCACACGCCGGCGCCGAGCAGGCACGTGACGAGCACGATCCGGCGCGACAGCAGCAGGTTGCCGGTGAGCCGGTACAGCGCATCCGAGATCGCGCCGCCGCACGCGAGGCCGACCGTGCCGACGAGCCAGGGCACAACGGTGGCGACGCTCATCTCCTTGATGTTCAGATGGTGCGCACGCACGAGGTAGCTCGGAAACCAGCTCAGGAAGAAGAACAGCACGTAGTTGTAGCTGAAGAACGCGGCGGCCGTCGCGAGGATGCGTGGCTGGCGCACGTAATGCGACAGCGTGTGGGCCGGCGTTGCGGTGCCAGTGGTCGCCGGCGTCGACGCGCAGGCGAGCGTTGCGCGGATCGTTGCCGCCGGCGCACCCGGTGCGTCGCCCACCGGCGTGGCCGGACGGTCCGACGTCGACATCATCCACACGACGACCCACGCGAGCCCGATCGCACACACGATCCAGAACGCCGGCCGCCAGCCGAACTGCGCGGCCAGCAGGCCGACGATCGGCCCGGCGATCGCGCCGCCGAGCGGCGAGCCGGCGCTGAGCAGGCCCATTGCGGTCGCGGCGCCATCGCGCGGCAGCCAGTTGTTGACCATCTTGTTCGCGGCCGAGCACAGCGGCCCTTCGGCCATGCCGAACAGCAACCGCACGATCAGCAGGCTCACGAAGCCGACGGTGAGCGCGGTCATCCCGCAGAACACCGACCACAGGCCGACCGACAGCACGTACACGAGCTTCGGACCGAGCCGGTCGGACGCGAGCCCGCCGATGAAATTGAACAGCGCGTAGCCGATGAAGAACGTGCTGAACACGAGGCCCATCTGCGCGGCGTCGATGCCGAGATCGGTCTGCACGATCGGCGCGACGATCGACAGCGCGACGCGGTCGAGATAGTTGATGCCGTACACCAGGAACAGCAGGAATACCGTGAACCACGCCTGCGACTTCTGCTTCATGTCTGTCTCCTTCGGCCGGTGGGCCGGCCGTCATGTGTTGTGTTGTCGATCGCCCGCCGCGCGTCGGCATGGGCGTCGGCGGGCGGGGTATTGCGGGGTTCGCCGCGGTTGCGGCGAACCATGACGAACGGTCGTTCAGCGCGCGTGCAACGGCGCAAGCAGCGCATCGGTGCCGCCCGCGCGCAGCGTCGACAGATGTGCACCGACGCGCGCGATCAAGGCGTCGGGCCACGCGGCCGAACCGGCAAGCACGGTGCTGCCGAGGGCGGCGCGTACCGCGCTGCCCGCATCGCCGGCCGTTGACAGCATCGCGCCGAGCGTGCCCGCGCCCGGATCGCTGATCGCGAGCGCGCTGCCCGATTCGTCGCGCGCGGTGGCGAGGTAATGCAGCCAGAGCGCGAGCGCGCGTTCCAGATACGGACGCTCGATACCGGCCGCCGCGCTTTCGCGAAGTGCCGGCAGCCAGCGCAGCGGCACCTTCTGCGTGCCGTCCATCGCGATCTGTTCGGTGCGATGCGCGAGCGTCGGATTGTGGAAGCGCTCCACGAGCGTCGCGCAATAGCCGTGCGCGTCGTAACCGGACGGCACGTCGACGGTCGCGAGCAGGTCGCGCGTCATCACGCCGTCGACGAGCGCCGCGATCACCGGGTCGGCCATCGCATCGGACACGGTCGCGCGGCCGCGCAACTGCCCCGCATACGCGATCGCCGAATGCGAGCCGTTCAGCAACCGCAGCTTCATCGTTTCGTAGGGCCGCACGTCCGCGACGAGGTGCGCGCCTGCGTCTTCCCAGCGCGGGCGCGGGCCGGCGAAGCGATCCTCGATCACCCATTGCGAGAACGGCTCGCAGACGATCGCGGCCGCGTCGCGTGCGCCGAGATGCGCGTGGGTCCAGTCGAGCGATTCGGGCGTTGCCGCCGGCACGATCCGGTCGACCATGCTGTTCGGAAACGCGACGTCGTCGCGGATGCGCCGCGCGAGCGGGCCGTCTCCGTCGATGCGTTCCGCGTAGTCGATCAGCAGCGCGCGCAGCGTGTCGCCGTTCGACGTCATGTTGTCGCAGCAGACCACGGTCAGCGGTGCATGCGCCGGCCGCAGCCGCAGGCCGGCCGCGATCACGCCGAGCGCGGTGCGCGGCGCGTCGGGCGTTGCGAGATCCTGGCGAATCGCGGGATCGTCGACATCGAGCCCGCCGCCGGGGCGGCGGCAATAGCCTTTCTCGGTCACCGTCAGGCTGACGATCGGCACGGCCGGATCGGCGATCAGCGCGAGCAGCGCGGGCAGCGATTCGGGCGCGAACAGCGCGCCGTGCACCGCACCGACGATGCGCGTGCGCGCGCCGTGGCCGTCGCGCTCGGTGACCGTGTACAGGTGATCCTGCGCGGCGAGCAGGTCGACGGTATGGCGCCTCCGCAGCTCGACGCCGACGATCCCCCAGCGCAGGTCGCCCTGTTCGAGCACCGTTTCCGTATGCAGCGCCTGGTGCGCGCGATGGAATGCGCCGAGGCCGAGATGGACGATGCCCGTGCGGACCGCCCGCCGGTCATAACCGGGGCGGCGCGTACCGGGCGGCGCGGTGCGCAGGAAATCGGGGGCGGATGGCATGACGGTCGGCGGCACTTTGTACCATGGTAGATTGCGGAATGTGTGCAGGTTATTTCGAGTTTCATGGGTAAGTTATTGGCGTAAACACTATATCGCCTGAAATTTCCCGCTTATGTACCATGGTAGTTATCGATATCGAATCGGATTCATCGCAACCATGAGCGAAACGGCAGCATTGGAAGAAGCGGACGTCGTGGTCACGGCGTTGCAGGGGTTCTCGCTGGACGAGAGCCGGTCGTATACGGAGCAGGTGCACGCGCTCTTGCGCCACGCGATCGTGCGCGGCGCGCTGCCGCCGCGCACCGCGCTGTCGGAGGCGGTGATCTCCACGACGATCAAGGTCAGTCGCACGCCGGTGCGCGAGGCGTTCGCGCAGCTCGCCGACGAGCGGCTCGTGCAGATCATCCGAAAGGTCGGCACGCTGGTCGCACCGATTCCGGTGTCGATTCTCGAGGAAGGGCGCTTCGCGCGCAGCACGCTCGAATGCGCGAACCACGTCGAGCTTGCGCAGAAGATCACGCCGGCGCAGCTCGCGGAGCTGTCGCGGATTATCGACGCGCAGCGCGCGGCGGTGGAAGCCGGCGACGTCGAAGCGTTCTTCGATCTCGACGAGGCGATGCACGGCCGGATGTTCGCGTTCGCGGGCCGGCCGCACGTGTGGGAAATGCTGCAGCCGATGAAGCGCCAGTTCGACCGCGTGCGCTGGCTGCTGCTCGACCGTGTCGAGGATCACGCGCGCCGCGCGCTGCAGGAGCACGAACAGATCCTCGCGCACATCGCGTCGCGCAACATGGCGCTGCTCGGTGCATCGGTCGCGTCGCACGTCGACCGGATCGGCTCGCATCTGCCGGACGTGCGCAGCCGCGCGCCCCATTACTTTGTCGACTGAAACGCCCGCTGGAGGAGCGCAGTGAAAATCGAATGCTTGCAGACCATCGTCACGTGTCCGGGCCGGAACTTCGTGACGGTGAAGATCGTGACCGACGAAGGCGTCTATGGCCTTGGCGACGCGACGCTCAACGGGCGCGAGCTCGCGGTGCGCGCATACCTGGAAGACCACGTGTTCTCGTGCCTCGTCGGGCGCGACCCGCGCAACATCGAGGACATCTGGCAATACCTGTATCGCGGCGCGTACTGGCGGCGCGGGCCGGTGACGATGACCGCGATTGCCGCGATCGACATGGCGCTATGGGACATCAAGGGCAAGCTCGCGGGGATGCCCGTCTACCAGCTGCTCGGCGGCAAGAGCCGCGACGGGCTGATGGTGTACGGCCACGCGAACGGCCGCGATCACGAAGAAGCGGTCGACGCGGTGCGCGCGCACATCGAGGAAGGCTACCGCGCGATCCGCGTGCAGTCGGGCGTGCCGGGGCTCGACAAGGTGTACGGCGTCGGCAAGACGGCCGGTGCGTACGAGCCCGCCGAGAAGGGGTTGCCGCCCGAGGAACCGTGGGACACCGCGCTCTACCTGCGCCACACGCCGGAACTGTTCCGCAAGGTGCGTGACGCGGTCGGCGATGCACCGCATCTGCTGCACGACGCGCATCACCGCCTCACGCCGATCGAGGCCGCGCGGCTCGGCCGCGATCTCGAGCCGCATCGGCTGTTCTGGCTCGAGGACGCGACGCCCGCGGAGAACCAGGACGCGTTTCGCCTGATCCGCCAGCACACGACGACGCCGCTCGCGGTCGGCGAGGTGTTCAACTCGATCTGGGATTGCAAGGACCTGATCCGCGACCAGCTGATCGACTACATCCGCGCGACGATCGTGCACGCGGGCGGCATTACGCACGTGCGGCGCATCGCCGACTACGCGGCGATGTACCAGGTGCGCACCGGCTTCCACGGCGCGACCGACCTGTCGCCCGTCTGCATGGCGGCGGCCGTGAACTTCGGGCTGTGGGCACCGAACTTCGGCATCCAGGAATTGATGCCGCACAGTCCGCTGACCGATGAAGTGTTTCCGCACAGCTACCGTTTCGAGGACGGCTATCTCGTGATGGACGACGTGCCGGGTCTCGGCGTCGACATCGACGAGACACTTGCCGCGAAATATCCGTACGAGCGCGCGTACCTGCCGGTTGCCCGGCTGCGCGACGGCTCGATGTGGAACTGGTGAGACGGGTGAGCGGCGAAGAATCGAAGGAGAGAACCGAAATGTTGAGCGTCGTTGTCGATCGTCCGAACAGCATGAGCGTGCGCGAGGTACCGTTGCCTGCACCCGCCGCCGGCGAGGTGCGCGTGAAGGTGCGCTACGCGGGCATCTGCGGGTCGGACCTGCACATCTTTCACGGCAAGAATCCGTTCGTGTCGTACCCGCGCATCATCGGCCATGAATTCGTCGGCACGATCGAAGCGGTCGGCGCGGGTGTCGACGCTGTGCGGCTCGGCGAGACCGTCGCGGTCGATCCGGTGATCAGCTGCGGGCATTGCCACGCGTGCACGATCGGCCGGCGCAACGTGTGCCGGCACCTGACCGTGCTCGGCGTGCATCGCGACGGCGGCTTCAGCCAATACACGTGCGTGCCGGCCGGCAATGCCTACCGGATTCCGGACGCGATCGCCGATACCTGCGCGGCGATCGTCGAGCCGTTCGCGGTGGCCGCGAACGCGACGTCGCGCACCGGCGTGCTGCCGGGCGATGTCGCGCTGATCTATGGCGCCGGCACCGTCGGCCTGACGATCCTGCAGGTGCTCAAGCGCGTGTACGGCATTCGCGCGTTCATCACCGACCGGCTCGACGCGCGGCTGCAGCTCGCGCGCAAGTGCGGCGCGGCGGAGGACGAGATCATCAACACGAGCGTCGAGTCGCTGTCCGACGCGCTGGAAAAGCGCGGCGTCGACGGCGGTCCGACGCTGATCTTCGATGCGGTCTGCCATCCGTCGATTCTCGAGGAGGCCGTGCGAATCGCCGCGCCGGCCGGCCGGATCGGCGTGCTCGGATTTTCGTCGGAGCCGTCGGCGATCGTGCAGGCGGAGCTGACGAAGAAGGAACTGACGCTTGCCGCGTCGCGGCTGAACTGCGCGATGTTCCCGCAGGTGATCGACTGGATTGCGCGCGGCCTGATCCAGCCCGAGCACATCGTCACGCACAAGGTGGGCTTTCGCGACGTCGCGCGAGCATTCGACATGGCGGAGCGCCATCCCGCGGAAAGCTGCAAGATCCTGCTCGATTTCGCGGGCGGCTGATACCGGCTCGTGTCGCCGGCCGGGGCGTGTCGCGCGCCCCCGGCCGCATGACGCGATCGCTCGCCGCCGGCGAGCCGGTGCGGCGCGAATCCCGCGCGCCGCGTCGAGGGCAGGGGCGGGATCGGATACATCGACATCCAACATCAGGAGACATGCATCGTGGCCCGGATTCCCTTCGAAGACATGCAGCGCGCGATCCATGCGGCGCTCGTGAACGCCGGCATGCGCGAACGCGACGCCGAAATCTGCGCGAGAGTGCATACCGAATCGACCTGTGACGGCGTCAATTCGCACGGCATCAATCGCGTGGCGCGCTTCGTCGACTATCTCGACAAGGGGTGGGTGAACCTCGACGCAACGCGCACGCGTGTCAAGCAATTCGGCGCGATCGAGGTCTGCGACGGCCAGCGCGGGCCGGGCATTCTCAACGCGCTGTCCGCGACCGAACGGGCCATCGAGATCGCCGACGCGCAAGGCGTCGGCATCGTGGCGATGCGCAACGCGACCCACTGGATGCGGGGCGGCACCTACGGCTGGTACGCGGCCGAGCGCGGCTACATCGCGATCTGCTGGACCAACACCGAATCCTGCATGCCCGGCTGGGGCGGGAAGAACACGCGCGTCGGCAACAACCCGTTCGTGATGGCGGTGCCGCGGGACCGCGGCCATATCGTGCTCGACATGGCGATGTCGCAGTACTCGTACGGAAAGCTGCAGGCCACCCGCCTCAAGGGGAGGAACATGCCGTTTCCCGCCGGCTTCGACAGCGACGGGAAGCTGACCGCCGAGCCCGGCCCGATCGAAGCGTCGATGCGGATCTTGCCGATGGGCTACTGGAAGGGGGCGGGGTTCGCGATCATGCTCGACGTGCTGGCGGCGGTGCTGTCCGAAGGGCTCGCGACGAACGGGATCGATGCGATTCAGCAGGGAAGCTGCACGGGGTGCTCGCAGGTCTTCATCGTGATCGACCCGCGCAAGCTCGGCGGCGAAGCCTTCACGAACCACGTGGCCGACGGCGTGGCAGACTACGTGAACACATCCGAGCTCGCGGAAGACAGCAAGGAAGTGCTCTATCCGGGGCAGAGCGCGCTGCGCACGCGGATTGAACAGCGGCAGCACGGCATCGCCGTCGACGACGGAATCTGGGCCGACGTGCTCGCGCTCGCGGAGCGGCGGGCGTCGCCGCATCGCTGACGACACGACGGCGGACGCACCGGAACGGACTGACGGATCACCCCTGTTGCTGGAAGGACGGTTGTTTTCATCGGGAGAACTGACCATGAGGGCGGATGTCGCGCTTGCGCTGGACGCAGGCATCGAGGCACGCAACGAAGACGCGTTGTACCGGAAAGTGATACTGAGGATCGTCCCGCTGTTCTTCCTCGGCTTCATCATGTCGTACCTGGACCGCGTCAACATCGGGTTCGCGAAATTGCAGATGGCGGCCGATTTCGGCCTGACGAATGCGTCGTTCGCGCTCGGTGCGAGCGTGTTCTTCTGGGGCTACATGCTGTTCGAGATCCCGAGCAACCTGATCCTGCGGCGGGTCGGCGCGCGGGCATGGATCGCGCGGATCATGGTCACCTGGGGGATCGTGTCGATCCTGATGGTCTTCTCGAGGAACGCAGCCGCATTCTATTCGCTGCGATTCCTGCTGGGCGTCTGCGAGGCTGGCTTCGTCCCGGGCGTGATGTACTACACCAACACGTGGCTGCCGGCCCGGCGCCAGAGCGGCATGTACTCGCTGTTCCTGATGGCGTTGCCGATCGCCGTCGTGTTCGGCGCGCCGCTGTCCGGCGCGATCATGGAGACGATGGGCGGCGTGGCGGGCATCCACGGGTGGCAGTGGCTGTTCCTGCTCGAAGGGCTGCCGTCGGTGGTGCTGGGCGTCGTCATCCTGATGCTGCTGCGCAACAGGCCGGCCGACGTGGACTGGCTGACGCCGCACGAGAAGCAGATCATCGAGGCGAATGTCGTGACGGAGGCGGCCTTCAAGTCGCATCGCGTGGCCGATGCATTCCGGTCGCCGAAGATCTACGCGCTGATCGTCGTGATGATCCTGTTCAACACCGGGTTCTATGGCCTGACGTTCTGGATGCCGACGCTGTTTCACGAGGCGGGCGTCGCGAACAGCCTGAACGTCGGGCTGCTGACGGCCATCCCGTTCGGTGTCGCGGCGATCTGCATGTACGTGAACGCGAAGCGCGCGGAGCAGTCCGGGCGGCTGCGGCGGCACGGCGTGGTGCCCGTCGCGCTGGCCGCGATCGGCCTGTTCGTCGCGACGCTGGCGCACGACAACTTCTGGCTCGCGCTGGTGATGCTGACCGTCGCGACGTCGGGCATCCTGTCGCTGATGCCGATCTACTGGACGCTGCCGGGGCGCGTGCTGTCCGGCCCGGCGGCGGCGGCCGGCTTCGCGCTGATCAACGCGTGCGGGAGCCTGTCCGGCATCCTGGGTGCGATGATCATCGGCTATGCGGGCCTGCGGACCGGCATGATGATCCTGGCAGGCTTCCTCGTGTTGTGCAGTGTCGTGTTCTATCGGGTCTGCCCGCCTACCGCGGACTAGCCGCGCGCCACGCCGCGGCCGTCCGCGCGAGGGTGGTCAGAACGACACCGTCGTCGTCAGCGTGACGAGCCGCGGCTCGCCGACCGCAACGATCAGGTTGCTGTTGCTCGACGGATAGTAGGTCTTGTCGAACAGGTTCTTCACGTTGAGTTGAATGCGCATCGGGAACTTGCCGATCGTCGTGTCGTAGGCGGCAAACGCATCGACGGTCACGTAGCCGGGCAGCGTGAAGCTGTTCGCGGTGTCACCGGGCCGCGCGCCGACGAGCCGCGCACCGCCGCCGAAGCGCCAGCGGCCGGGCAGGTTCGCGATTGCCGTGTCGTACACCGCAAACAGGCTGCCGGTGTGGCGTGCGACGTTGACGAGCGGCGTGTTGCTGTCGCGGTCGTTCGCGTTCGTGTACGCGTAGCTGCCGATCAGGCTCAGGTGCCGCGTGAGTTGCCCGGCGACGTCGAGTTCGATCCCGCGCGAGCGTGCGGTGCCGATCGTCGACGTGAGGTCGCCGACCGTGACCGCGACGTTGCGCTTGTCGATCTGGTAGGCCGCGAGCGTGCCGGTGATGCCGGGCTTCAGGCTGAACTTCAGGCCGGCTTCGAGCACGCGGCCGAATTCCGGCGCGAGCGGCGAAGCGACATTCGACGCGACGTTCGGCTTGAACGAGCGGCTCACGTTCGCATACGCGGTCAGCGACGGCGTGAGCGCATACGCGAGCCCGAACTGCGGCAGCCACACGTTGCCGTGCGAGCGGTCGGCGAACGCGAACGGCCGTCCCATCCCCGATTCCTGCTGCCAGTCCTCCCAGCGCAGCCCGCCGACCGCGGTGAGCCGGTCGGTGAGCTTCACCGAATCCTGCACGATCATCGAATACGTGTGGACCTTTGACAGCGAATCGCTCTGCTTCGCGTTCACCGTGCCGCCCGGCGCGAGCAGGCCGTAGACGGGATCGTAGAGGTCGAAGCCCCTGGTCGCGGTGCCGCGGATCGTGTCGCCGCGAAAGCTGCGCTGCCGTTCGTACTCGCCGCCGACGTAGAGCGCGTGGTTCATCCCCGCGAGTGTGAGGTTGCCGAGCAGGCCGAGGGTCGCGATCTGGTCGGAGTCGTTGCGGCCGAGGTTCGCGTCGGACGAGCGCGTCATCCCGCCCGTCGTGCTGTTGAACGCAGTGGCGCGGGTGATGTATTGGTCGTAACGGTCGCGGCCCCAGCCGTAGGTCGCGCGCACACGCCACGCGTCGGAGACGCGGTGCTCGACGCGCGCGCGCAGCGTTTCCTGGATCCCGCTGCTTTGCGCCCACGCTTCCTCGTAGCGGCGGTAGCGCAGCGCGTCGTCGGGGCGGCCGTTCACGAGCACGGTGCCGCGATCGAACGGCATCGCGTAGTCGACGTACTGGTAGCTGACGTCGATCGACGTGTTCGCGTCGTGCCACGACAGCGCGGGCGCGATCAGCGCGTTGCGCTCGCGGCCGAAGCTGCGCCAGTAGCGGCTCGTGTCGTATTCGCCGGTGAGGCGGAACGCGAGCGTGCCGCCCGCGACCTGGCCGGGCTTGCCGAGCGGGCCGGTCAGGTCGAACTGCGCGCTGCTGCCGCCGTGGCTTGTGCGCGACGCCGAAACCGAGCCGCCGAACGTGTCCTCCGGCTTGCGCGTGACCAGGTTGATCACGCCGCCCGGATCCTGCATCCCGTACAGTAGTGAAGCCGGGCCTTTCAGCACCTCGACGCGGTCGATCGTCGCGAGATAGCTGTGCAGCACCGGCGTGCGCACGCCGTCGACGAGTACGGAACCGTCGTTGTTCGACCCGAAGCCACGTTTGATGAACGCGTCGCGCGTGCCGCCGAGCGTGTTGGTCTGCGTGACGCCGCTGATGTTGCCGAGCACGTCGTCGAGCGAACGCGCCTGCTGGTCCTGCATCACGCTGCTGCTGACCACGGCGACCGATTGCGGGATCTCCTTGAGCGGGCGATCGTCGCCGCCGGCGATGCTGCTGCTGCGCGGCTGGTAGCCGACAGTCGGATCGGCGGTGGCCGACGCGCTGACGCTGATCGTCGGCAGTTCGCGTTCGGGCGGCACGGGCGTGGACGCGGACGTGGCCGCCGATACCGCGGCGGCAGGATCGGCATCGGCATGCGCGCCACTCGCGACGCAAAGGGTGAGCAGGGCAGGCAGGCTCGCGCGCCACGGACGCAAGGTCCGCGCGCGGGGCGATCGGCGGGATGGCATGAATCGATGAATGATGGAGTGCTAAGGATGAAGGCTCGGGCTGCAGCGCTTCACAGGTTCGCTACGGCAGGATGCACATGATATATGTAATGAGAATCATTTGCAATTGTAATGGACCGATGTGGACCGGGAATCGTCCGCGCCGTTCACGGCGTCCGCGAATTTTCGCTTCAGCTGCGTTGCGTTGCGTGAACGAAGGCCGGATCGACGCGCCGGTGCTGCCGGGGGTGACGCTCACGCATTGCCGGCGCGCCGATTGACCGGATTCGATGTGCGATATCCGGCGTTCAGAACTTCTGCTGGATGCCGGCCATCACGCCGAGCTGATTCATCCCGGTGCCGACCGTCCCGCCGGCGGCGACCGCGTTCGCGGCGAGCGTGCTGTTGAACATGTAGCCCACCGACGTATAGACCGTCGTCCGTTTCGACAGGAAGTAACTCGCGCGGCCGACGAGCAGCGTGGCGTTCGTGCCTTCGCTGTTTTCGCGGCGTTGCAGGTAGCGCACGCCCTGCAGGTCGAGCGCGAGGTAGGGTGTCGCATAGTAGGTACCGCCCGCGAACACGATGTCGGCCTGCAGATGCTCGGCCGCCGCGAGGTTGCGGCGAATCCACCCGGCGCCCAGTTTCGCGGGGCCGATCTTCACGTAGCCGGCGACGATGTCGCGCGTGTCGGTGTACGCCGGATTGTTCAGCGGCGCGAGCGCACCGCCGCCGCCGCGCATCACGTCGTGCGACGCGGCCAGCCCGAAATGGCTCGCGTCATACGCGAGCATCGCCGTGTATTGGCGGCAGGCGACGATGTCGCCGGGCACCTGTCCGGCACAGCCCGTCGCCGACGGCCCTGCCGGCCCGGCCGCGTCGCGGCCGAAGCTGTAGGTGGCGCCGAGCGTCACGCCGTGGAACGTGCCCTTGTAGCCGATCGCATTGTCGCTGCGCGCATTCGGCAGATAGGAGTCGAAATCCGCCATCGAATGCAGCGACGGGCCGATCACGTCGGCATTGGTCAGCACGATCATCGACATGTTCATCTGGCGGCCGAGGGTCAGCGCGCCGAACGGGCTGTTCACGCCGACATTCGCCTGCCGTCCGAACAACCGGCCGCCGTAGTTCAGCGCACCGGTGCCGGGCTGGAAGCCGTTTTCGAGCACGAAGAAGGCCTGGTAGCCGCCGCCGAGATCTTCCGTGCCGCGCAGCCCCCAGCGTGACGGCACTTCGCCGGTCAGCGTCGGCATCCCGGTGAACGATCCGCCATGCGCGGCGTTGTTGTAGTAGGACACGCCGGTATCGATGATCCCGTACAGCGTGACGCTGCTTTGCGCGCAGGCCGGTCCGGCCAGCGCCATCGTCGTCGCGAGTGCGACGCCCAGTTTCGTTTTCATGGTTGTCTCCAAAAACTATATGGATATGCTTATCGATTGTTCTGATGAACCGGACATGTCCGGGATGCCCGCGGAAATCGGCGAGACTGCGAAGGTGGCGCGTTACGACAGCGCCGGATCGCGTTGCCGGTGCGGTGCCGCGGCACGCGTGCCTGCCACCGCGACGGCGATCGCTGCGCCGGCCATCGGCACGAGGAACGCGAGATAGAGATGGGACACGGACCAGCCGTCGTCCAGCAGCGCGCCGACGGTCATCGGCGACAGGATCGCGCCGAGGCGGCCGATGCCGACCGCGAGACCGATGCCGGTCGTGCGAATCTCGGCGGGATACGGGGTCGGCGACAGCGCGTACATGCCGGCCACGCACGCATTGATCACGGCGCCGAGCAATACTCCGACCGTCATCCCGATGCCGAGCGAGCCCGTGTTCGCGCCGAACACGGCCATCAATGCGCCACCGAGCAGCAACGTCGCACCCAGCAGGTTGCGCAGGCCGAACCGCGTCGACAGCAGGCTGAAGAGCGACGCGCCCGCGATGCCGCCGAGATTGAGCAGTACGCCGCCGGTCACGCCCTGCGATGCCGACAGCCCGGCCTGGACCAGCAGCTTCGGTGTCCAGCTCACGACGAAATAGAAACTGCCCATCACGAGAAAGAACGCGATCCACAGCGCGATCGTGCGGCGCGTGAGCGGCGCGCGCAGCACGGCTGTCCAGTTCGACGCGGGGCCCGCCGTGCCGGCGTATGCGGTCGCGGCCGGCAGCGTGTCGATCGGCGCGCGTTTCATTCTCGCGAGGATGCGGTTGATTGTCGGCAACGCGTTGTCCGGACGCCGCGCCAGCAGGAAGTCGAGCGATTCCGGCAGCAGCGCGAGCACCATCGGGATCGCCAGCAAGGTCAGGATGCCGCCGAACGCGAACACGCTGCGCCATCCCCACGTCGACAGCAGGTAACCGGCGATGACGCCGCCGGCGGTGGCGCCGATCGCATAGCCGGTCGATTGCATGCCGATCGCGGCGCTGCGCCATTTGTTCGACGCGTACTCGCCGCTGATGACGGTCAGGCTCGCCAGCATGCCGCCGATGCCGAGCCCCGTGTACGCACGCGCGGCCGCGAGTTGCAGCGTGGTGTGCGTGGCCGCGCAGGCGAGCATCCCGGTCGCGATCACGGCGAGGCACAGCAGGATGATGCGGCGGCGGCCGACCCGATCGGCCAGCGGCGCGATCAGCACCGAGCCGATTCCCATGCCGGCCAGACCGGCACTCAGCAGCAGGCCGATTTCCTTGCCGCTCAGTTTCCATTCGGCCGCCAGATGCGGCGCGGCAAACGCGATGGCCAGCACGTCGAAGCCGTCGAGCATGTTCAGCACGACGCAGGCCGTGATGGCCATCGTCTGGAACGCGCTCATCGGTGATTCGTCGATCGTATTGCGGATATTTGCGCTCACGTCAAAGACTCTCCATAAAAAGTAGTATGACTAATTAAATGGGACAAAATCGAAGTCGGAAAATAGCGAATGGGACACAAGCCAATGCGTGCGATGACGGCCAACACAGGTGAACGCCCGCCGCGATCGGCTGGCGTCATTCGTGCGCCGGCGTGCGGTTTACGCGGGCTCGGGTTGCGGCAGCAAACGCTCGATCACGCGCCGCGCGCGATTGGGCCCCGCGTCGACGTGAATGTCGATCTGCCGGCCGTCCGGAAACCGCAGCTGATTCCGGTATTGCGCCTCGATCACGGCCTTGTCCTCGTCGAAGGTTGCCGCCGATTGTTCGATGACGGTTTGCGCGACGCGTTCGATGTCGTGTTGCGGATTGGTCGCGACGGTCCAGAAGTAGTGCGTCGTGGTATGCGTCTCGGGCGTGATGCCGTGGAAGCCGCGCATGTGAAAGCCGCCGCGCGCCGGGTCGAGCAGGTCGCCGGTGCCGGCGTCCATCGCGCCGGTCCAGATCCGGATGTGCGACACGTGGAATTCGATTTCCTGCCAGCGATCGACGCGGCCCGCGAACGGCCAGGCGGCCGTGTAGGTCGGCGGCGGGTCGGAATCCGGCATCCGGCGAACCAGGGTCACCGTGTCGCCGTCGCTGCTGACGCGTGTTTCCGCACCCATGTGCAGCGGCGCGTTGCCGCCGATCGTCTTCAGGTGGACGTAGCCGAGGTGGCTCAGGTCCATCAGGTTGTCGTGAATCAGCTGATACGGCGCGTCGTAATGGTAGTGCCCGCCGCCGAACCGGTAGTGCGGATCCGCGTGGAACGCGTAGCGCGGCGGCGCGCAGGTCGGTCGAGCATGCGCGTCGGCGCCGATCCAGATCCACACGATCGCATCCTGTTCCTGTACTGGATACGACGCCACGCACGCTTTCGGCGGAATCCGTGCCTGGCCGGGAATCTCCACGCAGGTGCCGCCGCGGTCGAACAGCAGGCCGTGATAGCCGCAGCGCAGGCCACGCGCTTCGAGCGAGCCGCACGACAGCGGTAACGACTTGTGGCAGCAGCGATCCTCGAGCGCCCCGACTTCCCCAGATGGAAGCCGGAACAGGACGACGGGGCGGCCGAGCAGCGTGCGCGCGACGGGTTGGTCCGTCAGTTCGGACGAGAGGGCGGCCACCCACCATCGGTCGATCGGGAATTTAGGATTGTTGACCGGTGGTCGGGCATGTTGCTCCATGGTTCGTCTCCAGTATTGTGGTTGGCCGCCGCGTGTCGGGCGGTCCGTCTGCAGCGCTGCCGATTTACCGATTTACAGATCGAGTACCAGCAGGTCGGTCCGGGATCGCGAGCAGCACGGCATGAACTGATCGCCGGCTGCCTTTTCTTCGTCGGTCAGATACGAATCGCGATGATCGGGCTCGCCTGCGAGCACACGAGTCACGCACGTGCCGCATACGCCTTGCTCGCACGACGTCAGCACGTCGACGCCGTTCGCCGCCAGCGCCGCGATCACCGTGCATGCGGGCGGCACGTCGATCACCTGGCCGCTGCTCGCGATCCGGACCTGGAATGCGCGATCCGCGCTGGATGTCGCAGCCGCGCCGCCGAAGAACTCGTAGTGCAGCCGCGCTTCGTCCCAGTTGCGCTCGCGTGCTGCGTTCAGCACGGCATCCATGAAGCCGCGCGGACCGCACACGTACAGGTGCGTGCCTTCCGGCGCCGCGGCGAGCACGGCGGCCAGGTCGAAGCGTTGCGCGGCGTCGCCGTCGTCGACGTGGAAGCGGGCGCGGTCATGAAACCCGGCTGCGTTGATCCGCTCGACGAAGGCCATGCGATCGGCCGAACGCGCGCAGTAGTGCAGGTCGAACGGCGTGCCGGACGAGAACAGCCGCTCCGCCATGCTGAGGATCGGCGTGACGCCGATTCCGCCCGCGAGCAGCAGGTGGTGCGGCGCATCGGGCGCGAGCGGGAATTGATTGCGCGGGATGCCGATCCGCACGGTATCGCCTTGCCGGACGTCATCGTGAATCGCGCGCGACCCGCCGCGGCCCTCGGCGTCGCGCAGCACCGCGATCTGATAGCGATCGCCGTGCGCCGGGTGATTGCACAGCGAGTACTGGCGCACGAGGCCGCCGGGCAGATGCACGTCGATATGCGCGCCGGCATCGAAGCGCGGCAGCGGCGAACCGTCGTCGCTGACGAATTCGAAGCCGCAGATGTCGCGCGCTTCCTGCCACTTGCGGGCCACGCGCACCGTCAAGGTCGCCGTGCTCATGACACCTCCTTGATCGGGGCGACCGGAATCACGGGCCGCTGCGGGCTCGCCGTGCGTTCGTCGGCGAGCAGCCGGTCAATCACCTTGCGCGACAGCACGCCACCGGCGTCGATGTTGAGCTTGAGCAGCTTGCGGTCCGGCCACTGCTCGAGGTTGCGCTGCTGGCGCTCGAGCATCTCGAGATCCTCGGCGAAGATCTTGCCCTGGCCTTCGCGGATCTCGGCGGTCAGCGCGCGATCGTCGGGCCGGAAGTTGCGCGCCATGCCCCAGAAGTACCAGATCGAGGTGTCGGTTTCGGGCGTGATGAAGTCGACCACGATCGACGACGCCTTCAGGTCGGCCGGCGCGTCGTAGCCGCCGTGGCCCGCATGCGCGACGCCCACTTCGATCATCACGTTGCTCGGCGGCGTGAAGCGGCAGATCTGCCAGCGGTCGACCGGCACGTCGTCGGCGAGGCCGTTGCCGCGCAACCCCATCTGCCAGAACGGCGGCGGCATCACGTTCTCCATGAAGCGGCTCGTGACGACTTCGTCGCCGTGGCTGGTCGTTTTCGGCGGCGCTTCGTCGATTTCCTTCTGGCCGATGCTGCTCGCATGCACGTAGGTCTCGTGCGTGAGGTCCATCAGGTTGTCGATCATCAGCCGGTAGTCGCACCGGATGTGATACAGGCCGCCGCCGTGCGCCCAGGCCGGATCCTCGGCCCACGCCAGCACGGGCAGCTTCGCGGGATCGGCTTCGGACGCGTCGCCCGGCCAGACCCACACGAATCCGTGGCGCTCGACCGCCGGAAAGCTGCGAATCGGCGGGAAGCCGCCGACGCGCTGGCCCGGCATGCCGGCGGCCTTGCCGTTGCAGCCCATTTCCAGCCCGTGATAGCCGCACACGAGCACGCCGTCGCGCACGAAGCCCAGCGACAGCGGCGCGCCGCGGTGCGGGCAGAAGTCCTCGAGCGCGGCGACCTGGCCGCCCGCCGCGCGGTAAAACACCATCGACTCGTTGCAGATCTTGCGACCCAGCGGCTTGCCGTCGATTTCATCGGGCGTGCAGGCCACGTACCAAGCGTTCTTGAGAAACACGTTCATCGTCTCCTTCGGGGGCGGTGCCGCCGGTACGCGGCATCTATTCATTCCGTGTACTGAATGAGATTCAGTGTACGCATTGAGATTGGCGGGAGCAAGGCGAGCGGTATACTGGTTTTCCCCGGGAAATGGCGCGAGGCAGCGCCATGCCGTCGGCGCGCGCAACCGGCGCGTGCCGCCTCTGTCATCGACTCATCCATGGAAAAAAAGAATCCCGCCGACGCGCCGGCTTTCCCGCTCGATCTGTACGACGAACCCGGACACCTGATCCGGCGCGCACACCAGATCGCGGTCGCGATGTTCTACGAGAAGCTGGGCCGGGACGTGACGCCCGTGCAGTACGCGGTGCTGCGGATGCTCTACGAGAATCCGGGGCTCGATCAGGTGACGCTCGCGCAGCGGGTGGCGCTCGATACGTCGACCACGGCCGATCTCGCGGTCCGGCTCGAAGCGAAAGGATTGATCGTCCGCGAAGTGCTGCCGCGGCGTCAGCGGCGCCTGCTGCTGACGCCGGCGGGCGTCGAGTTGCTCACGCACCTGATTCCGTCGGTGAAGGAACTGCGTGCGGGGCTGTTCGACGGGATGGGGGAGGAGGATGCGCAGGCGCTGATGCGGCTGTTGCGCAAGTTCGTCCATTTGAACAACGAGCAGAGCCGCGCGCCGCTGCGGATCGGCGAGGATGCGTAGCGGTCCCGAGCCGTGAGCGGCACGGAGGAAGGGCGGCGGGCGCGCCGCCTGCCCGCGTCACGCGCTTGATGCGTCCCCTTCCAGCCGCCGCACCGCTTCCGCGACCTCGTTCCTGAAGCGCACCAGCGCCGCCTGCTCCGGCGCGGGCGGCTGCACGGCCGCCCACAGCATGTCGATCAGCTGCGTGGCCGTCGTTTCCGTATCGAGCTTGCGGTGCCCGAGGATCGCATCCCACAGCACGTGCTCGATCGGCCCGAACACCATCGAGCGCAGCAGGCTCAGCGGCATGTCGCGGCGCACCTGTCCGGCCGCCTGGCCGCGTGCGAGCACGTCCATCAGCGGCGCCGTATAGCGGCGCTGCAGCGCGGTGAGCTCGTCGCTCAGCGCGTGCTGCTTCGCCCGGCCTTCCGACAGCACCAGCGCGCACAGCCCCGTGCCGTTCACCAGCATCAGCCGCAAGTGCGTGCGCACGATGAACGCGAACTGCTGCTGCACCGACGCTTCCAGCGGCATCCCGTGTTCGAACGCGGCAATGATTTCGTCGTACCAGTCGGCGATCACGCGTGCGCAGAGTTCGCGCTTGCCGCGGAAATAGCTGAACACCGTCGCCTCCGACACGCCGACGCGCTGCGCGATCTCGGCGGCCGTCGCATGCTCGTAACCCTTTTCGGCGAACACGTCACGACCGGCGCGCAGGATGTCCTGCACGCGCTGCTGGGACTTGCGCCCGGCGGGTGCGCGCGACGAGTCGGCGCGATCGGCTTTGGCGGTGGCGGTCATGGTATCGGCGGTAGCGGCTGTCATGGTGCAATGATATCTGAGTGTCACTCAAAAAACTATTGACGCCAGGCCGGACGAGGCGCGAAACTGTGCAAAATTTCCGCTGTATTGGCTTAATGAATCGACGCATTGAACCGATTTGAGCGAAACTCAGAAATCGGCGCATGCGCCCCACTTTCTGGAACACGGAGGAGACATGATCAACCTGCCCGGCGTGCAATTCATGCTCGGTGAAGACATCGAGATGCTGCGCGACGCCGTCGCGACGTTTGCGGCGAAGGAAATCACGCCGCGCGCGGCGGAAGTCGACCGTACCGACCAGTTCCCGATGGATCTGTGGAAGAAGTTCGGCGATCTCGGCGTGCTCGGCATGACCGTCTCCGAGGAATACGGCGGCGCGAACATGGGCTACACCGCGCACATGGTCGCGATGGAGGAAATCTCGCGCGCGTCGGCGTCGATCGGCCTGTCGTACGGCGCGCACTCGAACCTGTGCGTGAACCAGATCCACCGCAACGGCACCGACGCGCAGAAGCAGAAGTACCTGCCGAAGCTCGTGTCGGGCGAACACATCGGCGCGCTCGCGATGAGCGAGCCGAACGCCGGCTCCGACGTCGTCAGCATGAAGCTGCGTGCGGACAAGCGCGGCGACCGCTACGTGCTCAACGGCACGAAGATGTGGATCACCAACGGCCCGGATTGCGACACGCTCGTCGTCTACGCGAAGACGGACGTCGCGGCGAATTCGCGCGGCATCACCGCGTTCATCGTCGAGAAGGGCATGAAAGGCTTCTCGGTCGCGCAGAAGCTCGACAAGCTCGGCATGCGCGGGTCGCATACGGGCGAGCTCGTGTTCCAGGACGTCGAGGTGCCGGAAGAGAACATCCTCGGCCAGCTCAACGGCGGCGTGAAGGTGCTGATGAGCGGCCTCGACTACGAGCGCGCGGTGCTGTCGGGCGGCCCGACGGGCATCATGGCCGCGTGTCTCGACGCGGTGGTGCCGTATATCCACGACCGCAAGCAGTTCGGCCAGTCGATCGGCGAATTCCAGCTGATCCAGGGCAAGGTCGCCGACATGTACACCACGTTCCAGGCGTGCCGCGCGTACCTGTATGCAGTGGGCCGCCATCTCGACTCGGCGGGCAGCGACCATATTCGCCAGGTCCGCAAGGACTGCGCGGGCGTGATTCTCTACACGGCCGAGAAGGCGACGTGGATGGCCGGCGAGGCGATCCAGATCCTCGGCGGCAACGGCTACATCAACGAATACCCGGTCGGGCGCCTGTGGCGCGATGCGAAGCTGTACGAGATCGGCGCCGGCACGAGCGAGATTCGCCGGATGCTGATCGGCCGCGAGCTGTTCGCGGAAACGATGTAACGCCCCACGTCACGCGAACGGAGCCCCGTCGATGCCGATCATCGAATCGAAACTGAACCCGCGTTCGGAAGAATTCCGCGCGAACGCCGCGGCGCTGGAGGCGGTCGTCGCCGACCTGCGCGCGAAGATCGAACAGCTCGCGCAAGGCGGCGGCCCGGCCGCGCGCGACAAGCACCTGTCGCGCGGCAAGCTGCTGCCGCGCGACCGGATCGCGCAATTGCTCGATCCCGGCGCGCCGTTCCTCGAGCTGTCGCAGCTCGCGGCGAACGGCATGTACAACGACGACGCGCCGGGCGCGGGCGTGATCACCGGGATTGGCCGGATCGCGGGCCGCGAGTGCGTGATCGTGTGCAACGACGCGACGGTCAAGGGCGGCACCTACTACCCGATGACCGTGAAGAAGCACCTGCGCGCGCAGGAGATCGCCGCGGAAAACCGGTTGCCGTGCGTGTACCTCGTCGATTCGGGCGGCGCGAACCTGCCGAACCAGGACGACGTGTTTCCCGATCGCGACCACTTCGGCCGCATCTTCTTCAACCAGGCGACGATGTCGGCCGCGGGGATCGCGCAGATCGCGGTCGTGATGGGTTCGTGCACGGCGGGCGGTGCGTATGTGCCGGCGATGAGCGACGAGTCGATCATCGTGAAGAACCAGGGCACGATTTTCCTCGGCGGCCCGCCGCTCGTGAAGGCCGCGACCGGCGAGGAAGTGAGCGCCGAGGATCTCGGCGGCGGCGACGTGCATACGCGCCTGTCCGGCGTGGTCGACCATCTCGCGCAGAACGATTCGCATGCGCTGTCCATCGCGCGCAACATCGTCGGCCACCTGGCGCCGAAGATCGCGTCGCCGGTCGCGCTGCGCGAACCGAAGCCGCCGCGCTACGACACGAACAGCCTGTACGGCGTGATTCCGGTCGACACGCGCAAGCCGTTCGACGTGCGCGAAGTGATCGCGCGCATCGTCGACGATTCGGAGTTCGACGAATTCAAGGCGCGCTTCGGCACGACGCTCGTCACGGGCTTCGCGCACATCTGGGGCCATCCGGTCGGGATCGTCGCGAACAACGGCATCCTGTTCTCCGAATCGGCCGTGAAGGGCGCACATTTCATCGAGCTGTGCTGCCAGCGCAAGATCCCGCTCGTGTTCCTGCAGAACATCACGGGCTTCATGGTCGGCCGCAAGTACGAGAACGAAGGCATCGCACGTCATGGCGCGAAGATGGTGACGGCCGTGTCGAACGCCAAGGTGCCGAAGTTCACGGTGATCATCGGCGGCTCGTTCGGTGCCGGCAACTACGGGATGTGCGGCCGCGCATTCGATCCGCGTTTCCTGTGGATGTGGCCGAATGCACGGATCTCCGTGATGGGCGGCGAGCAGGCCGCATCGGTGCTCGCGACCGTGCGCCGCGACGGCATCGAGGCGAAGGGCGGCGCCTGGTCGGCCGAGGAGGAAGACGCGTTCAAGCAGCCGATTCGCGACCAGTACGAGCGCCAGGGGCATCCGTACTACGCGAGCGCGCGCTTGTGGGACGACGGCGTGATCGACCCCGCGCAGACGCGCGACGTGCTGGGGCTCGGCCTCGCCGCGTCGATGAACGCACCGATCGACGACACGCGCTTCGGCGTGTTCCGCATGTAACGGCCGGGGAGACATCACCGATGCGACACGAAACGATCAAGGTAAGCGAAGCCGGCCGCGTGGCGACCGTCACGCTCGCGCGGCCCGACGTGCGCAATGCGTTCAACGAGACGACGATCGCCGAGCTGACCACGGCGTTCGAATGGCTCGACGCGCACGAAGGCGTGCGCGCGGTCGTGCTCGCGGCCGAAGGCCCGGCGTTCTGCGCGGGCGCGGACCTGAACTGGATGAAGAAGATGGCCGGTTACTCGGATGACGAGAACCGCGCCGACGCGCGCAAGCTCGCGCGGATGCTCGAGGCGATCCATCGTTGCGGCAAGCCGGTGATCGCGCGCGTGCACGGCGACGCGTATGCGGGCGGCGTGGGGCTGGTGGCTGCGGCCGACATCGCGATTGCCGTCGACGGCGCGAAGTTCTGCCTGTCCGAAGCGCGGCTCGGGCTGATTCCCGCGACGATCGCGCCGTACGTCGTGCGCGCGATGGGCGAGCGCGCGGCGCGCCGCTACTTCACGACGGCCGAAGTGTTCGACAGCGCGCGCGCCGCGTCGCTCGGCTTCATTCACGACGCGGTGCCGGCGGAGGCGCTCGACGAAACCGTCGCGAAGCTGGCTGCGGCGCTGGTGGCGAACGGCCCCGATGCGGTGCGCGCGTGCAAGCGGCTCGTCGCCGACGTGGCCGGCCGGCCGCTCGACGCGACGCTGATCGAGCAGACCGCCGACTGGATCGCGCGGACCCGCGCCGGCGCGGAAGCGCGCGAAGGGATCGCGTCGTTCCTCGAAAAACGCACGCCTGCGTGGCGTGAATGACGGCGTGCCACTCACTTTCCGGATGACACCGAAGCCATGTTCGACAAGATTCTGATCGCCAATCGCGGCGAAATCGCCTGCCGCGTCGCCGCGACGTGCAAACGTCTCGGGATCGCGAGCGTCGCCGTCTATTCCGACGCGGACGCGAACGCGAAGCACGTCGCCGCGTGCGACGAAGCCGTGCACATCGGCGGCTCGGCGGCCGCCGACAGCTACCTGCGCATCGAGCGCATCATCGAAGCCGCGCGCGCGACCGGCGCGCAGGCCATTCACCCGGGCTACGGCTTCCTGTCGGAGAACGAGGATTTCGCGCACGCGTGCGAAGCGGCCGGCATCGCGTTCATCGGGCCGCCGGTCGACGCGATCGCGGCGATGGGCTCGAAGGCGGCCGCGAAGGCGCTGATGCATGCGGCCGCGGTGCCGCTCGTGCCCGGCTATCACGGTGACGATCAGGACCCGGCCAACCTGCATCGCGAAGCCGACGAGATCGGTTATCCGGTGCTGCTGAAGGCGAGCGCGGGCGGCGGCGGCAAGGGAATGCGCGTGGTCGAGCGCTCCGCCGATTTCCCGGCGGCGCTCGCGTCGTGCCAGCGCGAGGCCGCGAGCAGCTTCGGCAATGACCGCGTGCTGATCGAGAAATACCTGACGCGCCCGCGCCACGTCGAAGTCCAGGTGTTCGGCGACACCCACGGCAACACCGTGTACCTGTTCGATCGCGACTGCTCGGTGCAGCGCCGTCACCAGAAGGTGCTCGAGGAAGCGCCGGCGCCCGGCCTGCACGACGACGTGCGCCGCGCGATGGGCGAGGCGGCCGTCGCGGCGGCGCGTGCGGTGAATTACGTCGGTGCGGGCACCGTCGAATTCATCATGACGGGCGAAGCGTTCTACTTCATGGAAATGAACACGCGCCTGCAGGTCGAGCATCCGGTCACCGAAATGGTCACGGGTCTCGATCTCGTCGAATGGCAACTGCGCGTCGCAGCGGGCGAGCCGCTGCCATTGAAGCAGGAGGAACTGCGCGTGCAGGGCCATGCGATCGAGGCGCGCCTGTATGCGGAGAACCCGGCGCGCGGCTTCCTGCCGTCGACCGGCACGCTGAAACACCTGCGGCTGCCGGACGGCGTCGAATTCGCGATCGGCGCGCCGGTGCGCGTCGACAGCGGCGTGCGCGAAGGCGATGCGATCACGCCGTTCTACGATCCGATGATCGCGAAGCTGATCGTGCACGGCGCGGACCGCGCGGAAGCGCTCGGCCGGATGCTGCGCGCGCTGCGGGCCTGTGAAGTGGTCGGCCTGTATACGAATGCCGCGTTCCTGCAGCGGATCGTTGCGTGCGCACCATTCGCGACCGCCGATCTCGACACGGGCCTGATCGAGCGCAACCACGATGCGCTGTTCGCGCCGCAACAGCCGCCGCGCGCGACGCTCGCGCTGGCCTGCGCGGCCTTGCTCGCGCGCGAGCGCGGCGCGGCTGCGCAGGCAGGCGCGTCGCCGTGGCATTCGCTGCCGGACTGGCGGCTGAACGGCGGTTATCGCCGCACGCTCGAATGGCATGCGCCCGAGCGCGAAACGGATGTGACGGTGACCTACGAAGACGCTGGCGGCAGCGCGCGCATCGCCGCGGGCGACGCGGCCGCGCAGCCGTTTGCATGGACGCGCGGGGCGACGCCGCTCGATTTCGACGTGACGCTCGGCGGCGTGCGCAGCAGCGGCCGCGTGTATGCGGACGGCGACAGCTTCCACGTGTTCACGCAGGGTGTCGCCGAGACGTTCGAATGGCGCAACGTGCTCGCGCACGCCGGCGATGCCGAGCATGGCGGCGGCCGGCTGACCGCGCCGATGCCGGGCAAGGTGATCGCGGTGCTGGTGGAGCCGGGCCAGAAGGTCGAGGCCGGCACGCCGCTGATCGTGATGGAAGCGATGAAGATGGAACACACGATCGGCGCGCCGGGCGTGGGCGTCGTCGCGGAAGTGCTGTACGGCGTCGGCGACCAGGTCGCGGACGGTGCGCAGTTGCTGGTGATGGCGGACGCCTGAGCGCCGGGATGGGGGGGCGGCTTGGAATCTTGAGCTACACCCCGCCGACAATATGTACTTGCTCGTCGACGGGAGTTTGATCGAGCAATTCGGTCAGCGTCGCGTCGTCGACAGGGTTCTGACCAGTCGCGAGCGTTGCCGTTAACACGCTCGTTTTCGTATCGAGCCTCGACCGCACCTTGCATCAGGCAAGGTGCTTCGAATGGCCGTGTTGATTCCCCCTTTCTCCGCGCCGCAGACCTTCAGGCTCGTTGCCGTCGACGCTGTGATACAGCGGCACTGTCTGAAAAAAAGGAACTCTATGCGGAGTTCATAATTTTTAACAATTAATGAAGCAGGCCGTCTTGCTGCTGCATGTGAGCGTCAGCGCAACTGTGCGCTCAGTCGGTTCATGCGGCAGCGCCCCCCAGAACCACTGAGAGTTCAAGCCCAGTGCGGCTTCGAGTAGTCGGTAATGCATGGCTTTCGTCGGCTCCGTATGTAATGGCGAGGCATGCTTCACGCGAAAAATTCCCTCGGGGCACATGTCAATCGGCTTGACACACGGAACGGGCATTCATACATTCGAATGCGAATGCGAATCATTCGTTTTTATGGTGATGCGCATTCTTGAAGGGTTCATATGTTCATTTGATAAATTTATTGAGGAATACTATGGGAAAGAGCTCGACCAACGAATTGTTCGAAACCACGCGCGTCGGGTCTGTCGACGTTATTACGCTGAAGCAGGACGCCAGCAAGCTGACCATGGGGGGAGACGGCAGCATCGCCGAATACTTCAACCGGCCGATGAATATTCATGATTGGCAGATCATGGATTCGGGCTACTACGGCTGATCGAAAAGAAGGGCGGCTGGCTCCAATCGTGAGCCGCCGTCCTTTTTCGGTCCGGGATTGAATCACAAGCGATGCACGGGATGGCTGAATGCCTTATGCACTGAGTCGGCACGCGAGACTGGCCTGTTACGAGGATGACCTGATCATTCTCACCACCAACGACAACCGGTTCCATCTGATCAAGGGCGTGTCACGGGAAGCCGTGGCTGCCCTGTACCAGCCTATGGCGGGGTATGGGGAGACCGGCTTGCACGATGCACTGCGGATAATGGGCGTGCTGGAAGAGTCGCGCGACCGCGCAGATATGCCTCCGACCCGCTTGCAGCCGCAGAGCTATGTGGAGCAACGCTGGATGATGCCTTTGACGCGCCAGGTGCCAGCCACCTTTTGGGGAACCGGCGCATCGCTCGTTGCTCTGTATCGGGCGACGCTCATGATCAAATTCGGTGGATTCAGGCGGATCGCGTCGATCGAGAAATGGCCGGCAAGAATGGTATCCGGAGCCGTGGACGTCGACGAAACCGTGCAGACCGCCATGGCCAGTCTGAACCGAGTGTTCGCCTGCGACGTCAGCGGTAATCGATGCCTGACCTATTCGCTTGCGCTGACGCTTCTCCTGAGGCGAAAAATACCCGATGTGAATCTGGTCGTCGGGGTAAGAACGCGCCCCTTCTTCAGCCATGCATGGGTCGAAGTCGCCGGAACTGTCGTGAACGACGCTGCCGATTTGCGAAAGAACCTGGCGGTCGTCCTGGAGGTTTGATGTTCATCGCTTATCCGGAAGGCATCGCGAAGCACTTGAAATTCCTCATCGATGAATGGACGGGAAGAAATCGACTGACGACTCATCGCCACGGAAAATTCGTTGTTCGATGTTCGGAACGGTGGACGGTTTCGAAGTGGGGGAATTTCATCGAATTCTTCGAGGGTATGGCATATGAGTGGCCGACCTGTCGGGCCCGGCCACCAGCAGAGAGACGTGCTCGTCTATCGAATTCGATCGGCTATTTCACGTCGATCCTGTTGGGCGCGGACACGCTGGAGGTGGTCAGAAGCCTGTATCGCGCTACAGACATCTTCTACACCGAGTCGGACGGCATGATGCTCACCTGTAGCGAACTGGCTGTCCTCGTAGCTTTGCGTGGCGGGTTCGCAAAGCAGCGGATCGATTTCGGCTACTGCCACGATTTCATCGCGCATCTGCAAAAATTCGATGGACACACGTCGTTCGAGAACATAAACGAGGTCATGCTCGGTGAATGCATCAGGATGTCGAAATCCGGCATCATCGGTGCGACGTTCGTCAATCGGCCGATCGTTCCGAATGGCGATATCGTCGATACGCTGCGCGATACTCTCGCCGCATTTACGCAGCCTTTTGACTCGACTGTGTTGATGTTCTCGGGTGGACTGGACTCGAGCACCTTGCTTTGGACGCTGCTCGCGAACGGCACAAGGCCCCTCGTACTGCATAGCGAATCGGATCCCGACGCGAGGGACAGCGAGTATCGGGACGCGTCCGCCGTAGCGCTGGATCTCGGCTGCGAGATTCAACGTCTTGTACCCGAGCGAGAGGATTACAGCCAGGCGTTCACGATTTCCGCCGAAGGCCGGTCCTCATCTCCTCACGATGTACCGATTTTCCGATCCTGCACCTCAGCCCGTTCCGACCTGTCGATCGATGACACGTCACTTCTCGTGACAGGGCATGGCGGGGACCACGTATTCGTCCAGAACCCCGGGAGCAATTCGTGTCTCGCTGCGTTGCAGGCGGGCCGGGTACTTGAGTACATTGGAACCGTACGGAAATTGTCCAGGTTGAAGGGGCGGCGCGGTGTTGAAATCGTGTGCGACAATGTTCGCTGCCTGGTTGGGCTGCAATTCCTTGCCGGTTCGTTGCCGGCCTGGCTGCCGAGGCGGAGACAGCGGTCGTCACGCCGATCTGGTCACTATCTGATTCGGGATCTGGATTCCCGCGCCGCGAAATTCAGCCATCTCTCGGCCATCCTGCAGGCGCTGCAGTCAGTAAGCGTCCCTCGCACCGGCCCCCTCATGCTGGCACCGTTGCTGCTGCAGAACGTCATCGGACACGTGATCGAAATACCCGTCGAGGATATGTTCACGGAGACACATGACCGTGTCACGCTGCGCGAATCCATTTACAGACGGTCCGGGAAGTCGTTTGCATGGCGGCGGACGAAGCGCGCGTCGTCAGCGCATTTGTTTGAACTCCTGTCTCAATCCGAAGCGAATCTTCTGGATCTGATCGACCGTTCAGACTTTGTGCCGCTGCTGCATATCGACCGACGCGTGTTGCTTGCAGAAGTGCGGCAGAACTGCCGAGTTGCATTGAACGAGAGTTTCAAGCACATCGTCAACCTGTACAAGATTGAAGCGCATATTCGATCGATCGAACATCAATCTGCAAGGCTAACCAGACCATGAAGCGTTGGATCGGAATCTATTCTGAAGTCGGGCGTCATCTGCAGCGCCGGGAGCGTTATTTCATCGTTGCAATCCTGTTCTGCACGCTGTCAGCCGCTGCATCAATGGCGATGTCACCAGTCTTCCTGGCGAGATTGACCGACAGCCTGCTCGCGGCGGATCGCCGGATGCCCGCTTACATCATCTATCTCGCGGCGGGTTACCTGATCACCATCGCGATGCCCAAGCTTCTGGGCACCGTCGACCGTTATCTTCAGAGCATGCTTCGCCTTCGTGCAAACCGCTCGCTGCTCGCCGATTACTTCAACTACCTTTGCGGACAACCGGAAAGTTTCTTCGTCGAAAAGAATTCAGGAGAACTGACCCAGGAGATAAGCCAGGCTTCGAATGATCTATACCTTATTATCCGCAATCTCTCCACGTCGCTTATCTCTCCGATTGTCCAGGTCTGCATTGCGGTCGTGGTCCTGGCTTCCAATCGTGATTTGCTGGTTGCCGGGACGATAGCGATCTATGTTGCTCTCTTCGTGACGAATAACATGACCCACGGCAGGCGGTTGGTCAAACTGAAGTCGCGTTGCATGGATGCAGGCAGAAGATCCTTTGGGACGTTGACGGATTCGATCGCGAACATTCAGGTGGCGCGCCAGTTCAACGGGTATCAATTCTTGCTCTTCCGCTACCAAAGGGTGCTCGACGAAGATCGGCATACGCAAGGCCACTATTGGCAAATCAGCTTGCGTATGCAGTTCATTAACGCTTGCTTGTTCATCGGTCTGTTTGGCATAACATTCCTGATGGCTCTGCATGAAGTCGCAACCGGAGCGCGTTCGATCGGAGATTTTGTCCTGGTTGCGGCGTACACCGTGACGCTACTTTCGCCGATCGAAGTCCTCGGCAATATGTTTACGGAAATCACACAATCGCTGACCACGTTCCGGCGATTCCTCGATAAGCTGTCCACTACCACTGCGCCGTGGTCCCGGTTCAACCCGACGCCGCCGGCCAAATCTGCTGCACCCGCAATCGAATTCGAGCGCGTTTGCGTGACTTACCCGGGAGCGAACCGACAATCCCTGCATGATATTGGTTTCACTATCGATTCAGGAACACGAGTCGCCATCACTGGACCAAGCGGTGCAGGGAAGAGTACGCTTGTCAAGGCGCTTACGAGGCAGCTTGTCCCGGACGAGGGGGCGATCCGGATATTTGGAGAGGACATTGGGTGCATCGATGGGCAGACGTTGAGCCAACGCGTCGGTTGCGTTTCACAGGACGTGTTCCTGTTCAAGGACACGCTGCGCTTCAATTTGCAGATCGCGTGTCCGGACGCATCCGACGTGGACCTGACCACCGCACTCGAATACGCCGGGTTGAATGATCTGCTTGCTCAACTGCCGGAGGGGCTCGACACGATGCTCGGCGATCGCGGTGCCACACTCTCGGGCGGCCAAAGGCAGAGGCTTGCTTTGGCGAGGTTGTTTCTGCGCGCGCCGGATATCGTGCTCATCGACGAGGGAACGTCGTCGCTGGATCTCGTCACCGAGCAGTTCGTGCTCGACAGGATTTTCGAGGTCTTTTCAGGCAAGACAATCGTCATGATCACGCACCGGCCAAGCACGATGGCGAAGGTGGATGCGGTGATCGTCATCTCCGACGGCCGGATCGACGACCACGCCGAACCCGAGTTGCTCCGATCGAGGAACACGTTTTTTGCGCAAGTGGTTGAATCCGGCGTTCGCTAGCCGTAACAATCGCATGAAGGGCTCTGAGTAAGCAGGTGTTCGGCCCCTGACCATACATGACAGTCAGGTGACCCGAAGTCCTCTAGACTGGCCGCTTTCGCGGAGTTGCCTGCCTTGGGCGCGGCCGCGCTACACTGCGTCCATTCACTCTCCCATCCCGCCGACGATGACGTCTCCTGTCCTGAACGGCCTGCGCATCGGCATCACGATCGGCCTGCGCACGCCCGACGAAAGCCTGTGGATCAACGGCATCAAGCAGAACGCGCTGTTTCTCGCGAAGCTGCTGATGGCGTCGCCGCACGGCTACCGCGTGACGCTGGTCAACACGACCGACGTGCCGCTCACCGATGCGCTGCCGTGGGATCGCACCGTGTTCGACACGCGCGCGTTTGCCGACATGAAGGATGCGCTCGACGTGGTGATCGAACTCGGCGGCCAGATCGACGGTGTGCAGACGGCGTACCTGAAGGCGCGGGGCGCGAAGATCGTCAGCTATTGCTGCGGCGTCGAGTACATCAACGCGATGGAATCGATGCTGTTCGGCCGCCGGATGTGGGATTCGCTGTTCATCAACCGCGGCTACGACGAGGTGTGGGCGATTCCGCAGATCGCGCCGTCGTCGCTGCCGTTCCTGCAGTCGCTGCGCCGATGTCCGGGGCGCGTCGTGCCGTTCGTGTGGGATCCGATGTTCCTGAGCGCGCGCGCGGCCTCGCTTCCCGAGCGCGGCGAATACCGGCCGCGCAGCGAGCCGGGCAAGCGGCTCACGGTGATGGAGCCGAACCACAACGTCGTGAAGTTCTGCGTGTACCCGATGCTGATCATCGACGAAGCGTATCGCCGCGACCCCGATGCGATCTGCTTCACGCACGTGACGAATGCCGACCGCCTCGCGCACGACAGCCCCGAGTTCGTGATGCTGATGAACTACCTGGACATCGTGCGCGCGGGCAAGGCGAGCTTCGTCGGGCGGTTCGACACGCCGCTGTTCCTGGCCGACCTGACCGACGTCGTCGTGTCGCACCAATGGTCGAACCCGCTCAACTACTTCTATTTCGACGTGTGCTGGCAAGGTTATCCGCTGGTGCACAACGCGAGCCTCGCGCCGGATCTCGGCTATTACTATCCGGACAACGACGTGCAGAAGGGGGCGGACGCGCTACTGCGCGCGCTGCACATGCACGACGACGACTGGGAAGGATACACGCGGCGCCAGCGCGAGATGCTCGGCCGCTATACGTCGGCGAACCCGGCACTTGTCGCCGAATACGACGTGCTGCTCGCGAACCTGATCGGCGCGACGGCCGGGTAAGGGCGCGTCGCGCGTCGCTTGCCGGCATTCGGGTGGTTGCGGGTTAATGGCGGATGAAATAACGCCGTTAAAAAAGAAACCACCGAACCGGGGAGATTCGGTGGTTTTTGAAGGCACGAATTCGACGGCTCCGAGGGAAGTCCGTCGAAAATAACTTTATAGGTTAACTATCTGGAAAGATTGTTAAATATCGTGCGATCGGGTGTTGTTTTGTAATTCGGATCGCTATTGTCTGCTTGATGGAATTGGATTTCGTTTAAAATATTCATAAAATCGTTTGAAACGACGAAATTGCATTCTGCGGCGACCGAATGCCTGACGCGATCCGGTGCGGCGGTGCCAGGTGCGACGCTCTTGATTTGTCATACAAAGCAGCCGGCAGCCTTTTTTGAAACGTTTGCGCGATAAAAATAAATTTGGCCGGCATCGCGTGAAAGAGTGCGGTCAACGAGCACGATTGAAATCGCGCTGACGGTTTTGTGTAACCTCCCGCACCGTCTTTGAGTCGCAGATGTGTTGTATTTTCCATGTTTGAATATCATTGGCAATATCGGATTTGACGGCGTGCCTAAATGAAAAGTACGCTCCCGGAAAAGCTTAATCTCTAGTTCCAAGTGCAACACCTTGAATCAAGTAAGGTGTTGTGATGAAGAAGTACCAGCATCTGAGCGCGGAGGACCGCGCGGCAATCATGATCGAACGTCAGCGGGGAACCAGCATGCGAGAGATCGCACGGCGATTGGGGCGCAGCGCTTCGACGGTTTCTCGCGAACTGGCTCGTAATCGGAATGCGGCAACGCCGCGCTACGAAGCAACCCAGGCGGCCTCGTCCTATCGGCTTCGCCGTCGGCGCTGCGTACGGCGTCGTAAGTTGAGCGAAGGCAGTACGCTGTACTGGCATGTGCATCATCAACTGGTCTATCGACGCTGGTCGCCGCAGCAAATTGCTGCCAGACTCCGCGACATGCATCCAGACAATCCTGACCAGCGCGTCAGCCACGAAACGATTTACGCCGCGATCTATACCCATCCCCGAGGTGGACTCAAGCAGGCGATGATCGAGGCGCTTCGCCAAGAGAAGCCTGCGCGCGGCACCACCCGTCGAACCCTTGCGCGCAAGAGCTTCGTGCCGGATGAATTGCGCATCATTCATCGGCCTGAGCAGATTGAAACGCGGCAATGGCCGGGACATTGGGAGGGCGACCTCGTCAAAGGCGCGTTCAATCGATCCTGCGTTGGAACGCTGGTCGAGCGTAAAACACGGTTCGTCGTGCTGTGCCGCATGGACGGCTGTACCGCCCAAGACGCACTCGAGGGCTTCACGCGCCAGATGAAGAAGGTGCCGGCCTTCCTGCGTGAGAGCCTGACGTACGACCGTGGATCGGAGATGACCTGTCATGTCGAGCTTGCCGAGCGACTGAACCTCGATATCTGGTTCGCGGATCCATACGCTCCGTGGCAGCGCGGCAGCAACGAGAACACAAACGGCCTGCTACGCCAGTTCTTGCCAAAGGGCATGGACCTCTCGGGCGTCACGCAGACGCAATTGAACGATATCGCCAAGCTGCTCAATGGACGTCCTCGCCAGACGCTCGGTTGGAAAACGCCCGAGGAAGCCATGGCCATGGAACTGGCAGCCGAGGGGTTAGCAAAACGTTGCACTTGACTCT
>NZ_JBQEON010000044.1:0-57842 GCF_052045245.1 Burkholderia sp. 22313
GTCCACGATCAGCCGAGTACCCGAATCCCGCAGCGACCGTCATCTCGGTAGCCACGACAGGAGCCAGCCAGGTCGAATCTCAACGCAACTCGCTTGCTGTACTCCGGGTGCGCCTCGGCGAGCATCCGACTCCCTCCATTTGTCGCTCAAGCCGCAATCACGGATCAGCGACATACCGCCATCCTTAGTCATTCACCGGCTTACTGACCTGCATCTCCGGCGAAAGGGTCGATTCATTTCATCCTTGGCGAAGCCGCCAACCGGTGCCTTTTCCCGCGCTAGCTCCCCCGTCAATATCGTGGTAGCGGCAGTTCGAAGCCGGGCCAAGTCGATGTGTCCCATCCCATCACCGCCTTCTCGCCAACAACGCGGGAAATTCGCACGAAATGACGTCTTATTCGGCTCGTCCACGTAAAATTTGCGAATCTCCGTCCCTGCTGGATCCAGAATGATGAACGCCGCCACTCAGATAGCTCGGGCCGTCTGCCCGCACGATTGTCCGGACACCTGCGCAATGCGCGTGACCGTCGAAAACGGCAAGGCGATCAAAGTCACCGGCGACCCAGACCATCCGCCCACGCAAGGCGTGTTGTGTACGAAAGTCAGCCGCTATGCCGACCGCGTTCATCATCCCGATCGCCTGACCGTCCCGCTCAAGCGCGTCGGTGAGAAGGGGGAAGGGCGCTTCGTGCCGATCAGCTGGAGCGAGGCGTTCGACGAGATCGGTCGTCGCCTGGGTGAAATCGCCGCGCGCGCGCCGGAGGCGATCGTGCCGTACAGCTATGCCGGAACGATGGGGCTCGTGCAGGGTGAAGGCATTGCACAGCGATTCTTCCACACGCTCGGTGCGTCCCGGCTCGAGCGGACAATCTGCGCCGCGGCCGGTGCGGCGGGGCTGCGTTATACGTATGGCGGCAGCGTCGGCATGCATCTCGAGCATTTCGAGGAAAGCGAGCTGATCCTGATCTGGGGCGCTAATCCGATCGCTTCGAGCCTGCACTTCTGGACCCGCGCACAGGAAGCCAAGCGTCGCGGTGCGCGCTTGGTCGCCATCGACCCCTACCGCTCGCTGACGGCAGAGAAATGCCACCAGCACATCGCCTTGAAACCGGGCACCGACGGCGCGTTCGCGCTCGGCATGATGCATGTGCTGATGACCGAAGATCTGCTCGATCACGACTACATCGCGCGCCATACGCTCGGCTTCGACGCGCTGAAGGCGCGCGCCCTGTCCTATCCGCCGGAGCGCGTCGCGCAGATCTGCGGCATTGACGTGTCGGAACTGATAGAACTCGCGCGCCGCTATGGCGCGACCCGCAAGGCCTCGATTCGCCTCAACTATGGCATGCAGCGCGTACGCGGCGGCGGCAACGCCGTGCGGGCGATTGCGAGCCTGCCTGCGCTGACGGGCGCGTGGCGTGACCGTGCCGGCGGGTTGCTGCTGTCGTCGTCGGAATCCGCCCCGGTCGATCAGGCGGCGCTGCTGCGTCCCGATCTGATACCTGGCTGGCCGCACAAGCTGCCGCGCCTCATCAACATGAACGCGATCGGCGACGCGCTGCTGCATCCCGGCGATTCGACGTTCGGGCCGAAGGTGGAAGCGATCGTTGTCTACAACTCGAATCCGGTCGCGGTCGCGCCCGATTCGTCGAAGGTGGCTGCAGGCTTCGCTCGCGGAGATTTGTTTACGGTCGTTCTCGAACACTTCAAGACAGATACCGTTGATTTCGCCGACATTGTGTTGCCGGCCACGACGCAACTCGAGCATCTCGACGTTCACAAGTCGTACGGCCATACCTACGTGATGGCGAATCTGCCGGCGATTCCGCCGGTCGGCGACGCGCGGCCGAACACCGAAATCTTTCGCGGCATCGCACGCAGCATGGGGCTGGACGAGCCTGCGCTTTATCACACCGACGAAGAGGTCGCGCAGGCGGCGCTCCGCTGGGATGACCCGGCGCTCGGCAGCGACTGGGATACGTTGAAGCGTGCCGGCTGGCTGAAGCTCAAGGTGGCCGACGCGCCTTTCGCGAATGGTGGCTTCCGTACGCCGTCAGGCAAGTGCGAGTTCTACAGCGCGCGCCTCGAGCAGATGGGCATGGATCCGGTGCCCGATTACCTGCCGCCATTCGAATCGGCGGAGGCCGCGCCTGAACTCGCCGCCCGCTACCCGCTCGCGATGATTTCGCCGCCGGCCAGGCACTTCCTTAACAGTACGTTCGTGAACGTGGAGAGTCTGCGCAGCACGGAAGGCCAGCCGCACCTCGACATGCACCCGGCCGATGCCGATGCGCGCGGCATTGAGGACGGCGACGTCGTCCGTATCTTCAACGACCGCGGCTCGATGCAGGCCATCGCGAGAATTACCGATCGCGCACGCGCGGGGCTCGTCGTCGGGCTATCGATCTGGTGGAAGAAATTGTCGGCGGACGGACGGAACGCGAACGAAGTGACGAGCCAGGCGCTGACCGATCTCGGCAACTCGGCGACGTTTTACGATTGTCTCGTGGAAGTTGAGCGGATTTGACCGAATTTCACGATATGGTCAGACGAATTTATTCGAAAGTTCGAAGTGGGCATCTAACCCTGTTGTATCGGGACGGGCGAGCCGCTACGATGCGTTTTAGCACGACCATTCGAAAATCTGTGAGGAGACGCGCGGCATGGAAAAAATTTGGCTGAAATCGTACCCACCCGGCGTTCCAGCCGAAATTGACGCGTCCCAGTATCCCTCCATCCCGGATCTCCTCGACGAAAGCTTCAGGCAGTATCGCGACCGCAAGGCGTTCGTCTGCATGGGCAAGGGCATCACGTACGGCGAACTCGATGCGCTGTCGCGCCAGTTCGGCGCGTGGCTGCAGTCTCGCGGCCTGCAGCGCGGCGCCCGCGTCGCGCTCATGATGCCGAACGTGTTGCAGTACCCGGTGGCGATCGTCGCGGTACTGCGAGCGGGTTACACCGTCGTCAACGTCAACCCGCTTTATACGCCGCGCGAGCTCGAGCATCAGCTGAAGGACAGCGGGGCAGAGGCGATCGTCATCCTCGAGAATTTCGCGTCGACACTGCAAGCCGTCATCGCCAATACCGCGGTCAAGCATGTCGTGGTCGCGTCGATGGGCGACCTGCTGGGTATCAAGGGCTGGCTCGTCAACTACGTCGTGCGCAACGTGAAGAAGATGGTGCCGGCCTGGCAGCTTCCCTCGTTCACGCGCTTCAAGGCCGCGCTGTCAGAAGGTGCGCGGCTGACCTTCAAGCCGCAGAAGCTCGACCCCGACGACGTCGCGTTCCTCCAGTACACGGGCGGCACGACGGGCGTTGCGAAGGGGGCAACGCTGCTGCACCGGAACATCGTGTCGAACGTGCTGCAGGCCGGCGCGTGGCACCATCCCGCGCACGAGAAGTACCCCGAGGTGAAGCAGTTCGTGACGGTCGTTGCGCTGCCGCTCTATCACGTGTTTGCGCTGACGGTCTGCGGCTTCCTGACGATGCGCACGGGCGGCATGGGCATCCTGATCCCGAACCCGCGCGACATCGGCGGCATGATCAAGGAACTGAAGGGTTACCAGATCTCGACGATTCCGGCCGTCAACACGCTGTACAACGCGCTGCTGAACCATCCCGAATTCAACCAACTCGACCTGTCGAAGCTCGTGATCGCGAACGGCGGCGGGATGGCGATCCAGGAAGGCGTCGCGAAGCGCTGGTATGAGAAGACCCATACGGCAATCGTCGAAGGGTATGGTCTGTCCGAAACGTCGCCGGTTGCGACCTGCAACCCGGTAACGGCGACCGAGTACAGCGGGACGATCGGCCTGCCGCTGCCGTCGACCGAAGTTGCGATTCGCGACGATGCGGGCAACGACGTCGCGCTCGGCGAACCGGGCGAAATCTGCATTCGCGGGCCGCAGGTCATGGCCGGCTACTGGAATCGCCCGGAAGAAACCGCGAAGGTCATGTTCCCGGACGGCTTCTTCAAGACCGGCGACGTCGGCGTGATGGACGCGCGCGGTTACGTGAAGATCGTCGACCGGAAGAAGGACATGATCCTGGTCTCCGGCTTCAACGTGTATCCGAACGAGGTCGAGGACGTGGTGGCGTCGCACCCGGGCGTGTTCGAGGTGGCGGCGGTCGGCGTGCCGGACGAGCACTCGGGCGAAGCCGTGAAGCTGTTCGTCGTGAAGAAGGATCCGGCGCTCACCGACAAGGACATCCTCGCGTACTGCAAGGAGCGGCTCACGGGCTACAAGCGGCCGAAGCTCGTGGAGTTCCGCACGGAACTGCCGAAGACGAACGTCGGCAAGATCCTGCGGCGCGAACTGCGCGACGGACGCGCATAACGCCGAAGTCGACGGAACGAGCCCGGCCTGTGCCGGGTTTTTTTGTTTGTGGCGCGGGAGTCAGTGCCGTGGCGCCGTGGTCCGCTATCGCCGGAGCGACGCGGGTTCGACCGGGTGTCCGGTGGCTCGCGGCACGATCTGGCGGAGCGGCCTGTCGTCGTCGCTCCGATCGCATGGCGCCAGCATCCTCGTGCACACCACCGGCCGCTGCGCTTGCGTCGACGCAGCATCGCGAACGGTTCGTCGCCGTGAACACGTTGCCCGGCGATCATTTCGCACATCGTCCCAAAAGAAAAAGGCGCCCGAAGGCGCCTTCAATGTCCAGCGGCTTGTCAAACAAGCTGATTAGAACTTGTGACGGATGCCGACGCGTGCCGCGACCTGGTTGGTGGTGCTCGAACCGCTGAGACCATTGATCGCTGCCGTCGCCTGTACGACTCTGCCATCTGCGTCGAGCGCATTGCCCGATGCGTGCTGGTACACGCCGATCACGTAGACGTCCGTGCGCTTCGACAGGAAGTAGTCGACACCCAGCGAGCCCTGGTGGTACTTGGCTGCGGAGGCGTTGTCGATCTTGCTGCCTTGCGTGTAGTCGTACGCTGCGCCGAGGATCAGCGCCGGGGTCAGCTGGTACTTGAAGTTGATTTCGCCGTTGTTGAACGTCGCGGTCTGGTTCACGTACGGACCAACCGAGAAGCCCTTGAACTTCGTGTTCGAGTACGTCGCGCCGATCGTCGCCGCACCGAACGTGTACGCACCGCCCGCGCCGATGACCTGGTACGTGTTCGCGTTGTTCGCGTACGCGCCGTAGACCGGCGACGTGACCGGAACAGCCGAAGCCGTCGAACCGTTGTTGAACATGCCGCCGGCGTTGCCCGGCGTACGTGCGTTCAAGTACCCGACGCCCAGGACCAGCGGGCCGTTGTTGTAGCCTGCGCCGAGCGACCAGACCTGGTTCCTCGCGAACTGGCCCGCGATGCCGCCGAGGCTGTACAAGCCGCCGAACGAGAAGCCGGCGTACGTCGGGCTCGTGTACTTGATCGCGTTGTTCACGCGATACGCATTGTTGAAGTTGTCGAGGTCGCCCGGGTGAGCGGCGATGTAGCCGCCCCATTGGTCGCCTGCCTCGAGCGGGCCGACGAAGTCGACGACGGAGTCGTACTGACGGCCCAGCGTGACCGTACCGGCCTGGCTCGACAGGCCGACGTAAGCCTGACGGCCGAACATCAGGCTGCCCTGGCCGAGCTTGCCGGAGTTGACGTCAAAACCGTTCTCGAGCACGAAGATCGCCTTCAGGCCGTTGCCCAGATCTTCGGTGCCGCGCATGCCGAAGCGGCTGCCTTGCATCACGCCGCTGGCCATGCTGTACAGGTGCTTGCCGCCTGCGTTGTTGTTGAAGAGCAGGCCTTCATCGATGATGCCGTAAAGCGTCACGCTGCTTTGCGCATGGGCTGCGCCAGCAAACGCGCCCAGCGCGAGGAGCGCGAGAAGCGACTTTTTCATTAACGGATCTCCAAGATGTACTGAATTTTTTGGCGGGGCGGATAGTTATGTTGTGTTCACGGGCCCCATCAACTTCGCAAGAAGTCGCACGTAATGTAGCAAAGCCGATTTTTCCGACAAAGCGAAATGCCGTGGCGCAAGGCCGCCATGTTTCCTTTATGCAACAATGGTTAAAATCACGGGTTAACCGCAATTTCCGCTGAATAATCAAGTCGGTTACGTAGCGGAGCACGTGCCTTTGCCGCCCGCGGCAACACACGCAGCCAGGAGAACAGGATGGTGTTGGATGAACTGATCAGCGAATTCGATCGCGGCCTGCGATCGCTGACCGGCATTAGCCGGATGAGCCGCCCCGTGCCCGTGCCGGCCGAGCCGCCGGCCGGCGAACTGACGCCCGCGGAGCGCACGCATGCAGCCGGGTTGATGCGCGTGAACCACGTCGGCGAGGTCTGTGCGCAGGCGCTTTATCAGGCGCAGAAGCTGACCGCGCGCTCGTCGTCGTCGAAGGCGATGTTCGAGGAAGCCGCGCGCGAGGAGGAGGATCATCTCGCGTGGACCGCACACCGGCTGAAGGAACTCGATTCGCGCCCGAGCCTGCTCAATCCGCTGTGGTACGCCGGCGCGCTCGCGATCGGCGTCGCGGCCGGCACGCTGGGCGACAAGGTGAGCCTCGGCTTCATGGCAGAGACGGAGCGCCAGGTCGAGAGCCACCTCGATGGGCACCTGTCCGAATTGCCGCCGGCCGACACGGCGTCGCGCGCGATCGTCGAGCAGATGCGGCTCGACGAGGTGAAGCACGGCAAGGCCGCGACCGACGCCGGCGGAATCGAACTGCCGCTGCCCGCGCGGATGCTGATGCGCGCAGCGTCGAAAGTCATGACGAGCACTGCGTACTATCTGTGATACTCGGCCGGGGCGGCGCGCACGCCGCCGCCCCGGCCCGCCGCCGCCGATACCGCCCGTTTTTTCCGCGTTTTCCCGCCCCCGAAAGCCCCGTCCGCACGCCAGTCTGGCCCGCCTTTCTCACGTATCACCTTCACAAGTTGCACTAGCTCATTCATTTATAACGGTTTTTGGTATGAGGGGCCGCATGAGCATGTGCGCGTAAGTCCTTGTTCTAACTAACAAAATTCGTCAAAAAACCGGGCCGCTCCCTTGACCGTGCCAAACCCTTCCTCTAAAGTGGGAGACAGTGTGAGAAAGTGTATTTTTGTGTGATTTAGCAGGCTGTTCCGGCTAAATTCTTGAGCGTTGAGCGGGCGCTTCGGTGCCCTGAACGGGAGAGCGGAAAGTGTTCCAAGGGGCGTCGGCGCTGACGCTCGATGCGAAAGGGCGGATGTCGGTGCCGGCTCGCTATCGCGAAGCGCTGCAAGGACAGGCAGAAGGACGGGTGACTGTGACCAAGCACCCGGACGGCTGCCTGTTGCTGTTTCCGCGCCCCGAATGGGAAGTATTCCGCGCCAAGATCGCCGCGCTGCCGATGGACGCTCATTGGTGGCGGCGGATTTTTCTCGGCAACGCGATGGATGTCGATCTCGACAGCGCGGGCCGGATTCTCGTATCGCCCGAGCTGCGGATGGCAGCCGGACTGGAAAAGGAAGTCATGTTGTTGGGAATGGGTAGTCACTTCGAGCTGTGGGATTCGCAGACCTACAACGCGAAGGAGCAGGCAGCGATGGCGCAGGGCATGCCCGACGCGCTCAAGAACTTTACGTTCTGATTGCGGTGACGGAGACGCCCGCGATGGGAAATGAATTGCAGCATCGGACCGTGTTGCTGGACGAGGCGGTCGAGTCGCTCGTGACGCGGCCGGACGGCATCTATGTCGACGGCACGTTCGGGCGCGGCGGTCATAGCCGCGCGGTACTCGCGCGGCTGGCGCCGGCCGGGCGGCTGATCGCGTTCGACAAGGATCCGAGGGCGATCGAGACGGCGCAGCGCATCGAGGACGCGCGCTTCTCGATCGTGCACGACAGCTTTGCATCGATGCGCGACGCGCTTGCGGCGCGCGGCGTCGAGAAGGTGGCGGGTGTGTTGCTGGACCTGGGCGTGTCCTCGCCGCAGGTGGACGATCCGGCGCGCGGCTTCAGCTTTCGCGCGGATGGCCCGCTGGACATGCGGATGGATCCGACGCGCGGCGAGTCGGCGGCCGAGTGGCTCGCGCGGGCTTCGGTGCAGGAATTGACGGAGGTGATACGGGATTATGGGGAAGAACGGTTTGCTTTTCAGATTGCAAAGGCGCTTGTTGCTCGCCGGGCAGAGTCCGACCGTCTTGGGCCTCTCGACACCACGGGCGAGCTTGCCCAAATCGTGGGTCACGTCGTCAAAACCCGTGAGAAGGGCAAGGATCCGGCAACCCGCACCTTTCAGGCTATACGGATTCACGTCAATCAAGAGCTTGCGGACCTGCAAGTAGTACTAGGCGCGGCATTGTCGTTGCTGGAGCAAGGGGGGCGGCTGGTGGTCATCAGCTTTCATTCACTCGAGGACCGGATCGTCAAGCGATTCATGCAGGCGCACGCGAGTGCGCCCGCGGTCGATCGTCGCCTGCCGATCCGTGCCGTCGACCTCCCGAGCCCGCCGCTCAAGATCATCGGCCGCCAGTTTCCGAGCGAAGCGGAAGTCGTCGCGAATCCGCGCGCCCGTTCGGCCGTGATGCGCATCGCGGAGCGCGTCACGCCATGAGCCGCTTCAATATCTTCCTGCTGATCATCGTGATGGGCTGCGCGCTGTCGGTCGTCAACTCGACGAACCAGCAGCGCAAGATCTTCATCCAGCTGCAGCGCGCGCAATCGCAGGAGCGGCAGCTGCAGCAGGACTATGCGCAGCTTCAATATCAGCAGAGCGCGCTGTCGAAGACGTCGCGCATCGAGCAGCTCGCGAACGATTCGCTGAAGATGCAACCGATCACGACGGGCCGCACCCAGTACCTGACGCTGCCGCCGGGTGCCGTGAAGGCGATCGACGCGCCGATTCCCGCTTCGGCCGATACGGCCGCCAAGGGCAACGGGGGCGCGCGATGAAACCGTCGAAAAAGCGCCAGGACGTGAAATTCTCGTCGAGTCCCGTCCTCGGCGTGCACCTGCCGATGTGGCGCTCGAAGCTCGTCGTGTTCATGCTGTTCATGGCGTTCGTCGCGCTGGCCGCGCGGGCGTTCTGGATTCAGGGCCCGGGCAACGCGTTCTATCAGAAGCAGGGCGAAAGCCGCTACCAGCGCACGCTCGAGTTGCCGGCCACGCGCGGCAAGATCCTCGACCGTAACGGGCTCGTGCTCGCGACGAGCTTGCCCGTGCGCGCGATCTGGGCGATTCCCGACGCCGTGCCGGACGATCTCGACGCCGACAAGGTCAACCAGCTCGGCAAGCTCCTCGGCATGACGCCGAAGGAACTGCGCGTGAAGCTGTCGGAAGACAAGGGTTTCGTCTATGTGAAGCGCCAGGTGCCGATCGACGTCGCGGACAAGGTCGCCGCGCTCGACATCCCCGGCATCTACCAGCGCAACGAATACAAGCGGTTCTATCCGGAAGGCGAGATCACGGCGCACCTGATCGGCTTCACGAATGTCGAGGACGAAGGGCAGGAAGGCGTCGAGCTCGGCGACCAGAAGATGCTGTCCGGCACGTCCGGCGTGCGCCGCGTGATCAAGGACCGGATGGGGCACATCGTCGAGGACGTCGCCGAACAGATTCCGCCGCACAACGGGACGGACGTCGACCTGTCGATCGACAGCAAGATCCAGTACATCGCGTATGCGAACCTGAAGGCCGCCGTCGAGAAGTTCAAGGCGAAGGCCGGCGCCGCGATGGTCGTCGACGTGCGCACCGGCGAGGTGCTCGCGCTGGTCAACTATCCGACCTACAACCCGAACGACCGCTCGCACCTGACGGGCGAGCAGCTGCGCAACCGGATCCTGACCGACGTGTTCGAGCCGGGCTCGATCATGAAGCCGTTTACGGTGTCGCTCGCGCTCGACCTGCATCGCGTGACGCCGAACACGCTCGTCGAGACGGGCAACGGGCACTTCGTGCTCGATGGCGCACCGATTACCGACGATGCGGGCTTTGGCACGCTGACGGTCGGCGGCGTGATCCAGAAGTCGAGCAACATCGGCGCGACCAAGATCGCGATGACGATGCGGCCCGAGGAAATGTGGGACATGTATACGAGCATCGGCCTCGGCCAGGCGCCGAAGATCGGCTTCCCGGGCGCCGCGGCCGGGCGCCTGCGTCCGTGGAAGAGCTGGCGCCGCATCGAGCAGGCGACGATGTCGTACGGCTACGGCCTGTCGGCGTCGCTGTTCCAGCTGGCGCGCGCATACACCGCGATCGCGCACGACGGCGAGGAGATGCCGGTGACCATTTTCAAGACCGACCCCAACCAGAAGATCACGGGCACGCAGGTCTTCACGGCGAACACCGCCCGTGAAGTGCGGGCGATGCTCGAGACCGTGGTTGCGCCGGGGGGCACGTCGCCGGATGCCGCGGTGCCGGGTTACCGCGTCGGCGGCAAGAGCGGTACCGCCTACAAGCACGAAGGCCACGGCTACACGCGCAAGTACCGCGCGTCGTTCGTCGGGATGGCGCCGATGCCGAATCCGCGCATCGTCGTCGCGGTGTCGGTCGACGAACCGACCGCCGGCAGCCACTTCGGCGGCCAGGTGTCGGGCCCCGTATTTTCGGCGATCGCCGGCGACACGCTGCGCGCGCTGAACGTGCCGCCGAACATGCCGATCAAGCAGCTCGTCGTGTCCGACGACGCAGCGGGCGCGCCCGCTGCGGCAGGCCCCCAGAAGACGGGGCCGCAAAAGCTCGCCGCAGGCGCCGGCGCGAAGCATATGATCGTGTCCAGCACGACGCGTAATTCACCAGGAGTTGTTCGATGAGCGCCGCTCGCAGTTCCCATCCGGCGCATCAGCAGATCGCAACCGCGCTCGCGTGGCTGCGTCAGCATGTGGCCCCCGCGGCGCAATTGCATGCCGACACGCGCAGCCTGCAGGCTGGCGACGTGTTTCTCGGTTATGCGGTCGACGGGGCAGACAATCGCGCGTTCATTTCCGAGGCCGTCGCCCGCGGCGCGGCCGCCGTGCTGTATCAGCCGGAGGGCCTCGCGGCCGCGCCGGCGGTGCCGGTCGCCCTCGCGGTGCCGGCGCTCGACGAGCTGGCCGGCGAGATCGCCAGTGGCTGGTACGGCGACCCGAGCGACAGCCTGCTCGCCATCGGCGTGACCGGCACGAACGGCAAGACATCGTGCACGCAATGGATCGCCGCCGCGCTGACTGCGCTGCATCAGCCGTGCGCGCTGATCGGCACGCTCGGCAGCGGTATGCCGGGGCACCTCGTGCCGACCGGTTTCACGACGCCGGACGCGCCGCAGCTGCAGCGCAGCCTCGCGCAACTGCACGGCGCGGGCGCGAAGGCCGTCGCGATGGAGGTGTCGTCGCACGCGCTGCATCAGGGCCGCGTGAACGGCACGGCATTCGATATCGCGGTCTTCACCAACCTTACGCAGGATCACCTCGACTATCACGGCACGTTCGACGCGTACGAAGCCGCGAAGGCGAGGCTGTTCGCGTGGCGCGGCTTGCGCGCGGCGGTCGTCAATCGCGACGATGCAGTCGGCCGCCGCCTGCTCGAGAAGCTGGCCGGCCGCGTGCGCACGATCGCCTACGGAATCGGCGACGCGCAGGTGCCCGACGCCGATCGCGAGCTGGTTGCCCACGATGTGCGAGCCACGCCCACGGGCACGGCATTCCGCCTGCGCTCGTCGTGGGGTGATGCCGACATCGAGGTCGGCACGCTCGGCACGTTCAACGTCAGCAACCTGCTCGCGGTGCTCGGCGCGCTGCTTGCGGCCGACCTGCCATTCGACGCGGCGGTCGCCGAGATCGCCCGGCTCGAGTCCGTCAACGGCCGCATGCAACGCCTGGGCGGCCGGCTGCAGAACGACGAACCGCTGGTCGTGATCGACTATGCGCACACGCCGGATGCCCTCGAGAAGACGCTCGACGCGTTGCGCCCGATCGCGGCGGCACGCGGCGGCCGGCTCGTCTGCATGTTCGGCTGCGGCGGCGATCGTGACGCGACGAAGCGACCGCTGATGGGCGCGATCGCCGAGCGGCTCGCCGACGAAGTCGTCGTCACGAGCGACAACCCGCGCAGCGAAGATCCGCAGCGCATCATCGATCAAGTCATCGCGGGCATGGCCGCGCCCGATCGCGCACGCCGCATCGAGGATCGCGCGAGCGCGATCCTGCAGGCCGTGCGCGGCGCTGCCCGCGAGGATGTCGTCGTGCTGGCCGGCAAGGGCCACGAGGCGACGCAGGAAATCATGGGCAAGAAACGCACGTTCTCCGACCAGGATCACGCACGGCTCGCGCTTGCGGCCCGTGCAACGCATGGCAAGGGAGGCGGCGAATGACGATGCTCAATCTCCGCGAAGCCGCCAGCCTGATTCCCGGCGCGACCGTCCACGGCGATCCCGGCACCGCGTTCGCGCGCGTGTCGACGGACAGCCGCACGGTCGGCCCGGGCGATCTGTTCGTCGCGCTGAAGGGCGAGCGCTTCGATGCGCACGATTTCCTCGGCGACGTGGCCGCACGCGGTGCCGCCGCGGCGCTCGTTGCGCACGCGCCGGCAGGTCTCGCGATGCCCGTCATCGAGGGCGGCGAAACGCGTGCCGCGCTCGGCGCGCTCGCGCACGGCTGGCGCAAGCGCTTCGCGGTGCCGCTCGTCGCGGTGACGGGCAGCAACGGCAAGACGACCGTGAAGGAAATGATCGCGTCGATCTTCGCCGCGGCAGTCGGCGCCGACGCACGGCTGGCGACGGCCGGGAACCTGAACAACGACATCGGCGTGCCGCTGACGCTGCTGCGCCTGTCGGGCACGCATCGCGTCGCGGTAATCGAACTCGGGATGAACCATCCGGGCGAGACCGAGATCCTCGCGCGCCTCGCGGCGCCGACGGTCGCGCTCGTCAACAACGCGCAGCGCGAACACCAGGAATTCATGGCGACGGTCGAAGCGGTCGCGCTCGAACACGCGGCCGTGATCCACGCGCTGACGCCGGACGGCGTCGCGGTGTTTCCGGCCGACGATGCCTACGCGGGCATCTGGCGCGTCGCGGCGACCGGCAACCGGATTCTGGATTTTGCACTGCACGACGCCGACAGCCACGTCGATGCGCAAGTCACGGGCCGTCTGCACGGCGGCGAGCTTGCGATCGACACGCCGTCGGGCGCGGTGACGGTGCGGCTGCGCGCGCTCGGCGAGCACAACGCACGCAATGCGCTGGCGGCAACGGCCGCGGCGCTCGCAGCCGGCATCGAGCTGGCGGCGGTCAAGCAGGGCCTCGAATCGTTCGAGCCGGTGAAGGGCCGTTTGCAAGTCAAGCAGGCGGGCGTCGGCAGCCTCGCGGGCGCCACCGTCGTCGACGACACCTACAACGCGAACCCGGATTCCATGCGTGCGGCGATCGATGTGCTCGCCGCGCAACCGGCACCGCGCGTGCTGGTGATCGGCGACATGGGCGAAGTCGGCGACGAAGGTCCGGCATTCCACCGCGAGATCGGCGCATATGCGCGCGAGCGCGGCATCGATGCGCTGTTCGCGCTCGGCGATGCGTCGCGCGACGCGTGCACGGCGTACGGCGACACGGCCCGCCATTTCGGCGACGTCGGCGCGCTGGTGTCGGCGCTGCTCGCGGCGGGCTACGGCGCACCGGCGACGGTGCTCGTGAAGGGCTCGCGGTACATGAAGATGGAGCGCGTGGTCGACGCGCTGACGAACCAACCTGCGGCGGGCACGGTGCCCGCCGCACACTGAGTAGAAGGAAGGAAGCATGCTGCTGGCGCTGGCGCAATGGCTGCAAGGAGACGCAAGCTTTTTGCGCTTGTTCACGTACCTGACGTTCCGTGCGGTGGGGGCCACCATCACGGCGCTCGGGATCGGGCTCGTGTGCGGACCGTGGGTGATCCGCAAGCTGACGCAAATGAAGGTCGGCCAGGCCGTGCGCAAGGACGGCCCGCAGAGTCACCTCGTCAAGTCGGGTACGCCGACGATGGGCGGCGTGCTGATCCTCATCGGCATCGCGGTCGCGACGTTGCTGTGGGGCGACCTGACGAACCGGTTCATCTGGATCGTGATGCTCGTCACGTTCGGTTTCGGCGTGATCGGCTGGGTCGACGACTACCGCAAGGTCGTCCACAAGGACCCGCGCGGGATGTCGTCGCGCGAAAAGTATTTCTGGCAGTCGGTGATCGGGCTGTTCGCGGCCGTCTACCTCGCGTTCAGCGTGTCCGAGGCGAACAACGTGCGCGTGTTCGACCTGTTCATGGCGTGGGTGAGGAGCGGCCTGTCGATGGGGCTGCCCGCGCGTGCCGACCTGATGTTGCCGTTCCTGAAGTCGATCAGCTATCCGCTGGGCGTGTGGGGCTTCATCGTGCTGACCTACTTCGTGATCGTCGGCGCAAGCAACGCGGTGAACCTGACCGACGGCCTCGACGGTCTCGTGATCATGCCGGTGGTGCTGGTCGGCGCGTCGCTCGGCGTGTTCGCGTACGTGATGGGCAGCTCGGTCTATTCGAAATACCTGCTGTTCCCGCACATCCCGGGCGCCGGCGAACTGCTGATCTTCTGTTCCGCGATGGGCGGGGCAGGGCTCGCGTTCCTCTGGTACAACACGCACCCCGCACAGGTGTTCATGGGCGACGTCGGCGCACTGGCGCTCGGCGGCGCGCTCGGTACGGTCGCGGTGATCGTGCGCCAGGAAATCGTGCTGTTCATCATGGGCGGCATCTTCGTCGCGGAAACGCTGTCGGTGATGCTGCAGGTCTCGTGGTTCAAGTACACGAAGAAGCGTTACGGCGAAGGGCGGCGTCTGCTGAAGATGGCGCCGCTGCATCACCATTTCGAATTGTCCGGCTGGAAGGAAACGCAGGTCGTGGTGCGTTTCTGGATCATCACGCTGATGCTGTGTCTGTTCGGTCTGTCCACCCTCAAGCTGCGGTAAAGGAAAGGTAACAAGGATGTCTGGCGAGATGTTTGGAGATCGGCAGCGGCCGATGGTGCTCGTACTGGGGCTCGGGGAATCGGGTCTCGCGATCGCGCGATGGTGCGCGAGGCACGGGTGCCGGCTGCGTATTGCCGATACCCGCGAGGCGCCGCCGAACCTTGCCGCGCTGCAGGCCGAAGGCATCGATGCGGAGTTCGTCGGCGGCCCGTTCACGCCCGCGCTGCTCGACGGCGGCGTCGAGATCGTCGGGCTGAGCCCCGGCCTGTCGCCGCTCGAACCTGCACTGGCTGCGCTGATCGCAGCGTCGAACGAGCGCGGGATCGCGGTGTGGGGCGAGCTGGAATTCTTCGCGCAGGCGCTGCGCGCGCTCGGCACGAGCGGCTACCAGCCGAAGGTGCTCGCGATCACGGGCACCAACGGCAAGACCACGACGACGAGCCTCACGGGCCTGCTGTGCCAGCGCTCGGGCAAGAAGGTCGCTGTCGCGGGCAACATCAGCCCGGCGATGCTCGACCGGCTTGCGAACGCGATCGACGAAACCGCGCTGCCCGACGTCTGGGTGCTCGAGCTGTCGAGCTTCCAGCTCGAAACCGCGCGCACGTTCGCACCCGATGCGGCCGCGATTCTCAACATCACGCAGGATCACCTCGACTGGCACGGCAGCTTCGACGCATATGCGGCGGCGAAGGGCCGGATCTTCGGCGCGACGACGACGCGCGTGCTGAACCGCGACGATGCGGCCGTGATGAAGTTCGCGCCGGCCGCCGGCGCGGCGGATGCGGCGCGCACGGTCACGTTCGGCCTGAATGAACCCGTGCAGGATGGCGACTACGGCCTGTCGCGCGACAACGGTATCGCGTGGCTGGTCGAAGCCATCGACCGCGACGCGCCGGACGAAACGACGACGAGCCGCCGCCGCAAGCGCGACGGCGCCCATACGCCCGACATCGCGTCGAAACGCCTGATGCCGGCCGACGCGCTGCGCATCCGCGGGCTGCACAACGCGGCGAACGCGCTGGCCGCGTTCGCGCTCGCGCGTGCGATCGACCTGCCGGCCGCGCCGCTGCTGCACGCGTTGCGCGAATACCGCGGCGAAGCGCATCGCGTCGAAGTGATCGCGACGATCGACGACGTGGACTACGTCGACGACAGCAAGGGAACGAACGTCGGCGCGACGGTTGCCGCGCTCGACGGGCTCGCGCAGAAGATCGTGCTGATCGCCGGTGGCGACGGCAAGGGGCAGGATTTCGCGCCACTGGTCGCGCCGGTCGCGCGCTGGTGCCGCGCGGTGATGCTGATCGGCCGCGACGCGCCGGCGATTCGCGACACGCTCGCCGAAACCGGCGTGCCGCTCGCCGACCACGCGACGCTCGAAGGCGCGGTGCACGCCGCAGCCGAACTCGCCGAGCCGGGCGATGCGGTGCTGCTGTCACCCGCATGCGCGAGCCTCGACATGTTCCGGAATTACGCCCATCGCGCGGACGTGTTCCGCGCGGCGGTGGATGAAGTCGCCATCGACAAAGGAGCGACGTCATGAGCTGGTCCGATCGCCTCGTCTCCCGTTTCAACGACCGGCGCGACACCGGCGGCAATGCCGCCGGCGGCCGCGTCGCGTCGGCCACGCGCGCCGCGACCGGCGGCCTCGCGAGTGTCGTCAACGGGGTGCGGCCGAGCCGCTCGCGGATGCTCGATTTCGACTACTCGCTGCTGTGGGTCGCGATCGCGCTGCTCGGGCTCGGCGTCGTGATGGTGTATTCGGCGTCGATCGCGATGCCCGATTCGCCGAAATACGCGTCGTATCACGATTACGCGTTCCTGATGCGTCACTGCATTTCGCTGGTCGTCGCGTTCATCGCGGCGGTGATCGCGTTCCGCGTGCCGATCTCGACGTGGGACAAATATGCACCGCATCTCTTCCTGATCGCGCTGGTCGGACTCGTGATCGTGCTGATCCCGCACGTCGGCAAGGGCGTGAACGGCGCGCGCCGCTGGATTCCGCTCGGCATCACGAACATGCAGCCGTCGGAAATCATGAAGCTCGCGGTGACGATCTACGCGGCGAACTACACGGTGCGCAAGCAGGAGTACATGCAGAGCTTCGCGAAGGGCTTCCTGCCGATGGCGTTCGCGGTCGGTCTCGTCGGCGCGCTGCTGCTGCTCGAGCCGGACATGGGCGCGTTCATGGTGGTCGCCGCGATCGCGATGGGCGTGCTGTTCCTCGGCGGCGTGAACGGCAAGCTGTTCGGCGGCCTGGTCGCGACGGCGGTCGGCACCTTCACGATGCTCGTGTGGCTGTCGCCGTGGCGCCGCGAGCGGATCTTCGCGTATCTCGATCCGTGGGACGAACGCTACGCGCAGGGCAAGGCATACCAGCTCACGCACTCGCTGATCGCGTTCGGCCGCGGCGAGTGGTTCGGCGTCGGCCTTGGCGGCAGCGTCGAGAAGCTGAACTACCTGCCCGAAGCGCACACCGACTTCATCCTCGCGGTGATCGGCGAGGAACTCGGCTTCGTCGGCGTGCTGGTCGTGATCCTGCTGTTCTACTGGATCGTGCGCCGCGCGTTCGAGATCGGCCGTCAGGCGCTCGCGCTCGACCGCACGTTCGCGGGCCTGATGGCGAAGGGCATCGGCATCTGGTTCGGCGCGCAGACGTTCATCAACATGGGCGTGAACCTCGGCCTGCTGCCGACCAAGGGGCTGACGCTGCCGCTCGTGAGCTACGGCGGTTCGGGCATCTTGCTGAACTGTATTGCGCTCGCGGTGCTGCTGCGGGTGGACTACGAGAACCGGGTGTTGATGCGCGGAGGGAAGGTATGACCGCGTCGCGACGCACGCTGATGGTGATGGCAGGCGGCACCGGGGGCCACGTGTTCCCGGGGCTGGCGGTCGCGCACCGGATGGAAGCGGCGGGCTGGCGCGTGGTATGGCTCGGCAATCCGGCCGGGATGGAAGCGACGCTCGTGCCGAAGCACGGCATTCCGATGGAATACGTGCGCTTCGGCGGGCTGCGCGGCAAGGGCCTGAAGACCAAGCTGACGCTGCCGTTCACCCTGCTGCGCGCGTGCTGGCAGAGCCTCGCCGCACTGCGCCGCGTGCGACCGGACGTCGTGCTCGGGATGGGCGGCTACATCACGTTCCCGGCGGGCGTGATGACCGCGCTGTCGGGGCGTCCGCTCGTGCTGCACGAACAGAATTCGATCGCGGGTCTCGCGAACAAGGTGCTCGCGAAATTCGCGAAGCGCGTGCTCGTCGCGTTCCCCGGCGCGCTGCCGCACGCGGAATGGACCGGCAACCCGATTCGTGCGGAACTTGCGCGCACGGCAACACCCAAAGGACGCTATGCATCGCGCAGCGGCCCGCTGAACGTGCTGGTGGTCGGCGGCAGTCTCGGCGCCGCCGCGCTGAACGAAGTCGTGCCGCGCGCGTTGGCGCTGCTGGCGCCGGGCGAGCGCCCGCGCATCGTGCACCAGGCCGGCGCGAAGCACATCGACGCGCTGAAGGCGAACTACGAAGCGGCCGGTTTCGCCGGCGGCGACGACGTCCGGCTCGTGCCGTTCATCGACGACATGGCGACCGCGTACGCGGCAGCGGATCTCGTGATCTGCCGCTCGGGCGCGATGACGGTGTCGGAGATCGCGGCCGTGGGCGTGGCGGCGCTGTTCGTGCCGTTCCCGTACGCGGTCGACGATCACCAGACGACCAACGCCGCGTTCCTCGCCGATGCGGGCGCGGCGGTGCTGGTGCAACAACGCGACCTGTCGGCGGAACTGCTCGCGGACTGGCTGCGCGGCCAGTCGCGGGCGTCGCTCGCGGAGATGGCGGAGCGTTCGCGCTCGCTGGCAAAGCCCGAGGCCACCGATGAAGTCGCGCGCGTCTGCGCGAAGGCGGCCGGCGCGAACCTGGAAACACTTAAATGAAACAACCCCCACGCTCACTTCGTTCGCTCGGGGGGGCTCAGCCCCCCCGTCTCCCGCGGGCGCTTCCATCGAAGCACGGAGCAGCCCGGCGGAGGCTGACATGAAACACATCGTCAAACATATTCATTTCGTCGGGATCGGCGGCGCGGGCATGAGCGGCATCGCCGAAGTGCTCGTCAACCTCGGCTACGAGGTCAGCGGCTCGGACCTGTCGCGCAACGCGGTGACCGACCGTCTCGCGGCGCTTGGCGCGCGGATCGCGATCGGTCACGACGCGGCGAACATCGAGGGTGCGAACGCGGTCGTCGTCTCGACGGCCGTGCGCTCGGACAACCCCGAAGTGCTGGCCGCACGCCACCAGCGCGTGCCGATCGTGCAGCGCGCGGTGATGCTCGCGGAACTGATGCGCCTGAAGCAGGGGATCGCGATTGCCGGCACGCACGGCAAGACCACGACGACGAGCCTCGTCGCGAGCGTGCTCGCGGCGGGCGGCCTCGATCCGACTTTCGTGATCGGCGGCCGGCTGATCAGCGCCGGCGCGAACGCACGGCTCGGCACGGGCGACTTCATCGTCGCCGAGGCCGACGAGTCGGACGCGTCGTTCCTGAACCTGTATCCGGTGATCGAAGTCATCACGAACATCGACGCCGATCACATGGACACCTACGGCCACGATTTCGCGCGGCTCAAGCAGGCGTTCATCGAATTCACGCAGCGCCTGCCGTTCTACGGCAGCGCGGTCGTGTGCGTCGACGATCCGAACGTGCGGCAGATCATCCCGTTCATCTCGAAGCCGGTCGTGCGCTACGGGCTGTCGCCGGACGCGCAGGTGCGCGCGGAAGACATCGACGCGCGCGACGGCCGCATGCACTTCACGGTGATCCGCGAAGGCCGCGCGCCGCTTCCGGTGGTGCTGAACATGCCGGGCCTGCACAACGTGCAGAACGCACTCGCGGCGATCGCGATCGCGACCGATCTCGGCGTGTCGGACGACGCGATCCAGCTGGCGCTGGCGGAATTCAACGGTGTCGGCCGGCGCTTCCAGCGCTACGGCGAGGTGCCGAGCGCGGACGGCGGCCAGTACTCGCTGATCGACGACTACGGCCATCACCCGGTCGAGATGGCCGCGACGATCGCAGCGGCGCGCGGCGCGTTCCCGGGCCGCCGCCTCGTGCTGGCGTTCCAGCCGCACCGCTACACGCGCACGCGCGACTGCTTCGACGATTTCGTCAACGTGCTGTCGACGGTCGACGCGCTGGTGCTGACGGAAGTCTATGCGGCCGGCGAAGCGGCGATCGCGACGGCCAACGGCGACGCGCTGTCGCGCGCGCTGCGCGCGGTTGGGAAGGTTGACCCGGTGTTCGTCGCGACGGTCGACGACGTGCCGGACGCACTGGCCAAGGTCGCGCGGAACGGCGACGTGGTGATCACGATGGGCGCGGGTTCGATCGGCGGCGTGCCGGCGAAGCTCGTGCAACACACACAACAGAAGGCATGACATGAAACGACCCCCACGCTCACTTCATTCGCTGCCCCCCGCGGGGGCGGTCAGCCTCCTTGGGGCGGCCCGGCGGAGGCTGACATGAGCGGAATCGATCCGAAACGTTTCGGCAAGGTGGCGGTGTTGTTCGGCGGCGAATCCGCCGAGCGCGAGGTGTCGCTCACCTCGGGCCGCCTCGTGCTGCAGGGCCTGCGCGACGCGGGCGTCGACGCGCATCCGTTCGACCCGGCCGAGCGGCCGCTGTCGGCGCTGAAGGACGAAGGTTTCGTGCGCGCGTTCAATGCGCTGCATGGCGGCTACGGTGAGAACGGCCAGATCCAGGGCGCGCTCGATTTCTACGGGATCCGCTACACGGGCAGCGGCGTGCTCGGCTCGGCGCTCGGCCTCGACAAGTTCCGCACGAAGCTCGTGTGGCAGCAGACGGGCGTGCCGACGCCGCCGTTCGAGACGGTGATGCGCGGCGACGACTACGCGGCGCGCGCGACGGAGATCGTCGCGAAGCTGGGCGTGCCGCTGTTCGTGAAGCCGGCGAGCGAAGGTTCGAGCGTCGCGGTGCTGAAGGTGAAGACGGCGGACGCGTTGCCCGCCGCACTGTCGGAAGCCGCCACGCACGACAAGATCGTGATCGTCGAGAAGAGCATCGAAGGCGGTGGCGAATACACCGCGTGCATCGCCGGCGATCTCGATCTGCCGCTGATCAAGATCGTGCCGGCCGGCGAGTTCTACGACTACCACGCGAAGTACGTCGCCGACGATACGCAATACCTGATTCCGTGCGGGTTGCCCGCGGAACAGGAAAAGGAACTGAAGCGCGTCGCACGCCGTGCGTTCGACGTGCTCGGCTGCACCGACTGGGGCCGGGCGGACTTCATGCTCGACGCCGCCGGCAACGCGTATTTCCTGGAAGTGAACACGGCCCCCGGAATGACTGACCACTCGCTGCCGCCGAAGGCTGCGCGCTCGATCGGCATCAGCTATTCGGAGCTGGTCGTGAAGGTGCTGTCGCTTACGCTCAACGACTGACGCAGGAACGGAACGACGTATGTGGAACAACGTTCGCCAACTCAACCTTGCCGCCAGCGCGCTGTACGCGCTGCTGCTGCTCGTGTTGGCGGCGGCCGGCTGCTACTGGCTGATCCAGCGTCCGACCTTCGCGCTGCGCGAAATCCGGATCGACGGCGACACCGAGCACATCAACACGCCGACGGTGCGCGCGGGCGTGGTCGGCCGGCTGAAGGGCAATTTCTTCACGGTCGATCTCGACACGGCGCGTGCCGCGTTCGAGCAGATGCCATGGGTGCGCCACGCGAGCGTGCGCCGGGTGTGGCCGAATGCGCTGGCTGTCACGCTCGAGGAGTACAAACCGCTCGGGACCTGGGGCAGCGCGCAGCTCGTGAGCACCGACGGCGAGCTGTTCACGGCGAACCAGGGCGAGCTGGATCACGAGCTGCCCGCGTTCGACGGCCCGGAGGGCAGTGCGAAGGAAGTCGTCACGCGGTATCGCGACTTCACGAACTGGTTTGCGCCGCTGAAGGCGGCGCCGGAAGAAGTGACGCTGTCGGCGCGCTACGCGTGGACGGTGAAGCTGTCGAACGGCATGCAGGTCGAGCTGGGCAAGGAGCGCACCAGCGAAACCCTGCATGACCGGAGCCAGCGCCTCGTCGCCGCATGGCCGGCCGTCACGGAGCGTTGGGGCAACGACATCGAGTACGCGGACCTGCGTTATCCGAACGGATTCGCGATTCGTGCGGCAGGCATGCGGTTCCTGACCGATACCGACAAGCGCAAGAAGTAACGAGAGATCACACGCAAGAGCACTTTATGAGCAAAGACTACAAGGATCTGCTGGTTTCCCTCGACATCGGCACGTCGAAGGTGGTGGCCATCGTCGCCGAGCTGAAGGGCGAAGGCCATTACGAGGTGATCGGCCTCGGCCAGAGCGAATCGAAAGGTCTGAAGAAGGGCGTGGTGGTCAACATCGAGGCCACCGTGCAGTCGATCCAGCGCGCGCTCGAGGAAGCCGAGCTGATGGCCGACTGCAAGATCACCAACGTGTTTACGGGGATCGCGGGCAGCCACATCCGCAGCTTCAACTCGAGCGGGATGGTCGCGATCAAGGACAAGGAAGTCACGCAGACGGATGTCGCGCGCGTGATCGAGACCGCCAAGGCGATCAACATCCCGACCGACCAGCAGGTGCTGCACATCCTCACGCAGGAATTCATCATCGACGGCCAGGAAGACGTGCGCGAGCCGATCGGGATGAGCGGCATCCGCCTCGAGGTGAAGGTGCACATCGTGACGGGCGCGGTCAGCGCCGCGCAGAACATCGTCAAGTGCGTGCGCCGCTGCGGGCTGGAAGTGAACGACCTGATCTTGCAGCCGCTCGCGTCGTCGCTGGCCGTGCTGACGGAAGACGAGAAGGATCTCGGCGTGGTGCTGGTCGACGTCGGCGGCGGCACGACCGACATCGCGATCTTCGCCGAAGGGGCGATCCGCCATACCGCGGTGATTCCGATCGCCGGCGACCAGATCACGAGCGACATCGCGATGGCGCTGCGCACGCCGACACCGGACGCGGAAGACATCAAGGTCGGCTACGGGATCGCGAAGCAGGCGCTTGCCGATCCGGACGAGATGGTCGAAGTGCCGGGCCTCGGCGAACGCGGTCCGCGCACGCTGTCGCGCCAGGCGCTCGCCGCCGTGATCGAGCCGCGCGTCGAGGAACTGTTCTCGCTGGTGCAGCAGGTCGTGCGCGAGTCGGGTTACGAAGAACTGCTGAGCTCCGGCGTGGTCATTACCGGCGGGGCATCGATGATGCCGGGCATGGTCGAGCTCGGCGAAGACATTTTCCTGAAACCGGTGCGCATCGGCGCGCCGGAATACGCGGGCGGCCTGGCCGACGTGGTGCGCAATCCGCGCTACTCGACGGCGATGGGCTTGCTCGTCGAAGGCAGTGCCCAGCGCATGCGCGGCCGCAAGGTCGCCGTGCAGTCCGGCAACGCGGGGCAGGTCTTCTCGCGGATGAAGGAATGGTTCCTGAGCAATTTTTGAGTACCCCACGGCTCGGCACGCCGAGCCTGCCCCCCGAGGGGGCCGGGAAAGCCTGGGGCGGCCCGGCGTTTTCCTCGGACGAACGAATCGAAATTCGCGCTGGTGCCGGCGGCTGGCGCGCGACAGGGGGTTGCCCGATCTCCTGCCGAATAACGGCCGAGTAGTTCTATTTTCTTGACGGAGGCAACAATGGAATTCGAAATGCTGGAAACCGAAACCAACGGCACCATCATCAAGGTGGTCGGCGTTGGCGGCGCTGGCGGCAATGCCGTTCAGCACATGATCAACCGTGGCGTGCAGGGCGTCGACTTCATCGTGATGAACACCGACGCACAGGCGCTGTCGCGTGCGCGCGCACCGTCCGTGATCCAGCTCGGCAACACCGGCCTCGGCGCCGGCGCGAAGCCGGAGATGGGCAAGGCGGCGGCGGAAGAGGCACGCGAGCGCATCGCCGATGCACTGCGCGGCGCGCACATGGTGTTCATCACGGCCGGCATGGGCGGTGGCACGGGCACGGGCGCAGCGCCGGTGGTCGCGCAGATCGCGAAAGAGATGGGCATCCTGACGGTCGGTGTCGTCAGCAAGCCGTTCGAGTTCGAAGGCGGCAAGCGCATGCGCGTCGCGGAAGCTGGCTCGCAGCAACTGGAGGATCACGTCGACTCGCTGATCGTCGTCCTGAACGACAAGCTGTTCGACGTGATGGGCGATGACGCCGAGATGGACAAGTGCTTCCAGTGCGCGGACGACGTGTTGAACAACGCGGTCGCAGGCATCGCTGAAATCATCAATGTCGATGGCCTCGTGAACGTCGACTTCGAAGACGTGAAGACGGTGATGGGCGAGCAGGGCAAGGCGATGATGGGCACGGCGACGGTCGCCGGTGTCGATCGCGCGCGCCTCGCGGCGGAACAGGCCGTGGCGAGCCCGCTGCTCGAAGGCGTCGATCTGTCGGGCGCGCGCGGCGTGCTGGTCAACATCACGTCGAGCCGTTCGCTGCGCCTGTCGGAAACGCGCGAAGTGATGAACACGATCAAGAGCTACGCGGCGGAAGATGCCACGGTGATCTTCGGTGCGGTGTACGACGACGCAATGGGCGATGCGCTGCGCGTGACGGTCGTGGCGACGGGTCTGGGCCGTGCGGCGAAGAAGCAGCAATCGGCTCCGATGACGCTGCTGCGCACGGGTACCGACAACCAGCCGGTCAGCGCGGTCTCGCACGGCTATGCACAGCCGCAACACGTCAGCACGGCCGACTACGGCGCGCTCGATACGCCGGCGGTGTGGCGCAACTCGCGCGAAACCGCGGCATCGCACGTGCAGGCGCTGCAGGAGAAGGGTGTCGATACGTACGACATCCCGGCTTTCCTGCGCAAGCAGGCTGACTGACGACGCACACACAGGCGAAGCCGCGACGCAATCGCCGAGATTGCCGCGGTAACGCCGGCGTGACGGATGCCACGGACCACGACAGGCCGCGTCGGATGCGACGCCGGGCCGGGAGACGTGCCCTCTTCGCATGAGCGGAGCGGGATGGGACGTGCTGTCCGCAACACGCTGAAAAACCGTATCGCTATGAGGGACCAGCCATGATTCAAGTGGGCGACGCGCTGCCCGACGCGCAACTGTTCGAGTTCATCGACGACGCGCGCGAAGGCTGCACGCTGGGGCCGAATGCCTGCAGCGTGCGCGACCAGGTTGCGGGAAAGCGGGTGGTGATCTTCGGATTGCCGGGTGCTTTCACGCCAACCTGCTCGGCGCAGCATGTGCCGGGCTATGTCGAGCACGCCGAGCAACTGCGCTCGGCGGGCATCGACGAGCTCTGGTGCGTGTCCGTCAACGACGCATTCGTGATGGGCGCATGGGGACGTGATCTGCACACCGCGGGCAAGGTGCGCATGATGGCGGACGGCAGCGCTGCTTTCACTCATGCGCTGGGGCTGACGCAGGATTTGTCCGCGCGTGGCATGGGAATCCGTTCCCTGCGCTACGCGATGGTGGTCGACGACGGTGTGGTCAAGACGCTGGCCGTCGAAGCGCCGGGCAAGTTCGAAGTGAGCGATGCGGCGAGTGTGCTCGCGACGTTGACGTCCTGATCGTGCGGTGCGCCGTTGCCTGCCGGCAACGCTGCTCACCCGCCTCAGGGCAGTTGTAACACGGGCCGATGACCGGAAACGCCTCCGTTCCGGGCATCGGCCCGTCCCGTATCGGCGCGGGTAAACAGCCGAAACAGATTGATACGCAGTTTCAAACAGCGTTGAATAGGGAATTACGCTATAATCTCACCTATCGAATATAACTCCTGATTGATATTCTCAATCAAGATGAAGACCATCATGCTGAAGCAGCGCACCATCAAATCGATCGTGAAGACCGTGGGTATCGGTCTCCACTCGGGCCGCAAGGTCGAACTGACGCTCCGTCCGGCTGCGCCGGGCACGGGTATCGTTTTCGCGCGCGTCGACCTGCCCACGCCCGTCGACATTCCGGCATCCGCGATGTCGATCGGCGACACGCGGCTCGCGTCGGTGCTGCAGAAGGATGGTGCGCGCGTGTCGACCGTCGAGCACCTGATGTCGGCGTGCGCGGGTCTCGGCATCGACAACCTCTATGTCGACGTGACGGCCGAGGAAATCCCGATCATGGACGGCAGCGCCGCGTCCTTCGTGTTCCTGATCCAGTCGGCGGGCATCGAGGAGCAGAACGCGCCGAAGCGCTTCATCAAGGTGAAGAAGCCAGTCGAGATCCGTGATGGCGACAAGTTCGCCCGCCTCGATCCGTTTTTCGGTTTCAAGCTGAAGTTCACGATCGACTTCCGCCACCCGGCCGTCGACAAGACCGGCCAGGAACTCGAGGTCGACTTCGCGAATACGTCGTACGTACGCGAGATCGCGCGGGCGCGCACGTTCGGCTTTGCCCATGAAGTCGAGATGATGCGCGAGCTGGGCCTCGCACGCGGCGGCAGCATGGACAACGCGATCGTGCTCGACGAATACCGGATCCTGAACAACGACGGGCTGCGTTACGACGACGAGTTCGTGAAGCACAAGATGCTCGACGCGATCGGCGACCTGTACGTGGTCGGCCATCCGCTGCTGGCGTCGTACACGGCGTACAAGTCGGGTCACGGGCTGAACAACGCGCTGCTGCGCGAACTGCTCGCGCACGAAGACGCATACGAGATCGTCACGTTCGACGATCCGCAGGCCGCACCGAGCGGCTTCGCGTTCGACACGCAGACGGCCTTCGCCTGAGCGGCGTCCGGCACGCGCGATAAAAAAGCGACCTCCGGGTCGCTTTTTTGTTGGTTGTCGGGCGGTGGCGGTCGGCGGCGCGTTCAGCGCGACGACTTCGCGCCGTGCCGCGCGGCCATTCGCGCGAGCGCCGCCTGCAGCGGCGACGGCTCGAGGTGATCGGCAAGCTCGCGCAATGCGGTGGCGCCGACGGTGGTCATGCGCGCCTGCTTGACGTGCGGCGGTTCCGGCGCGTCCTTCGGCCGCACGCGCACGCGCAGTGTCGAAACTGGCCAGCCGCGCTTCTGGAGATCGGCGAGCAGACGCGGCTCGACCTGCCGCAGCCGTGCCGCGAGCGCATTGTGTGCGGCAAAGAGGGTCAGGGTGCCGTCCTTGATGGAGCCCGGTTCGACATGGTTCGCAAGATAATCGGGCAGGAGCGCGGCGAGGTCGCGCTGCAGCGACGCGACCTGTTCGACGCCGGCGCGCAGCGCCGCGAACGCGTCGGTGCGGTTGAGCACTTCGGACACGGGTTGCGGGCGATACGCGGCGAGCGGGCCGAAACGCTTGGAAAATCGGTTCATCGAGGCATTCTTCGGGCGCGCACGCGCGCGGACGTTGACGCCGATTGTACCCGCGCCGGCTTGCGCACGGGCGGCTTTCGGGGCGTGCGCCCGGTTGCCCGCGCGGCCTCGGCGTGCGGCGCGCGTCGGGCCGGGACACCGGCGCATGCTTCCTCGCGTGCTAAAATTCCTCGTTTGATTCCACTAATTCGCTAAGCCGCCGAGGCTCGGGCGTCGGGGCGCGCAACACGCGCCGGGCGCCGGTGCTGCGACGCAGGGTCCGATCCGATGACAACCGGTTTTCTCCAGAAAATTTTTGGCAGCCGCAACCAGCGGCTCGTCAAGCAATACCAAAAGACCGTCGCGACGATCAATGCGCTCGAAACGCAGATCGAGAAGCTGACGGACGACCAGTTGCGCGGCAAGACGGATGAGTTCCGCCAGCGGATCGCCGGGGGCGAGTCGCTCGACAAGCTGCTGCCCGAGGCATTCGCGGTCTGCCGGGAGGCGAGCCGCCGCGTGCTGAAGATGCGTCACTTCGACGTACAGATGATCGGCGGCATGGTGCTCCACTACGGCAAGATCGCGGAAATGCGTACCGGCGAAGGCAAGACGCTCGTCGCGACGCTGCCGGTGTACCTGAATGCGCTGGCGGGCCGCGGCGTGCACGTCGTGACGGTCAACGACTACCTCGCGCAGCGCGACGCCGAATGGATGGCGCGCCTCTACAACTTCCTCGGTCTGTCGGTCGGCATCAACCTGTCGGGCATGGAGCACGACCAGAAGCAGCAGGCCTACGCGTCGGACATCACGTACGGTACCAACAACGAGTTCGGCTTCGACTACCTGCGCGACAACATGGTCTACGAGACCGACGCGCGCGTGCAGCGGGCGCTGAACTTCGCGGTCGTCGACGAAGTGGACTCGATCCTGATCGACGAGGCGCGTACGCCGCTGATCATTTCGGGCCAGGCGGAAGATCACACCGAGCTGTACGTGCGGATGAACGCGCTGCCGCCGCTGCTCGAGCGCCAGATCGGCGAGGAGAAGGCCGACGGCACGGGCGTCGAGAAGCCGGGCGACTACACGCTCGACGAGAAGGCGCGCCAGGTGTTCCTGACGGAATCGGGCCACGAGAAGGCCGAGCGACTGCTCGCCGAGTGGGGCCTGATCGGCGACGGCGAGAGCCTGTACGCGGCGCAGAACATCACGCTGATGCACCACGTGTACGCCGCGCTGCGCGCGCACACGCTGTTCCACAAGGACCAGCACTACGTCGTGCAGAACGGCGAAGTGGTGATCGTCGACGAATTCACGGGCCGCCTGATGGCGGGCCGCCGCTGGTCCGACGGCCTGCACCAGGCGGTCGAGGCGAAGGAGCACGTGAAGATCCAGAGCGAGAACCAGACGCTCGCATCGATCACGTTCCAGAACTACTTCCGGATGTACGCGAAGCTCGCGGGCATGACGGGTACGGCCGACACCGAAGCGTACGAATTCAACGAGATCTACGGCCTCGAAACCGTCGTGATCCCGACCAATCGCCCGCCGAAGCGGATCGACAAGCAGGACCAGATCTACAAGACGGCCAAGGAGCGCTACGACGCAGTGATCCGCGACATTCGCGAGTGCTACGAGCGCGGCCAGCCGGTGCTGGTCGGCACGACCTCGATCGAGAACTCGGAACTGCTGTCGCACCTGCTGAAGCAGGCCGGGCTGCCGCACGAGGTGCTGAACGCGAAGCAGCACGAGCGTGAAGCCGCGATCGTCGCGGAAGCCGGCCGTCCGAAGCGCGTCACGATCGCGACCAACATGGCCGGTCGCGGTACCGACATCGTGCTTGGCGGCAACGCCGAGAAGCAGGCCGCATTCATCGAAGCCGACGAAGCGATTCCGGCCGACGAAAAGGCGCGCCGCATCAAGCAGCTGCACGACGAGTGGGAAACGCTGCACGAGCAGGTGAAGGCCGCGGGCGGCCTGCACATCATCGGCACCGAGCGTCATGAATCGCGCCGGATCGACAACCAGCTGCGCGGCCGTGCGGGCCGTCAGGGCGACCCGGGCTCGTCGCGCTTCTACCTGTCGCTCGACGATCCGCTGCTGCGCATCTTCGCGGGCGACCGCGTGCGCTCGATCATGGATCGCCTGAAGATGCCGGAAGGCGAGGCGATCGAGGCCGGCATCGTCACGCGTTCGATCGAATCCGCGCAGCGCAAGGTCGAAGCGCGCAACTTCGACATCCGCAAGCAGCTGCTCGAATACGACGACGTGTCGAACGACCAGCGCAAGGTGATCTACCAGCAGCGCAACGAGCTGCTCGAAGCGCACGACATCACCGAGACGATCTCGGCGATGCGTCACGGCGTGATCACCGAAGTCGTCCGCCAGTTCGTGCCGGAAGGCAGCATCGAGGAACAGTGGGACGTGCCCGAGCTCGAGGAAGCGCTGCGCAACGACTGGCAGCTCGACCTCGCGATCCAGGAAATGGTGAACGAGTCGTCGTCGATCACGGCCGAGGAGATTCTCGAAGCCGTGACGACCGCCGCCGACGAGCAGTACGAGGCGAAGGTCGCGCTGGTCGGCCGCGAATCGTTCAGCGCATTCGAGCGTTCGGTGATGCTGCAGACGGTCGACCGCCTGTGGCGTGAACACCTTGCCGCGCTCGACCACCTGCGCCAGGGCATCCACCTGCGCGGCTACGCGCAGCAGAACCCGAAGCAGGAATACAAGCGCGAGGCGTTCGAGTTGTTCGCCGCGATGCTCGACGCGATCAAGCAGGAAGTCACGCGCATCGTGATGAACGTGCAGATCCAGTCGCCGGAGCAGCTCGAGGAAGCCGCCGAGCAGATCGAGGAGCGTAGCGGTCATCTCGAGAACGTCGAGTACCAGCACGCCGACTACGCGGAATCCGGTGCGCCGGTGGCGAACGTCGCGGCCGCGGCGGCGGCCACGGCGACGGCCGACATGGTCGGCAGCGCGATGACCCACAGCGGCCCCGGCGGCGAAATGCCGAAGGTCGGCCGTAACGACCCGTGCCCGTGCGGTAGCGGCAAGAAGTACAAGCAATGTCACGGGAAGCTGTCATGATCGGCGGCGGTGCGCGTTCGCGTGCCGCGTCGTTCGCAGCTTCGAGTCAGTGATGTGAGTTGCGGCGGCCCGCGCGTGCGGCCGCCGGTTCTTCCAATCAATGCCGGCGCGTGCCGGCATTTTCCATCCGGCAGGTGTGCCCCATGGCTGTCAATTTTCCGTCGATCGATCCCGCCCAACTGCATCCCGTCGCCGGCGTCACGCTCGGCTGGGCGGAAGCGAACATCCGCAAGCCGAATCGCAAGGACGTGCTGGTCATTTCCGTCGACGAAGGGGCGACGGTCGCCGGCGTATTCACCGAGAATCGCTTCTGCGCCGCGCCCGTGATCGTGTGCCGCGAGCATCTGGCGAAGGTGCGTGCGGGCGGCGCGGGCATCCGTGCGCTGGTCGTGAACACCGGCAATGCGAATGCGGGCACCGGCGAGCCGGGCCTCGCGAATACCCGCGAAACCTGCGCGGAACTCGCTCGCCTCGCGGGCCTCGACGCTGCGCAGGTGCTGCCGTTCTCGACCGGCGTGATTCTCGAGCCGCTGCCGATCGACCGCCTGAAGGCAGGGCTGCCGGCCGCGCTCGCGAACCGCAAGGCCGCGAACTGGTTCGACGCCGCGCAGGCGATCATGACGACCGACACGCTGCCGAAGGCGACGTCGCGCCAGGTGACGATCGACGGTCACACGGTCACGCTGACGGGCATCAGCAAGGGCGCGGGCATGATCAAGCCGAACATGGCGACGATGCTCGGCTTCCTCGCGTTCGATGCGAACGTCGCGCAGCCGGTGCTCGACACGCTCGTGAAGGAAGTGGCCGACCGCTCGTTCAACTGCATCACGATCGACGGCGACACGTCGACGAACGACTCGTTCATCCTGATCGCGTCGGGCAAGAGCACGCTGCCCGCGATCACGTCGACCGACTCGCCGGCGTATGCGGCGCTGCGCGATGCAGTGACGCAGGTCGCCCAGGTGCTGTCGCAGCTGATCGTGCGCGACGGCGAAGGCGCGACGAAATTCATGACGGTGCAGGTCGAAGGCGGCAAGAGTGTCGCAGAGTGCCGCCAGATCGCCTACGCGATCGGTCACTCGCCGCTCGTGAAGACGGCCTTCTACGCATCCGACCCCAACCTGGGCCGCATTCTCGCGGCGATCGGCTATGCAGGCGTCACGGATCTCGACGTCGGCAAGATCGATCTCTATCTCGACGACGTGCTCGTCGCGAAGGCCGGTGGCCGCAATCCGGCGTACCAGGAAGAGGATGGCCAGCGCGTGATGAAGCAGAGTGAAATCACGATTCGCGTGCTGCTCGGCCGCGGCGATGCACGGGCAACCGTGTGGACGTGCGACCTGTCGCACGATTACGTGAGCATCAACGCGGATTACCGCTCCTGACCGGGCGCGCAGGAACGACATGGACAAGCTCGAACAGTTTCTGACGCGTGCCGAAGCGCTGCTCGGCCGCCTCGAGGGAATACTGCCGCCCGCGCCGGCGGCCGTCGACTGGAATGCCGCCACTGCGTTCCGCTGGCGCAAGCGCCAGGGCCGCGGTTATCTGCAGCCGGTGCCGGCGGCGTCGACGATCACGCTCGACGACCTGCACAACATCGATCGGCAGAAAGGGTTGATCGAACAGAACACGCGACAGTTCGTGCAGCGCAAGCCGGCGAACAACGTGCTGCTGACCGGCGCGCGCGGCACCGGCAAGTCGTCGCTGATCAAGGCGTGCCTGAATGCGTATGCGAAGGACGGGCTGCGCCTGATCGAAGTCGACAAGGACGACCTGCACGATCTCGGCGACATCGTCGATCTGATCGCGCAGCGTCCCGAGCGGTTCATCGTGTTCTGCGACGACCTGTCGTTCGAGGAAGGCGAATCGGGCTACAAGGCGCTGAAGGTCGCGCTCGACGGCTCGATTGCCGCGCAGTCGGACAACGTGCTGATCTACGCGACGTCGAACCGCCGCCACCTGCTGCCCGAGTACATGAGCGACAACGCGTCGTACAAGCATCTTCCTGACGGCGAGATCCACCCCGGCGAAGTCGTCGAGGAGAAGATCTCGCTGTCGGAGCGCTTCGGCCTGTGGGTCAGCTTCTACCCGTTCAAGCAGGACGACTACCTCGACATCGTCGGGCACTGGCTGCGCCATTTCGGCTGCGCGGATACCGAGATCGAGACGGCGCGCGGCGACGCGCTCGTCTGGGCGCTTGAGCGCGGTTCACGTTCGGGGCGCGTCGCGTGGCAGTTCGCGCGCGACTGGTCGGGCCGCAAGGAGCAGGCATGAGCGCGGATTTCGCAGCGGGCGCCGTGCGCGCGCCCGACGGCCGCAAGGTGACGGAAGTCGCGGTCGGCGTGATGGTGCAGCCGGACGGTCGGTACCTGCTCGCGCAGCGGCTGCAGGGCAAGCCGTACGAAGGCTACTGGGAGTTTCCGGGCGGCAAGCTGGAGGCGGGCGAGAGCGTCGAGGACGCGCTGGCGCGCGAGCTGCACGAGGAGCTCGGCATCGTCGTCACGGCCAGCCACCGCTGGCATACGCTCGAGCACGATTATCCGCACGCGTACGTGCGGCTCTATTTCTGCAAGGTGACGGGCTGGACGGGCGAGCCGCACAGCAAGGAAGGGCAGGCGTTCGTGTGGCAGCAACTGCCGGTCGAGGTCGCGCCGCTGTTGCCGGCGGCACTGCCGGTGCTGGAATTGCTCGAGAAGGAAGCGGCGTCGCAATGACGCCGTGGCGGCCCGCCTGAAACGCGGGCCATATCCGCTGACGGGTGGTGCCGTATGCCGCTCAGCTGTCGCGGCGGCCGTCGGTGTCGTCTTCTTCCGACGAGGGGCCCTCGTCGGCTGCGCCGCCGATCCGGTACTTTTCCGCGGCCCATGCGCCGAGGTCGAGCTGCTTGCAGCGGGCCGAACAGAACGGGCGGAACTTGTTTTCAGGTGTCCAGCGCACTTCTGCGCCGCACGAAGGACATTTCACAACGGTAGTCATACGAAAGCGTCGAACCGGCCCACGGCCGTTACAGATTGCACAGTGTCAGATGGAACGGCACGTCGATGTCCACCGCGCGCGGCCGCACGTCGCCGTCCTGCATGGTGAACCGTACCCACAGCATGTATTTGTTGGCGCTCGCTTCGGGAATCACATGCAGCTCCGGCGGCACCCGCACCTGCATCAGCTGATAGGTGCGCCCCGACAGCATCTGCTGATAGCTGCCCTGCATCGCCATCACCTTCGAAGCCTGCCCCGATTCGCGCGCGAGCCGCAGCACGATCGTCACGGCGTCGCGCAGCGGCAGCAGCGGCATGATCCATTTCGCGATGTCCTGGCGCCGCTGTTCGGCGGGCCATTGCTGCCAGGCGTAGTACGACGGCAGGTCGAACTTGCACGTGCCGCCGGGAATCACCGCGCGGCTGCGGATGCTGGCGAGCCACTCGTTGTCGACCAGATGCTGCCCCGTCTTGCCCTGCATCTGCGCAAGATTGGCGAGCGTCTGCTCGATTTCGCCGAGCACGGCTTCGAGCGCATTCTGTTCGATGCCCGGATTGCCGCGAAAGGGGGCGAGCGTCTGGCGTTGACGTTCGAGCTCCTTCATCAGATCCGATTTCAGGTCCGCGCGGCCCGTGACCTCGGCGATTTCGAACAGCGTCGTCAACGCGACGTGATGTTCGCGCGGGTCCTCCTGAGCCAAAAAGAACGCGAAGCGCTCGAACAGGTCTTCGAGGCGCAACAGCGTGCGAATTCGCTCGTTGAACGGATACTCGTAAAGAATCAAGCGCGCTCGCCTCTCGGGTAGGGATTGAAACAATGCAGGACATTCTAATGCTCACGCTCTACCCTAGCAACGCGCCAATTTCGTACACCATCACGAGAGCGCGCGACGGTCAGTGCGCAGCGGCCGCGAATCCGAGATAGCGTTGGTGCAGCGCATCGACCTGCGCGGCGAGTGCATCGGGTGTCGTCGCATCGTTGACGATCACGTCGTCGGCTGCCGCAAGACGCGCTTCGCGCGTCGCCTGTCTCGCGATGATCGCTTCGACCTGCTCGCGCGTGAAACCGTTGCGTCGCATCACGCGCGCGATCTGCGTTTCGACCGGGCAGTCGACGACGAGCACACGATCGCTGCGCGCCTTCCAATTGCCTGACTCCACGAGCAGGGGCACGACGAACATCACGTAAGGGCCCTGCGCTTCGCGAGCCTCGCGGTCGGTCTCCGCGCGGATCAGCGGATGCGTGATCGCTTCGAGGCGCCGGCGTGCGCCGTCGTCGCTGAAAATCAGTGCACGCATCCTGGCGCGATCCATCGAGCCGTCCGCCGCGACGAAATCCGGCCCGAATGCCTGCTCGATCGCCGGCATCGCGAGGCCGGCCGGCGCGGTGATGCGATGCGCGATCAGGTCGGTATCGACGAGCGAGGCGCCGCGTGCGGCGAACAGGTCGGCGACGGTCGTCTTGCCGCTGCCAATGCCGCCGGTGAGTCCTATCGAATACATGTGAGCCTCCGCCGGGCCGCCACAAGGAGGTGAATTGCCGACCTGCGACGCAGCGAACCAGGCGGACGCGGATGGTCGGTCATGTCAGCCGCCGAGCGCCGAATAGAAAGGGGTGCCGAAAAACAGCGTCGCGACGCCGCCCGCCGCGAGGAACGGACCGAACGGAATCGGCTCCTCGAAGCGCATGCGACCGCGCCAGGTCGCGGCAAGCCCGACGATCGCCCCCGTCACCGCGGCGAACAGCACGACCTGCGGCAGCGCGGCCCAGCCCATCCAGGCGCCGAGCGCGGCGAGCAGCTTCAGGTCGCCGAAGCCGATGCCCTCGATGCCGCGCAGCCATTTGAACAGCCAGTAGATCGACCACAGGAACAGGTAGCCGGCCATCGCGCCGACCACGGCCGAGCGTAACGACGTGAACGTGCCGCCGAGGTTCAGTGCGAGCCCTGCCCACAGCAGCGGCAGCGTCATCGAATCGGGCAGGTAACCGGTCCGGATATCGATCGCGCTCATCGCCAGCAGCGCGGCGCACAGCCCGAACGCGGCGAGTGCGGCGACGGTGGGGCCGAATGCGGCGAGCGAACCGGCGGCAAGCAGCGCACCGGCGAGCTCGACGAGCGGATAGCGCGCGCCGATTGCGTGGCCGCACTGACGGCAGCGCCCGCGCAACATCAGGTAGCTGACGAGCGGGATGTTTTCCCACGCGCGCAGCACGTGGCCGCAATGCGGGCAGGCGCTGCGCGGGCGCCACAGATCGTAGTGCGGCGGATAGCCGTCGTCAGGCACGCCGCTCGCGTTGCCGGTTGCTTCAGCGATTTCGGCCTGCCACGCGCGCTGCATCATCACCGGGATCCGGTGCACGACGACGTTCACGAAGCTGCCGACGCACAGGCCGAGCACGGCCGCGAAGGCGTACTGCACGGCGGGCGGCAGCATCGCCAGCGCGAGCAACGTGCTGGCGGGCGAATCGAGAACGGTGGTCAGGGGCGCAGGCGTCATGGGGCTCGGGTTCGGGCTCGGACTGGAACTTTAAAGGCGACAGAATCGGTTGCGATGCTACACCACGTTGCCCAGCTGAAGGATGGGCAGATACATCGCGATCACGAGGCCGCCGACGAGTGCGCCCAGCACGATCACGATCAGCGGCTCGCCGAGGGCGGCGAGCGCATCGAGACGTGCGTCGAGCTGGCGTTCGCAGAGTGCGGCGATATCGGCGAGCATCGTGTCGAGCGCGCCGGATTCCTCGGCGACGGCAATCGGTTGCACGACGTCATCCGGGAAACAGCCGGCCGCGTGCATTGCCTCCGCAAGACGCGCGCCGCGCAGCACGCGCGTCGCGATTTGTGCGGTGGCCTGCTCGAACACCGGATGGCCGGCCGTGCGTTCGAGCGTGGCGAACGCATCGGCGAGCGGGACGCCGGCGCCGAGCAGCGTTGCCAGCGAGCGGCACCAGCGCGCGGTCACGAACCGCGTGAGCGCGCTGCCGATGAACGGCGCGTCCAGCAAGTGCCGCGCGGCTGCATGGCGTAGCCGCGGCGAGCGCTGCAGCACATGGCGCGCGGCGAGCCCTGCGAAGGCGGCGCCGGCCACGAACGTGCCGCCCCAGGCCGATGTCGCGGAAGACAGTGCGAGCAGCGCGCGGGTCGGCGCCGGCAGCGCGGCGCCGAAGCCGTCGAAGATCTGCTGGAATGTCGGCACGACCCACACCATCAACGCGGCCGAGATCGCGAGCCCGAACACGATGACGGCGACCGGATAGGCGAGCGCCGCACGCAGTTTGCGCCACTGCGTGTCCGTGCGTTCGCGGTGTTCCGCGACGCGGGTCAGGACGGTGCCGAGCGCGCCCGATGCTTCGCCCACCTCGATCAACTGGCGATACAGCGTGCCGAACTGGGACGGATAGCGTGCGAGCGCGGCGGCGAAGCGCTGGCCGCCGACGATCTCGCGTGCGAGGCCCGCGGCGATGCGCGGCAGCCCGTCGCGCGTGCGGGTGCGGGCGAGCATCTCGAGCGACGGGGCGAGCGGCAGTCCGGCTTGCAGCAGGCTCGCGAGCTGGCGCGTGAAGCGCGTGACTTCCCGCGCGCCGGCCGCGGGCGGCCGGGCTGTGCCGCGGACGTCGAGCGACAGCACCGTGACACCGTCGCGCGCGAGCGCCGCGCGTGCGGCGGCTGCATCGAATGCGATGACGTTCCCGCGGCACGGCGTGCCATCGCGGCGGCGGCCGCGCCACGCGAAGCGGGTTTCATGCGGCGGTGCAGGCATCGCGATCATGCGTCCGGCGTCGCGGCCAGCGCTTCCGCCACGCTGGTCGTACCGTCGCGAACGTGCGCGAGTGCCGCGTCGCGCAGACCGCGCACGCCTTCGGCTGCCGCACACTGCGAGAGTGCGCCGACGCTTGCACGCGCGACGATGTGTTCAGCCATCTCGTGTGAAACCGGCATCGTCTGATGCAGGCCGATCCGGCCTCGATAGCCGATGCCGTGGCAGGCGGTACAGCCGCGCGCGACGAAAGGGCGCCATCCGGATTCCAGTGCCGCCGATTCGCAGCCCGCTTCGCGCAGCACGCGCGCCGGCGCGTCCGAACGTACGCGGCAGGTGACGCACAGACGCCGAACGAGGCGTTGCGCGGTAACGAGGCGTAGTGCGGCCGCCAGGTTGTAAGGCGCGACGCCGATGTCGAGCAGTCGCGCGACGGCGGCCGGCGCATCGTTCGTGTGCAGCGTCGACAGCACGAGGTGGCCGGTCTGCGCGGCCTTGATCGCGACGTCAGCCGTCTCCGCGTCACGAATCTCGCCGACCATGATGACGTCCGGGTCCTGCCGCAGCAGCGCGCGCAACGCGGTGGCGAAGGTGAGCCCGGCCTTTTCGGCCACGCCGACCTGGTTGATGCCGTCGAGCTGAATCTCGGCCGGATCCTCGACCGTGCAGACGTTGTGCGCGTCGCGATCGAGCATCTGCAGCGCGCAGTAGAGCGACAGCGTCTTGCCGCTGCCGGTCGGCCCGGTGACCAGCACGAGACCGTGCGGCGCGCGGATCGCGGCCTCCATCGCCGCGGCCTGCTGCGCGTCGAAGCCGAGACGCGCGAGCGTGAGGTCAGGCGGCAGCGTTTCGAGGCGGCGCAGCACGAGTTTCTCGCCGAACAGCGTGGGCAGCGAGCTGACCCGGTAGTCGCCCCGCATGCCGCCGTCGACCGCGATGCGCAGCCGGCCGTCCTGCGGAAGCCGGCGCTCGGCGATGTCCATGCGCGCGAGCACCTTGATCCGCGTCACGAGCGCATCGCGCAGATGAGCGGGCGGCCGCGCCTGTTCATGCAGGACACCATCGATGCGCAGGCGGATGCGCCAGCCTGTTTCGAATGGTTCGACGTGGATGTCGGACGCGTCGCGCACGCGGGCGGCGTGAAGCGTGTCCGTCAGCAGCCGGACGGCGGGTGAATCGTCGAGTTGCGTCGCATCGAGCGAACGGGGTGGCTCGGCCAGCGATGCGTCGGTGGAGACGGGCGGCCGCTGCGTGTGCGGCGGCGCCCCGGGAGGAGGGAAGTGCATGTGAGCCGGCACTCGGCCGCCTGTTGATCGTGACCGGCAAATGGTCTCGTATCTCAGGCGGCGCCGACAGTCGGCCGTTCGGCTAGCGCGCGGCGCCGCGCGTGCGCGTGCCGCGCGGCTTGAACAGCTTGACGGTGCGCACGGCCTGGTCGTCGCTGCGCATGACCTCGAGCATCACGTCGCCGATTTTCACGCATACGTCGCCTTCCGGAATCTCCTCGAGGATCTCGAGGATCAGGCCGTTCAGCGTCTTCGGTCCGTCGGTCGGCAGATTCAGGTGCAGCCAGCGGTTCAGTTCGCGCAGCGGCATGCTGGCCGCGACGATGCATTCGCCGTTCGCGTCCCAGCCGCCCGCGCGTTCGCCGCGCGGCATCGACGTCGTGAATTCGCCGATCAGTTCCTCGATGATGTCCTCGGGCGTGACGAGCCCTTCGAGTTCGCCGTACTCGTTGACGACGAGCGCCGTCCGCTGTCGGCTTTCCTGGAAATACTGGAGCTGCTGGACGACCGGCGTGCCCGACGGCACGTAGTACGGCTCGGCGAGCAGCGTGCGCAACGTCTCGCGGTCGAAGTCCTGGTTGTGCAGCGCGGTGAGCGTCTTGCGGACGTGCAGCACGCCGAGCACCTTGTCGATGTCGCCTTCGTACACGACCAGGCGGTTGTGATAGCAGGTCTCGAGCTGATGCAGGATGTCGTCGAGCGGCGCGTAGAAGTTGAGCGACTCGATCTGGCGGCGCGGCACCATCACGTCGTCGACCGTGATGTTCTCGAGGTCGAACAGGTTGAGCAGGATGCTGCGGTGCTTGGTCGGCATGAAGCTGCTCGACTCGAGCACGATCGCGCGCAGCTCGTCGGCCGACATCCGCTGGTCGCGGCCCTTCTTCGTGTTGATGCGCAGCACCCAGAGCACGCCGTTCGCGAGCGCGTTGACGAACCAGACGACCGGCTTGAACACGCGCATCAGCGGCGCGATCACGAGGCTGGCGGGCAGCGCGATGCGCTCGGGAAAGGTCGCGCCGACGATCTTCGGCGCGATTTCCGCGAACACGATGATCAGGAACGCGACGATGCCGGTCGCGATCGACAGCGCAAGGTTGTTACGGCCGAACGTGTGCAGCGCGAGCGACGTCGTCAGGACCGGAATGATCGTGTTGAACAGGTTGTTGCCGATCAGGATCACGCTGAGCAGCAGGTCGGTGCGCGTGAGGAGACCTTGCGTGGTTTTCGCGCCGAGGGCGCCCTGGCCGGCGAGATGCTTCAGCCGATGGCGGTTGAGCGCCATCATCGCGGTTTCGGAAATGGAAAAGAAGCTGGAGCAGAGGAGAAGCAGGAAGACGGCGCCGATTTGCGCCCATAAGGGAATTTGGTCCACGCGTCAGAAGGGGCAGTGAAGGACAGGAATGAAGGGAATATAGCAGAGGCCGGCGGCCGGGATGTGCCGCGCACGGCACGGGGCCTGCGCGATCGGGCATCAAGAAGGCAAAAAAAAACCGTGCACACGGTGCACGGTTTTTTCAAAATCTGGTCGGGGTGAGAGGATTCGAACCTCCGGCCTCTACGTCCCGAACGTAGCGCTCTACCAGGCTAAGCTACACCCCGATTTTTTGCTCTTCCGACTTCGCTGCTTTCGTTCAGATCGCTGCGTCGTCACAAGCAAGAACGTAACTATAACGATGTTTTTTCTAAAAGGGAATACCTTGATGAAGAAATTTTTCAAGACAAGGTATCGCCCCCCGTTCGCGGCGCGTTTACGACTGCCGCGACGTCGAGTACGAGCACAGCGCGAGCAGGCTTTCCTTGTAGATCGAATCCGGGAACGCGGCGATCGCGGCAGCCGCAGCCTGTGCTTCCTGACGTGCGCATTCGAGCGTATGGTCGAGCGCACCCGAGCGCGTGATCGCGTCGAAGATCGTGTCGAAGCGATCGGTGCCGCCTTGTTCGATCGCCTCGCGGGCAAGCGCCGACTGTTCGGGCGTGCCGCGTTCGATCAGATAGATGAGCGGCAGCGTCGGCTTGCCTTCGCGCAGGTCGTCGCCGGCATTCTTGCCCATTGCCTCGGCCGTGCCCGCGTAGTCGAGCCAGTCGTCCATGATCTGGAACGCGGTGCCGATCCGGCGGCCGTATTCGGCTGCGGCGGCTTCGGTCGGCGCGTCGGCGCCGGCGAGCACCGCGCCCAGGCGGGCCGATGCTTCGAACAGCTTCGCCGTCTTGTAGCGGATCACCTGCATGTAGCGCGTCTCGTCGACGTCCGCATCGTGCATGTTCAGCAACTGCAGCACTTCGCCTTCGGAAATGATCGTCGTCGCTTCCGACAGGATTTCCATCACGCGCATCTTGCCGACGCCGACCATCATCTCGAACGAGCGCGAATAGAGGTAGTCGCCGACCAGCACGCTCGCCGCGTTGCCGAACAGCGCGTTGGCCGTCTGGCGGCCGCGCCGCAGTTCGGATTCGTCGACGACGTCGTCATGCAGCAGCGTGGCCGTATGGATGAACTCGACGACGGCGGCCAGCACGTGCCGCTGGTGCGACGTCTCGCCGAGCGCGCCGGCGACGAGCAACAGCAGGGCCGGACGCAGCCGCTTGCCGCCCGCGCCGATGATGTACTCGGCGATCTGGTTGATCAGCAGTACGTCGGACGCGAGGCTTTGCCGGATAACGCGATTCACCTGCTCCATGTCGCTGGTGATCGGAGCGAGCAGGTGGGCGGCGCTGAGAGGGGGGGAGGCGGTGGACGACGACATGATGATCGAAATGGGTGATGCCGCGGATTATAAGTCGAATCCGCGATATCCCGGTCTGCCGCACGTGGCTGCGCGGTGATTTTTGGCCGTCCGGCCAGGGCTTGCGCGTGGCAATCGTGGATCGGCTTTGACTTGGTCGCTAACCCCATGTATAATCACGTGTTTTCCGCGCGTGGTGTGCGGAAAAATTGGATCCAGAGTGAGGTTCTCAATGTACGCGGTCATAAAAACCGGCGGCAAGCAGTACAAGGTTGCCGTTGGCGAAAAACTCAAAGTAGAACAGATACCGGCTGACATTGACGCTGAAATCACGCTCGACCAGGTTCTCGCAGTGGGCGAAGGCGAATCGATTAAGTTCGGTACGCCGCTGGTCAGTGGGGCTTCCGTCAAGGCCACCGTTGTGTCGCACGGTCGTCATGCCAAGGTCACCATCTTCAAGATGCGTCGCCGGAAGCACTACCAAAAGCACGGCGGCCACCGCCAGAACTACACTGAGCTGCGCATCGACGCGATCAACGCGTAAGCGCCTCGGTAAAGGAGCAATCAGATGGCACACAAAAAGGCAGGCGGCTCTTCCCGGAACGGCCGCGACTCCGAGTCGAAACGTCTCGGCGTGAAAGTGTACGGCGGCCAGGCGATCAACGCCGGCGGCATCATCGTGCGTCAGCGCGGTACGCGCATGCACGCTGGCGAGAACGTCGGCATGGGCAAGGATCACACCCTGTTCGCGCTGGTCGACGGTCACGTCAAGTTCGCGACCAAGGGCGCGGACAAGAAGCATCTGGTCATCGTTGTCCCGGCGGCTGCCTAAGTTCAGGCACCCACGGGCTTCGTAGCCGAAAGGCCCCGCAGTCTTGGCGGGGCCTTTTTTTATTTGGCCGCCGGGCGCATGTGCGCGCCGGCGGTTGTCGCGACACTGGCGGGCAATCGGCCGAACGGCAGATTGTTCAAGCATGCCGGCGCGCGGCACAATAGCGGAAATACTGGTCGGAGTGACGAATGAAGTTCATTGACGAAGCGCGAATCGAAGTCATCGCCGGCGACGGAGGCGATGGCAGCGCGTCGATGCGCCGCGAGAAATTCGTTCCGTTCGGCGGGCCGGACGGCGGCGACGGCGGCCGGGGCGGCAACGTCTACGCGATCGCCGACCGCAACATCAATACGCTGATCGACTATCGTTACGCGAAGAAGCATCTGGCGCGCAACGGCGAAAACGGTCGCGGCTCGGATTGCTACGGCAAGGGTGGCGACGACGTCACGCTGCGCATGCCGGTCGGCACGGTCGTGACCGACATGGATACGGGCGAGCTGATCGCCGACCTGACCGAGCACGACCAGCAGGTGATGCTCGCGAAGGGCGGTGCCGGCGGTCTCGGCAACCTGCACTTCAAGTCGAGCACGAACCGCGCACCGCGCCAGAAGACCGACGGCAAGCCCGGCGAACGGCGCATGCTGCGGCTCGAGCTGAAGGTGCTCGCCGACGTCGGCTTGCTCGGCATGCCGAACGCCGGCAAGTCGACCTTCATCTCGTCGGTATCGAACGCGAAGCCGAAGATCGCCGACTATCCGTTCACGACGCTCGCGCCGAACCTCGGCGTCGTGCGGGTCGGCCCGAGCAAGAGCTTCGTGATCGCGGATATCCCGGGGCTGATCGAGGGTGCCGCCGAAGGCGCGGGCCTTGGCCACCAGTTCCTGAGGCATCTGCAGCGCACCGGCGTGCTGCTGCATCTCGTCGATTTGGCCCCGTTCGATGAAAGCGTCGATCCGGTCGCGGAAGCGACGGCGATCGTTGGCGAGCTGCGCAAGTACGACGAGGCGCTCTACGAGAAGCCGCGCTGGCTCGTGCTCAACAAGCTCGACATGGTGCCGGAAGACGAGCGCGAGGCACGCGTCGCCGATTTCCTCGACCGCTTCGGCTGGGACGGCCCGGTGTTCGAGATTTCGGCACTTACCGGCCAGGGCTGCGAAGCGCTGTGCTATGCGATCTACGACTACCTCGCCGAGCATTCGGACGCGCATCGCGCGGCGGAGGAGGAAGATCTGGCCGCGGACGTGCGGTTCCGCGATGCGCCGTCCGCGGATGGCGGTGCGACGCCCGGCGATGACGCCTGAGCGGTCCCGAAACGCACCGGGCGCAGCGCCCGGTGCCGGCATTTAATCGCGCCCGGCCGGGCAGGCATCAGATAGGAGACGGCGCACGATGCGTTCGATCATCGCGGATTCGAAGCGATTGGTGGTGAAGGTGGGCTCCAGCCTCGTAACCAACGACGGCAAGGGGCTCGATCATGCCGCAATCGGCCGCTGGGCGGCCCAGATCGCCGCACTACGCACGCAGGGCAAGGAAGTGGTGCTGGTCAGCTCGGGTGCGATCGCGGAAGGGATGCAGCGCCTCGGCTGGAGCAAGCGTCCGCGCGAGATCGACGAGTTGCAGGCCGCTGCCGCGGTCGGTCAGATGGGGCTCGCGCAAGTCTACGAAAGCCGCTTTACCGAGCACGATATCCGCACCGCACAAATCCTGCTCACGCACGCCGACCTGGCCGATCGCGAACGCTACCTGAACGCTCGCTCGACGCTGCTCACGCTGCTGCGGCTCGGCGTCGTGCCGATCATCAACGAGAACGACACGGTGGTCACCGACGAAATCAAGTTCGGCGACAACGACACGCTCGGCGCGCTCGTCGCGAACCTGATCGAAGGCGACGCGCTGGTCATCCTGACTGACCAGACGGGGCTGTTCACCGCCGATCCGCGCAAGGATCCGAATGCGACGCTGGTCGCGGAAGCCAGCGCGGGCGCGCCGGAACTCGAGGCGATGGCGGGCGGCGCAGGCTCGAGCCTGGGCCGCGGCGGGATGCTGACGAAGATCCTCGCGGCGAAGCGCGCGGCGCACAGCGGCGCGAACACGGTGATCGCGAGCGGCCGCGAAGCCGACGTGCTGGTGCGGCTGGCGGCGGGTGAGGCGATCGGCACGCAGCTGATCGCGCGCACGGCACGGATGGCCGCACGCAAGCAGTGGATGGCCGATCACCTGCAGGTGCGCGGGCACGTCGTGATCGATGCGGGCGCGGTCGAGAAGCTGACGGCCGGCGGCAAGAGCCTGCTGCCGATCGGCGTGACCGGTGTGCAGGGCGCGTTCGCGCGCGGCGAGGTGATCGCATGCGTCGGCCCCGACGGGCGTGAAGTGGCGCGCGGCCTCACGAACTACAGCAGCGCGGAAACGAAGCTGATTCATCGCAAGCCGAGCGGCGAGATCGAGACGGTGCTTGGCTACATGCTGGAGCCGGAACTGATTCATCGCGACAACCTCGTGCTGGTGTAACCGTCCGTGCTGACGCCCGGCGTCGCGAGACAACAAAAAGCCCGCATCGCGCGGGCTTTTTGTTGCGACGGAGGCAGATGCCCCCGCGTAGCGGCGATCAGCGCAGCTGGCTCATCGCGGTGCGGTGGAACTTGATGTTCTCGAGAATCTGCCGGGTCGTGCCCTGCGGCATCTTGTTCGCGCAGAAGTAATCCTGGTACAGCGCCGAGTGGTAAGCGTTCAGCTCGCCGTTCTCGATGCGGCGCCAGTCGTTCTCGACCGTGCGGTCCCAGCCGTCGTGATCCGAGTTCAGGCCTGCATACTGGCGCCATTCATAGGTGTCGCAACGAATGCCTTCGTAGATCACGTTGCGTGCGCCGGCCGGGCTCGTGATGACGACGGCATAGCGCACGACGCCGTCGGTACCGACGGCGAGCGACTTCGCATCGACGAAGAACTTGAGCGGCGTGTTCTGCGACACGTTGAACGGCAGCAGGTCGCCCGCTTGCGGCAGCGGCGGCAGCGTGTCGACCGGGTTTTCCTTCCAGTTGCCCTGACGGTCCAGCAAATATACGAACTCGCTGTCATCCTTGTTGGTCGGCGTCTTCGAGTTCGCGCAACCGGCCAGCGTGGCCGCCGCGACAATCGATGCGAGCGCGAGAGCAATCGCTTTCAATATGCATTCCTCGTAAAAAAAGGGCGCGACACCAAGGTCGCGCCCGGTCATGCAGTCCGACTCGTCATTTGCCGACGATCACGTGGGGCGGCATCTCGTCGAGCGTGCTCGCTTCCACTTCGATCTCGGAACAAACCACCGATGTGTCGACAATCGTCAGCGTCTGCTGGGCGTGCGCACCGATCACGCGCGGATAGCGCGACGGACGCGGCCCACGCGGCTTTTCGGCTCGCTGCGCCGGGCGGCGCAGGAAGCGCGACAGTTCCGTCAGCGCCAACTGATAGACATCCCGCTTGAACTCGATCACCGCATCGAGCGGCACCCAGTACTCGTTCCAGCGCCACGCATCGAACTCCGGGTGATCGGTCGCGCGCAAGCAAATGTCGCAATCGCGTCCGACCATCCGTAGAAGGAACCAGATCTGCTTCTGGCCGCGGTAATGACCGCGTACTTCGCGTTTGATGAACTTGTCAGGCACCTCGTAACGCAACCAGTCGCGAGTGCGGCCGATTATCTTGACGTGTTCCGGGTGCAGGCCCGTTTCCTCGTGCAGCTCCCGGTACATCGCCTGCATGGGGGTCTCGCCGTACTTGATCCCACCTTGAGGAAACTGCCAGGAATGCTCGCGGAGCCGCTTGCCCCAAAACACCTCGTTGCGCGCGTTCAAGAGGATGATGCCGACGTTCGGGCGAAAGCCTTCACGATCCAGCATACAACCACCTTCGAATCCTTTAAAATTGCTTTGATTATAAACAGATAACGGGCGCTGCGCACCGTGACGGAGCGAATCCGCGCGGGGTACACCGGCTGAATTGTCCCTGAATTGTCTGCTACGTCGTCTGCGCCATCGTTGTTCGCCGCGCGCAGCTTTTTCACCTTGAAACTTTTTCGGGCGCCCCGCCTGGGGGCGCCGTATTTGGAACCGTCCGCATGAAAGCTTCCCGTTTCTTTATCGGCACCCTCAAAGAAGCACCGGCCGACGCAGAGATCGTCAGCCACAAGCTGATGGTGCGCGCCGGCATGATCCGTCGTGTCGCCGGCGGCATCTACAATTATCTGCCGGTTGGCCTGCGTTCAATTCGCAAGGTCGAGGCCATCGTGCGCGAGGAAATGAACCGGGCGGGCGCCATCGAGCTGCTGATGCCGGCCGTGCAGCCGGCCGAGCTGTGGCAGGAATCGGGTCGCTGGGAACAATACGGCCCCGAGTTGCTGCGCTTCAAGGACCGCAAGGACAACGACTTCGTGATCGGGCCGACGCACGAGGAAGTCGTCACCGACATCGCGCGCAACCAGATCAAGAGCTACCGGCAGATGCCGGTAAACTTCTACCAGATCCAGACGAAGTTCCGCGACGAGATCCGTCCGCGCTTCGGCGTGATGCGCGGCCGCGAATTCATCATGAAGGACGCGTATTCGTTCGACAAGGACGCGGCCGGCCTGAACGAGTCGTATCGCAAGATGTATGACGCGTACGTGCGCATCTTCACGCGCCTCGGCCTCGAGTTCCGTGCGGTCGCGGCCGACAGCGGCTCGATCGGCGGCAACTTCTCGCACGAGTTCCACGTGATCGCCGATACCGGCGAGGACGCGATCGCCTACTGCCCGACCTCCGAGTTTGCCGCGAACGTCGAAGCGGCCGAAGCGCTGCCGCTGATCGCCCAACGCGCGGCGCCGGCCGAAGCGATGGAGAAGGTCGCGACGCCCGGCAAGGCAAAGTGCGAAGCCGTTGCCGAGCTGCTGGCGATCCCGCTCGCGCGCACGATCAAGTCGATCGTGCTTGCCACCGAGAACGAAGGCGCCGAGCCGACCATCTGGCTCGTGATGTTGCGCGGCGACCACGACCTGAACGAGATCAAGGTGTCGAAGCTGCCGGGGCTGAAGAACCACCGCTTCGCGACCGAGCAGGAAATCGTCGAATGGTTCGGCACGCCGCCGGGCTATCTCGGCCCGGTCGGCACGAAGAAGCCGGTGAAGGTGATCGCCGATCGCACGGTGGCGAACATGAGCGACTTCGTCGTCGGTGCGAACGAGGTCGACTATCACATCGCGGGCGTGAACTGGGGCCGCGACCTGCCGGAGCCGGAAGTCGCCGACGTGCGCAACGTGAAGAAGGGCGATCCGTCGCCGGACGGCAAGGGTGAGATCGACATCTGCCGCGGTATCGAAGTCGGCCACGTGTTCCAGCTCGGCACCAAGTACTCGGAAGCGATGGGCGCGACGTTCCTCGACGAGTCGGGCAAGCCGCAGCCGATGCTGATGGGCTGCTACGGTGTCGGCGTCACGCGTATTCTCGGCGCGGCGATCGAGCAGAACTTCGACGAAAAGGGCATCATCTGGCCCGAGTCGATCGCGCCGTTCGAGGTCGTGCTGTGCCCGATGGGCTATGACCGCAGCGACATGGTTCGCGAAGCCGCCGACAAGCTGTACGCGGAACTGGCCGCCGCCGGCGTCGACGTGATCCTCGACGATCGCGGCGAGCGTCCGGGCGTGATGTTTGCCGACTGGGAACTGATCGGCGTGCCGCATCGCCTGGTGATCGGCGAGCGCGGGCTGAAGGAAGGCAAGATCGAGTACCAGGGCCGCCGCGACGCCGAAGCGACGCTGCTGCCGGCCGACGCGGCCGCGGCGACGGTGACGGAGAAGATCCGCGCCGCGCTCGCGCGCTAAGCGCCGCGACCGGGGGACACGGTGGAATACACCTTCCTGTCGGCCACCGTGCTCCTCGTGCTGATCACGGATCCGCTTGGCAACATCCCGCTGTTCATTACGGCGATGCGCGACGTGCCGCGCGAGCGGCGCGTGAAGCTGATCCTGCGTGAAGTGGGGATCGCGTTCGTGATCCTGCTGTTCTTCATGGTGGTCGGCGACCGCTTCCTGCGGATGATGAGCCTCACCGACCTGTCGCTGCGGCTCGGCGGCGGGATCGTGCTGTTCCTGATCGCGCTGCGGATGATCTTCCCGCATCCGGACGGCGCGCTCGGCAGCGATCCGCGCGCGGGCGGCGAACCGTTCATCGTGCCGCTCGCGATTCCGGCGCTTGCCGGGCCGTCTGCGCTCGCAACCGTGATGCTGCTGACGTCCCAGGCGCCGGGCAAGATGTTCGAGTGGGTCGGCGCGCTGACGGTCACGATGATCGTCTGCGCGATTACGCTGGTGCTGGCCGAGCGGATCCAGATGTGGCTCGGCGAGCGGACCGTGGCCGCGTTCGAGCGGCTGATGGGCCTCGTGCTCGTCGCGATCTCGGTCGAGATGCTGCTGGCCGGCATTCGCGCGTTCGTGCACCAGCTGCAGCCTTAGCCCAGGCGGCACGAGCGGAAAAAAAGCGGCGCTCCGGGAAACCGGAGCGCCGCTTTACTTTGTGGCGGGCAGGGCGATCAGACGTTCGCGGTCAGCGCGCGGATCGTCGGCAGGTTGCGCCAGTAACCCTTGGCGTCCATCCCGCAGCCGAACACGTAGCGGTCCGGCACCGAGAAGCCGCAGAAGTCGGGATGCAGCGGTTTCGCCTTCGCGAGCGTCTTCTCGCACAGCACGGCGGACATGAAGCGCTTCGCGCCCATGTCGAGGATGCGGTCGCGAATCGCGGCCATCGTCTCGCCTTCGTCGAGGATGTCGTCGAGCACGAGCACGATCCGGTCCTTCACCGATTCGCGCGGCGCGACGCGCCAGTGCATCTCCGGGCTGCCCTGCGTCGTGTTGCGGTAGCGGGTCAGGTGGATGTAGTCGAATTCCAGCGGGAAATCGAGGTGCGGCAGCAGCATCCCGGTAAACACCGCGGCGCCGCCCATCACCGAGAGCACGAGCGGAAACGCGTCGCCGATCTCGGCGCGGATCGCGTCGGCCATCTTGGAGATCGACGCGTTGACGGCGTCGGCCGAGACGATCTCTTCGGAGTGTTCGAAAATGTGGAGGGCTTCTTCGCGGTTCATGTGTTCTGGCGGGCAGTCGGTATACAAATAAGGATGAAGCAGAACGGGCGGCGCGCGCTACGGCAAAAACCCGCGCGCCGGCCAACGGGCGGAATCAGCGCATGCCGGGCATCATGCCCTTCAGGCCGCGCATCATCTTCTGCATGTTGCCGCCCTTCAGCTTCTTCATCATCGTACGCATCTGGTCGTACTGGTTCAGCATCCGGTTGACTTCCTGCACCGGCACGCCCGCGCCGGCTGCAATGCGGCGCTTGCGCGTCGCCTTGATGATTTCGGGTTTCGCGCGCTCGGCGGGCGTCATCGAGCTGATGATCCCTTCCATCCGGCGGATCGACTTTTCGGCCTGGCCCATGTCGGCGCCGGCCGCCGCCTGCTGGAACTGCGCGGGGAGTTTATCCATCAGCGACGACAGGCCGCCCATGTTCTTCATCTGCGAGATCTGCGCGCGGAAATCGTTCAGGTCGAAGTCGCCGCCTTTCTTCACCTTGTCGGCGAGCTTCTGCGCGGCCTGCACGTCGACGCCGCGCTGCGCTTCCTCGACCAGCGCGAGGATGTCGCCCATCCCGAGGATCCGGTTCGCCATCCGGTCAGGGTGGAACACCTCGAGGCCGTCGAGCTTCTCGGCGACGCCGACGAACTTGATCGGCTTGCCCGTGATGTGGCGCACCGACAGCGCGGCACCGCCGCGCGAATCGCCGTCGAGCTTGGTCAGCACGACGCCGGTGAGCGGCAGCGTGTCGTTGAACGCCTTCGCGGTGTTGACCGCGTCCTGGCCGAGCATCGCGTCGACGACGAACAGCGTTTCGGCCGGCTTCAGCGTGCCGTGCAGCGCGGCGATTTCCTGCATCATCGCCTCGTCGATGCCGAGGCGGCCGGCCGTGTCGACGATCAGCACGTCATGGTAGTGGCGCTTCGCCCAGTCGACGGCCGCGAGCGCGATGTCGACGGGCTTCTGGTCGGGCGTCGACGGGAAGAAGTCGGCGCCGACCTGTTCGCTCACCGTTTTCAGCTGCATGATGGCGGCCGGGCGATACACGTCGCACGACACCGTCAGCACCTTCTTCTTGTACTTCTCGCGCAGCAGCTTCGCGAGCTTGCCGGCGGTCGTGGTCTTGCCGGCACCCTGCAGGCCGGCCATCAGGATCACGGCGGGCGGCGTGACCGCGAGGTTCAGCTCGGCGGCCTTGCCTTCGTAGTCGCCGCCGATCACGGCGGTCAGTTCCTTCTGGACCACGCCGACGAGCGCCTGACCCGGCGACAGGCTGCTGATCACTTCCTCGCCGAGCGCCTTTTCCTTGACCTTGGCGATGAATTCGCGGACGACGGGCAGTGCGACGTCGGCCTCCAGCAGCGCGAGACGCACCTCGCGGAGCATCTCCTGGGTGTTCGCCTCGGTAAGGCGGGCCTCGCCGCGCAGCGTCTTGACGACGCGCGCCATCCGTTGAGTGAGATTGTCGAGCATGGGGAGCGATGGACAGTGGGGCCCGAAGGCGCAACGGAACCGAACAAAGGGAGCCGTCGCGGGAAGGGGGCCTAGTGTAAACTTCGAACATGGATATTGTACTGTATGCCCTCACCGCATTCCTGTACGGCGGTCTCGCCGTCGCAGGCTGGCGCGCGCACCGTCAGGGCGCGACGCCGCTCGTCGCGAGCGTGCCGGCCGTGCCGGTCCCGGCGTCCGCCGCGTCGGGGATGAGCGGGGCCGGCCGCGCGCTGCTGTTCGCGGCCCTGGTCGCGCACGGCGTGCTGCTGCACATGACGATCTTCCCGCACGACGCGATGGTGTTCGGTTTCGCGTTCGCGCTGTCCGCGATGTTCTGGCTCGGCGCCGGCATCTACTGGATCGAGAGCTTCTTCTTCCCGCTCGACAGCCTGCGCCTGCTCGTGCTGCCGCTCGCCTGCGGCGCGTCGCTGCTGCCGCTCGTGTTCGGTGGCGTGCGGGTGCTGCCTTATGCCGCAGCGCCGCTGTTCAAGATGCATTTCCTGATCGCGAACATCGCGTACGGCCTCTTTGCGATCGCCGCGCTGCACGCGATCCTGATGCTGATGGTCGAGCGGCGCCTGCAGTCGCTGAGAAGCGGCGGGCGCGCCGGCTCGACGGGCTGGATCGCGAGCTGGCTCGAAACGCTGCCGCCGCTGCTCACGCTCGAGAAGCTGCTGTTCCGGCTGATCGGCGCCGGCTTCGTGCTGCTGACGCTGACGCTCGCGTCGGGGATCCTGTTCAGCGAGCAGGTCGATGCGCGCGCGTTGCGGCTCGATCACAAGACCGTATTCGCGGTGCTGTCGTGGCTGATGTTCGGCGGCCTGCTGGTTGCCCGCAAGACGTCGGGCTGGCGCGGGCGCGGCGCCGCGCGCTGGGTGCTCGTGTCGTTTGCCGCGCTGCTGCTCGCATATGTCGGCAGCCGGTTCGTTTTCGAGGTGCTGCTGCACCGCTCCGTGGTTTGAACGCAGGTTTCCGATGCGACAGATTCTTCTCCTGATTCTTCTTTTCTTCGCGGGCTCGTGGCTCGCGCGCAAGCTGCGCCATGCGCAGGAGCACGCGCAGGCGCGTACCGGCCGCGGCGGCTACGACGGCGCGCCCGGTCGCGGCGGCGCCGGCTCGGCGCGCCCGAACGGCGACGCGCGCGCGCTGCCCGAACCGATGGTGCGCTGCGCGGAGTGCGGTGTGCATGCGCCGAAGGGCGATGCCGTCGCCGCCGGTGGCGAATACTTCTGCAGCACCGAGCACGCGCAGCGCCACGGCGCCCGATGAGCGACACCGTGCTGCTGTCGGTCGACGCGAGCGGCTGGGTGCGCGAGGCGCGCCATGCGCCGTCGCCGAATTTCGAGGCGCGGCCCGCGGGCGCGGTGCCGACGCTCGTCGTCGTCCACAACATCAGCCTGCCGCCCGGCGAGTTCGGCGGCGACGCGATCGAGGCGCTGTTCCTGAACCGCCTCGATTGCGATGCGCACCCCTATTACCAGCGCCACCTGCGTGGCGTGCGCGTGTCCGCGCACTTCCTGATCCGCCGCGACGGCGAGCTCGTGCAGTTCGTGTCGTGCGACGAGCGTGCATGGCATGCGGGCGCGTCCGAGTTCTGCGGCCGGCCGCGTTGCAACGACTTCTCGATCGGCATCGAGCTCGAAGGCGCGGACGACGTGCCGTTCGACGCCGCGCAGTACGCGACGCTCGGCGTGCTCGCACGCACGCTCGCCGCGCGCTATCCGATCGATGCGGTGGCCGGGCATTCCGACGTCGCGCCGGGCCGCAAGACCGACCCGGGGCCGCACTTCGATTGGCAACGCTTCGCAGGCGATGCGGGCTTTTCGGCCGAATACTTTCCTTTCCGTCAGCACTGAGCGCAGGGTTTTTCGATCGGGGAAAGTTTTTTCTCCGATCAATGCCTTGCCGTGTCTGCGCGCGAGCGATGTCAAGACCTCCATCGCAAATTATCCGTTTTGACCTCGTCCGAATGTCCACTATACTTGGTGCCGGTTGAGTAGTTCTGCACTAGATATAGTGTGTGTCGCAGGGGAAACCCGAACGGCACCGGCCGGCGGGCAACGCCGGCGGACAGGGTTCTCAGGGCGGCGCGTCAGGCCGGGCGGTCCGGGCGTCGCGATCAAGCGCAGCGAACTTCGACGGGGTAGGTACACATGACGGAGCACACGACCGGATCGGTTGTTGTCGCGCATCGGCTGAACCGGCTTCCCCGACGCATCGCTCGCCTCTTACCGCTCGCGCACCGCATTGCGCAGCGTTCGTTTTAATCCGCGGTTCTCTCCGCACCATCCAACACCAGGAGCTTTGCACATGCAAACCACCGACAACGCGACGTCCCAGTACGAGAGCGCCTCGAGCCGTCCGCTCGGCGGGACCGAACAGGGCGCGCAGGCGCTCGCGCCGCAGGCCACGTTCGCCGACTACAAGGTGATCCGCCGCAACGGCAGCGTGGTGTCGTTCGAGCCTTCGAAGATCGCGATTGCGGTGACCAAGGCTTTCCTGGCCGTCAATGGCGGGCAGGGCGCGGCATCGGCGCGCGTACGCGAACTCGTCGAGCAGCTCACGCACAACGTGGTGCGCGCGCTCGTGCGCAGCCGTCCGAACGGCGGTACGTTCCATATCGAAGACATCCAGGACCAGGTCGAACTCGCGCTGATGCGCGGCGGCGAGCACAACGTCGCGCGTGCGTACGTGCTGTATCGCGAGAAGCGTCACCTCGAGCGCCAGCATGCGGGCGAGGAAGCCGCCGTAGTGGGCAGCGAGTCGAGCGCCGGCATCAATGTCGTCGACAACGGCGTCTCGCGCCCGCTCGACCTGAATGCACTGCGCGCGCTGATCGTGTCGGCATGCGACGATCTCGGCGCTGCGGTTAACCCTGACCCGATCGTCGCGGAAACGGTGAAGAACCTGTACGACGGCGTGCCGATGAGCCAGGTCTATGACTCGGCGATCCTCGCTGCGCGCACGATGATCGAAAAGGATCCGGCGTACAGCCAGGTCACGGCCCGCATCCTGCTGCACACGATTCGTCGCGAGATCCTCGGCGAGGAAGTGGTCCAGGCAGAGATGTCGACCCGCTACGCGGAATATTTCCCGCAATTCCTGAAGCGCGGCGTCGACGCCGGCCTGCTCGACGACAAGCTGCTGCAGTTCGACCTGAAGCGTCTCGGCGAAGCGCTCGACGCGAACCGCGACCTGCAGTTCGGCTACCTCGGCCTGCAGACGCTGTACGACCGCTACTTCCTGCACGTCGAAGGCAGCCGCATCGAAATGCCGCAGGCATTCTTCATGCGTGTCGCGATGGGCCTGTCGCTGAACGAGATCGACCGCGAAACGCGCGCGATCGAGTTCTACAACGTGCTGTCGAGCTTCGACTTCATGAGCTCGACGCCGACGCTGTTCAACTCGGGCACGCACCGCTCGCAGCTGTCGTCGTGCTACCTGACGACGGTCGCGGACGACCTCGACGGCATCTATGAAGCGCTGAAGGAAAACGCGCTGCTGTCGAAGTTCGCCGGCGGTCTCGGCAACGACTGGACCCGCGTGCGCGCACTCGGCTCGCATATCAAGGGCACGAACGGCAAGTCGCAAGGCGTGGTGCCGTTCCTGAAGGTCGTCAACGACACGGCCGTCGCGGTCAACCAGGGCGGCAAGCGCAAGGGCGCGGTGTGCGCGTACCTCGAATCGTGGCACCTCGACATCGAGGAATTCCTCGAGCTGCGCAAGAACACCGGCGACGATCGCCGCCGCACGCACGACATGAACACGGCGAACTGGATTCCCGATCTGTTCATGAAGCGCGTGATGGAAGGCGCCGACTGGACGTTGTTCTCGCCGTCGACCTGCCCGGACCTGCACGACAAGTTCGGCGCGGAGTTCGAGAAGGCTTACACGGCTTACGAAGACAAGGTCGCGCGCGGCGAGATCAAGCTGTTCAAGAAGATCCCGGCGCAGCAGCTCTGGCGCAAGATGCTCGGCATGCTGTTCGAAACGGGCCACCCGTGGATCACGTTCAAGGATCCGTGCAACGTGCGCTCGCCGCAGCAGCACGTCGGCGTCGTCCACTCGTCGAACCTGTGCACGGAAATCACGCTGAACACGAGCGACACCGAAATCGCGGTGTGCAACCTCGGCTCGGTGAACCTCGTCGCCCACCTGGTGAAGCAGGCCGACGGCAGCTACGCGCTCGACCACGACAAGCTGAAGCGCACGATCAGCGTCGCGATGCGCATGCTCGACAACGTGATCGACATCAACTACTACGCGGTGCCGAAGGCGCGTAACTCGAACCTGAAGCACCGTCCGGTCGGCATGGGCATCATGGGCTTCCAGGACTGCCTGCACCTGCTGCGCACGCCGTACGCGTCGGAAGCAGCGGTCGAGTTCGCCGATCGTTCGATGGAAGCGGTCTGCTACTACGCGTACTACGCGTCGACCGAGCTGGCCGAAGAGCGCGGCCGCTACTCGAGCTACCGCGGCTCGCTGTGGGATCGCGGCATCCTTCCGCAGGACACGCTGAAGCTGCTGACGGAAGCGCGTGGCGGTTACGTCGAGGTCGACACGTCGGCGTCGCTCGACTGGACGTCGCTGCGTTCGCGGATCGCCTCGCACGGCATGCGCAACTCGAACTGCGTCGCGATCGCGCCGACGGCGACGATCTCGAACATCATCGGCGTGTCGGCATGTATCGAGCCGACCTTCCAGAACCTGTACGTGAAGTCGAACCTGTCGGGCGAATTCACGGTGGTCAACGAGTACCTCGTTCGCGATCTGAAGGAACGCGGCCTGTGGGACGAAGTGATGGTCGCCGACCTGAAGTACTTCGACGGCATGCTGTCGCGCATCGACCGCATCCCGGCCGACCTGCGCGCGATCTACGCGACCGCGTTCGAAGTCGACCCGACGTGGCTGGTCGAAGCGGCATCGCGTCGCCAGAAGTGGATCGACCAGGCGCAGTCGCTGAACATCTACATGGGCGGCGCGTCGGGCAAGAAGCTCGACGAGGTCTACAAGCTCGCATGGCTGCGCGGCCTGAAGACGACCTACTACCTCCGCACGATGGCGGCGACGCACGTCGAGAAGTCGACGGTCGCACACGGCGCGCTGAACGCGGTGCCGACGGGCGGCTCGAGCAGCGGCGGCGCGCAAGGCGCGGCAGGCGGCTTCGGCGCGGCGGGCGGCGATGCATCGTCGGGCGCGGTCAATGCGGCACCGGCACTCGCGCCGGTCGAAGCAGACGGTCCGGTGTGCACGATGCGTCCGGGCGACGCCGGCTTCGACGAGTGCGAAGCCTGCCAGTAACACGGCGCGCATGACCTGAAGAAGGTTCGGGCGGCGCGCACGACAACCGATCGAGGTTGAAGTGTGCGCCGCTCTCTACTAAAAAAATGATAAGGAATCTGTAACGCGACACTTGCGTTGCAGTCAGTGGCAAGCGATCGAAACATCCCCGACGGCGTCGCGTTTCGATCAGCGTTCGATGCGTCGAGCGCACCTCGCGATACACGCGCGACACGCGTCGCGCTCTGCATGAACGACGATGCGTTGCTCAAAGTGTTGTATCGAGGTCGCAACGCGAATCGAAAAAAGGATTTTTCGTGAGCGAACCCTTTTATCGCTCAGGAAAAGATGGTACAAACCGTTCTAAATTGATGGTGAGAATTTATGCTCAACTGGGATGACGAGAAGACTGCCGTAACCCCCGCGAGCGGAGCGCAGCAAAACGCGATGCGCACCTCCGCCGGGATGGCTGTCGGAATGCAGGCTGCTGCGCCTGCCGCCCATCAGGTCCGTGACATTTTCGAAGGCGATCTTGCGGTGCCGCCGCAAGCATCGGCTGTTCCCGCCGGCGGTTCGGAAGCGCGGGTCAACGTTGCGGACAAGCGCATCATCAACGGCCAGACTGACGTCAATCAGCTGGTGCCGTTCAAGTACAAGTGGGCGTGGGAAAAGTATCTGGCGGGTTGCGCGAACCACTGGATGCCGCAGGAAATCAACATGTCCCGCGACATCGCACTGTGGAAGGACCCGAACGGTCTGACCGAGGACGAGCGCCGCATCGTCAAGCGTAACCTCGGCTTCTTCGTGACGGCCGACTCGCTCGCCGCGAACAACATCGTGCTCGGCACGTACCGCCACATCACGGCGCCCGAGTGCCGGCAGTTCCTGCTGCGCCAGGCGTTCGAAGAGGCGATCCACACGCACGCGTACCAATACATTGTCGAATCGCTCGGTCTCGACGAAGGCGAGATCTTCAACGCGTACCACGAGGTCACGTCGATCCGTGCGAAGGACGAATTCCTGATCCCGTTCATCCATACGCTGACGGATCCGGCCTTCAAGACCGGCACGCTCGAAGCGGATCAGAAGCTGCTGAAGTCGCTGATCGTGTTCGCCTGCATCATGGAAGGCCTGTTCTTCTATGTCGGGTTCACGCAGATCCTCGCGCTCGGCCGCCAGAACAAGATGACGGGTGCTGCAGAGCAATATCAGTACATCCTGCGCGACGAGTCGATGCACTGCAACTTCGGCATCGACCTGATCAACCAGATCAAGCTCGAGAACCCGCATCTCTGGACCGCGGAATTCCGCGCCGAGATCCGCGAGCTGTTCAAGCAGGCTGTCGAACTCGAATACCGCTACGCCGAGGACACGATGCCGCGCGGCGTGCTGGGCCTGAACGCGTCGATGTTCAAGAGCTATCTGCGCTTCATCAGCAACCGCCGTTGCCAGCAGATCGGCCTCGATCCGCTGTACCCGAACGAGGAAAACCCGTTCCCGTGGATGAGCGAGATGATCGACCTGAAGAAGGAACGCAACTTCTTCGAGACGCGTGTGATCGAGTATCAGACGGGCGGCGCGCTGTCCTGGGAATAACCCGCGGCAGCGAACCCGTCACATGATGTGAGCAGCCGGCGGCCTCTCGGCCCCGGCCCAAGGTTTAGGAGCAAGAACGCCTGATGCAAAGCATGCCCGGTGCCTTAACGGCCCAACGACATGATCGGCACTTTGCGAACCCTTCAGTGGGATGGGCAAACTTCCCTCCGGAAAAAGCGGACGGCCGTGTGGCGGTCCGCTTGATCAAGCGATTAGCGGTAGCGGCGCGAGGTGCGCCGGCTACCGACTTGATTTGGCGCGCGAGGCCATGGGGTCACGCGCGCCATACCGTATTCATTAGCGTAAGCGCGCGGTATCCGCGTACGCCGATGAATAGCCCGCTTCGAAGCGCACGTCCTGAACAGCGTCCGCGGGAAGCGGGTTTTGACGAAGGGTGTAGTTTGAACTGACTCTCATCTGAACCTGAAGGAGAACAACATGGCTACTGCCAAGAAGAAACCGGCTGCTAAGAAGGTTGCTGCCAAGAAGACCGTTGCGAAGAAGGCTGCCGCGCCGGCGAAGAAGGCCGCTGCAGTGAAGAAGGTTGCTGCGAAGAAGGTCGCGGTGAAGAAGGTTGCCGCGAAGAAGGCAGCACCGGCGAAGAAGGCCGCAGCGAAG
>NZ_JBQEON010000045.1:0-51971 GCF_052045245.1 Burkholderia sp. 22313
GGCGTGCATGTGCCGCGGATCGGCGAGGAAGTGCTGATCGATTATGTCGGCGGCGATTGCGACCGGCCGTTGGCGGTCGGGCGCGTGTACAACGGCGCGAACCAGCCGCAGTGGCATAGCGACGGGATTCTGTCCGGGTATCGATCGAAGGAGTATTCGGGCAGCGGCTACAACCATCTCGTGATGGACGACGCGACCGGGCAGAACCGGGTGCAGCTGATGAGCAGCAGCGGGAACAGCCTGCTGCATCTCGGTTACCTCATCGACCAGAACGGCAATTCGCGTGGGTCGTATCTGGGCAGTGGTTTCGATCTGCGCTCGGATGCGTATGGCGCGGTGCGGGCGAGTCAGGGCCTGTACGTCACGACTCATCCGAAAGCGCCGAACAGCCAGCCGCTCGACGTGAAGGAAGCGCAGCAGCAGCTCGTGACGGGCGAGAGCCTGGTTGAGGCGATGTCGGGTGCCAGCGAGCAGCATCAGGCGGAAAGCCTCAAGGACGCACACGACACGATGCGCGCGTTCACCGACGCGACGCAGGACAGTGCGTCGGGCAGCGCGTCCGGCGGGCGCACGGCAGGCGGCGGCACGGGCAGCGCGAATGCGTTCAAGGAACCGGTGATGCTGTTCGGCAGCCCGTCGGGGATCGGGATGTCGACGCAGCAGTCGCTGCACATGGTCGCGAACGATCACGTGAATATTGCGAGCGGGCAGAGCGTGCATGTCGCGGCGGGCAAGTCGCTGATCGGCAGCATCGGGCAGAAGCTGAGCCTGTTCGTGCAGAACGCGGGGATGAAGCTGTTCGCGGGCAAGGGCAAGGTCGAGATCCAGGCGCAGTCGGATAACGTCGAGGTGACCGCGCAGAAGGCGGTGAAGGTTGTATCTGCAACCGATCGGATCGAGATCGCGGCCGATCAGGGGATTCTGCTGACGAGCGGCGGCGGGTATATCCGTATCCAGGGTGGAAACATCGAGATTCATACGCCTGGCGCGGTGGATGTGAAGGGCGCGTCGCATACGTTCGCGGGGCCGGCGAGCATGGGGTATCCGTTGCCGAGCCCGCGGCCGGATCAGCCGGGGCAACTGGAGCTGTTTCACAAGTACGTGAACGGCGAGGCGGTGAAGGGCGGGCTGTTCACGGTGAAGGATGTGAATGGCGCCGTGCTGAAGAAAGGTGCGCTCGATAACAGCGGCTATACGGTCGTGAGCGGGTTGCCGCCGGGCGCGGTGCGTGTCGAGTTCGGGAAGGACCCGCGCGAGTCGGATCAGCCGGCGAATTATTTCAAGCAGGCGAAGTGGCCGGCAGAGCCGGTCGAGCCGTCGCCGGAAGCCGCGCAGGCCGCGGCGAGCGGGCAACTCGCGAGTCAGTTGCAGGGGATGGCGCCTGCCGCGACGACAGCGGCGATGGGCCTCGTCAGCGGGGGCGGCGCGGGCGCTGCGCTCGGCGGGCTCGCGAGTTCCGCATTGCCGGCTGCCGCGAGTGCGCTGGGTGGAGCGGGCGTGGCGTCGGCGTTGCAGAAGGCCTCGAGCTTGAGCAGTGCCGCGAAGCAGGTGGCCGGGATGGTGCAGGCGGCGCGCCAGGGCGGGCTCGCGGCGCTGGCCGCGCCGGCTGCGAATGCGGCATCCGGTGCGCTGCAGGGCGCGTTGCCCGGCGTCGCCGGGATCGCCGGCAAGGGCGCCACAACGGTGGCGTCGTCCGCAGGCGGCACGAAGCTGCCGACGAGCGGGTTTGGCGGACCGCTGAAATCCTGAGAGGGCGGCTTGTCAGCCGTCTTGAAAAAAACGATTTGAACGAAGAACGACATGGCACAACAACTTCCACCGGGCGCAGAGCAGGAACAGGCCGTCACCTGGCTCAGCGATGTTGCCGCAAAGGACGTCGCGGCAGTCGGTAACCGCTTCGACGCGTGGTTGCGCCGGATCAGCGGCAACCACATCACGTTCGAGGACGTGAAGACGTTTGCCGGTGCCGTGCCGATCGTCGGCAACATCATGGCGATGGTCGACGCGTTGGGTGATATCGCCGAAATCGTCGAGAAGCGCGGCGGTCAGGTGCTCGATTACATGAGCCTCGCGATCAACCTGCTCGGCATCATTCCGATTCCGCCGACGCTCGCGCCGTTCCGGATGTCGGCGCGTCCGCTGCTTGCGCTCGTCCGTCACGAATTGCTCGCGACGCGAAACAATCTCGGCGCGGCGCTCATCTCCGTTCTGGTCACGCATATCAACGCGACCTGCGCGACCGAGATCGAGGATTTTCTCAACAAGCTGAAGGCCGGCCTCGTCGAGCTGCTCAACGGATGCGCGTCGAAAGCCGAGGAGCTCATGATCGCGCTGGCGACCGGCATGGACAAGGCGCTGCACGGGCAGCTCTTCGATGCCAATGCCAATCTGAAACGTCAGCAAGAGCTCGCGAAGAAGATGGCGGACAACCGGCCGTGGTATAGCCCGAGCCGAGTCGGCGACGGCATCCAGTTCGCGTATGAGGGCACCAAGGCGCTCGGCAAGAAGGCCGCGAACAAGACGGCGGGCACGATGGCGAAGCTCGCGCCGGATGCGTGGCTCGAGCCGTTTCGCGGCACGGTGACCTTCCTTCGGACCGAGGCGCCGAAGATCGCGACGTCGATCCGTTCGCTTGCTGGCAGCGAAGAAGGCAAGATGATGTGGCTGGTCTTGCAGCTGATCGAGGCGGTTGGGCGCGTCAAGGCGCGCGCGAAGCTTCATGAGCAGAGTGCGGACGTCAAGCCCGCCGGGAGGAGTCAGGCGAAGAAGACGCGGGAGCAGGAAGGGTTGGAGACGACCCGCGAACAAGCGCCGGCAGAAGGGGCGGGGAAGAGCACATGCAAGGCATGCGGGCTCGGCGCATCGCCGGCATCGATCGATTTCGCATTCGGCGACGAGACGTTCTCGCACGTGGATTTCGACCTGCCGGGCGCGCTGCCGCTCGTTTGGGCGCGTACGTATCGCTCCCGGCTGTCCGCATATGACAACGGCGAACTGGGTGCGCGATGGATCACGCCCTATACGACGCGAATCGACATCAAGAACGGTCAGTGGATCTATCGCGATGCGGAGGGACGCAGCATCGACTATCCGGCGCTCGCGGCCGGCGCGGTGCACGACGATCTGTCGGAGAACCTGACGCTGTCGCGGCTCGACGATACGTGGGTGACGATCGCATACGGTCATGACGCGCTGCATGTGTACGAGCGCCGTGGCGAAGCGTTCCGGCTTGCCATGCAGAAGGACCGCGCCGGAAACACGATCACGCTCGACTACGATACGCTCGACCGCCTTGCGCGTCTGATCGACGCAAGCGGCAATGTGCTGGCGTTCGAGCACGACAAGCATGGCCGTATCGTACAGATCGAGCACGTGCTGAAGGACGGCGAGCGCCGCGCGCTGGCGAGCTACGAATACGATGCGGACGGCGATCTCGTGCGCGCGGTCGATCGTCACGGTAACGCTCGGACGTATCAATATCGCCGCCACCTGGTGACGCGCTATACCGATCGCACGGGTCGCGGGATGACGCTCGAATGGGATGGCGCGGATGCCGACGACAACGCAGACGCCAAATGCATTCGCGAATACGCGGATGACGGCAGTCTCGATCTCCGGCTCGCGTGGCATCCGAATATCCGTCTGACCTACGTGACCGACGCGCTCGGTCAGATGACGCGGTATTACTTCAACATTCACGGTTACGTGTACCGGATCGTCTACCCGGACGGCAATCAGGAGTGGTTCCGGCGCGATGCGCATCACAATCTGGTGCTGCACATCCGGCAGGACGGCAGCATCGAACGGAGCGAATACGACGCACGCGGCAATTTGGTTCGGCAGGAACGGCCGGACGGCAGCGTTGTCGAGATGGCGTATGACGACAAGGATCAGATGATCCGGCTCGTCGATCCGAACGGGCATGTGTGGCAGCGCAAGTACGACGAGGCGGGCAATCTCGTCGAAGAAATCAATCCGCTCGAGCACGCGACGAAGTACGGTTACAACGACAAGGGATTGCCGACGCAGATCGTCGATGCGAAGGGTGGCGCGAAGACGCTCGAATACAACGACGCCGGGCAGCTATCGAGCTACACGGATTGCTCCGGAAAGAAGACGGAGTGGCGCTACGACGACATTGGTCGCGTGATCGAGACCAAGGATGCGTCGGGCGGCATCGTCGCTTTCGGCTATGGTCCGAATGGCCAATTGACGGAGATTCGTTCGCCAGCTGGCGTCGAGCAGGTGCAATACGACGCTGAAGGTCGCCTGTTGCGGCATACGGATCAACTCAATCGATCCACGCGATACGGCTATGACTCGGTTGGCCGCATTGCGAGCCGCGCGGATGCGCTTGGGCAGACGCTCGCGTATCGCTACGATCGTCTCGGTCGCTTGAGCGCGCTGACCGATGCGAACTTTGCGACGTATCAGTTCCACTACGATCCGGCGGGGCGGTTGATCGAGGAAGTCGGCTTCGACGGCAAGTCGACGCGCTATCAGTACGACAAGGAGAGCGGCAGCCTCGTTTCGGTCGATGAAGCGGGTTGCGTGACGTCGATCGACGTCGATGCGAGCGGCCGTCTGATGAAGCGTGTCTCGGGGGAAAGCGAGGAACGGTTTGCCTACGACCCGAGCGGCCGGTTGATCGATGCGGTGAACCGATACAGCCGCGTGCAGTTCTTCTTCGATCCGGCTGGCAATCTGGTGCGCGAACATCACGCGTACGATTTGTTCGGCGAACGGCGTAGCTATGTGTGGCATCACGAATACGACGAGCTGGGCAATCGGCGACGGACGGTGCGGCCGGATGGGCATGCGGTTGACTGGTTGATGTACGGCTCGGGGCATGTGCACGGAATGCTGCTCGACGGCGAGGAGCGTGTGCAGTTCGAGCGTGATGACTTGCATCGCGAGACGGTCCGTGTGCTGTCGAGCAAGGTCGGGCAGCGCACGCACTACGATCCGGCAGGACGCGTGCTGCAGCAGACGATCCAGCGGTCGACGTCGCCTGCGCCGCTTGCCGAGCGGCGGTATCGCTATGACGCGGTGGGGCAACTCTCGCGGATCGAGGACAGCCGCAAGGGCGGGACCGACTATCGATACGATCCGGTCGGGCGGTTGATCGAGGCGGTCAGTCCGGTCGCAAAGGAACGATTTGCGTTCGATCCGGCGAGCAACATCATCGATCCGGTGCGAACTACGGAGACGCCTGCATCGCGTCCGAGCCCGGTGCGGCCGGAAAGCACGTTGCCGGTTGAGGTGCCGAAGGTGATGGGCAACCTGCTGAAGGCATATGCGGGGATGCACTTCGAGTACGACGCGCGCGGGAATCTGGTGCGCAAGCGTACGCCGTCGGGTGAGCAGGAATACGAGTGGGACGAGTTCAATCGCTTGCAGTCGGCGCGGGTTGCGGAGACGTCGCGACAGAGCCAGTCGCGGTATTTCTATGATGCGTTTGGTCGCCGCATTGCGAAGGAGGTGAACGGCGAGCGGACGGTGTTCGGGTGGGATGGCGATACGCTCGCGTATGAAAGTGATGGTGAACGTGGCACGCACTATCTCTACGAGCCGGGGACGTTCGTGCCGCTGGCGCAGTATGTGGCGGAACCTGTCGACGGGATCGTGACACCGGAGTGGAAGAGTACCGACCGTTACGTGCCGGAGGAAGATCCGCTGCAGAAGGTGCCGGAGCGGCGAGGCGACGCGGCGCTGTTCTATTACCACTGTGACCAGATTGGTACGCCGCAGTTGCTAACGGATGACGATGGCGATGTTGTGTGGGAGGCTTCGTACAAGGCGTGGGGCGAAGCGCGGGAGGTGATTGCGCGCGCGTCGAAGGCGGCGGGGATCGTGGTAAGGAATCCGTTGCGATTCCCAGGCCAGCGAGCTGATGAAGAAACTGGACTGCACTACAATCGACACAGGTACTACGATCCGAGCAACGGCCGGTTTGTAAGCAATGACCCGATCGGATTGGTCGGTGGCATCAATATTTATCAATACGCGCCCAATCCAGTAGGCTGGACTGATGCGCTCGGTCTAGCACGATGCGCGTTTAATCCAGCAACCGTTGCGCAAGATGCTGCAGGCCGATGGCGGGACGCGCAGGGGCGATTTGCAAAAAATCCGGGATGGCCATCCAATTATGGGTTCGCTGCGAGTCAAGACTCGATGGTCACTCTGCCGCCGGGAATGCAGATTGATAGATTTGGGCGGCCCAGCGGCGGATTCGTGGCTCCAGCTGGTACACCATTCGGTCAACGGGCTCTACCAGAGTCTTCATATAACAGCGAATACCACGTGTACACAGTCGCTAAACCGATTGAGGGCGTAAGAGCTGGGCCTGCTGAACCTTGGTTCCGACAACCCGGGGGCGGGACGCAATACCAATTGCCTCGTAGTGTGGAGGCACATCTTAAAGACGGTGAGCTAACCGAAGTTGCCGGCCCTTGCGGCAGGCCAAAGAGATAAAGGTCCGAAATGGCAAAGCCACGACTAGTGATCGTTGATTTGAATTACACGCCGGGAACACCGTTACCCGCTTCACAAACCATCTTTTACCAGTGTTTGAGATGTTGGACTATTCTGCCTTCAATGCCAGATGACAATGTATATTGTTCATGTGGAAATATTTCGATTGATGTCGATGCGGGAAGAGCCGGTGCAAGAGAAGAGAACTTGATGAGGGTTTTGCAGATCTCGACTGCCTCGCACGACTAGTTGAATGCCGGGGTGCAGTTCACGGCATGCGCGGCCCCCCGTCCATTCGCCGGACCGGCTTCGATCATGAGATCGGGGGGGCACTACAACCGGCATCAATATTATTTCCGAGTAGCTGATGGTTCGCTCGCAAAGGCCCGGTCGGGCTCGCCGGACCTATCCGTCATTTTGTTGGCGAGGCATATCCTGAGGGGACCCGGAGCCTTGCAGGATGGATTCAAGGTGCGCCAGGTCAACGGCCTGCAAAATCTCGAACCACGCAGTCCGATGGAAGGGAACCAGTTCTTCCGCGGGCCGGGGAACCATCTGCCGGGCGGTGCACCGGAGATGGTGGTCAATTCCATTCCGACGACAGACAATGACTACGTCAAGACGCTTGTGGACGTGAAGGTTAGAAAATGACGCTGATCCCGAAAAACGAAACCGTCGTGATCGATATTGCAGGCAACCGGTGCGTTGTCCTTTCGGATGTGCCTGCGCATATCGCCAGGTTGCAGGCCTCCGGGTTCAATCAGCAGGGAGATCAGTGGGTGCGGCCGATTTCAGATGATGCGGACCGTCAGCATCTGGTGAGAATGCTGATGGACCTCAAGGCACTCTTTTCGGCTGGCCGGGACTGGAGTCCGCAGGAACTCGTCGAGCATTACCGGGAAACCGGAGCGATCACCGCGCCGTGTCGTTCGGTATCGTGGGTGAGGCCCGACGAATACCGTATTGTCGAACACGGGTAGAGACGGGGCGAGGGAGGCGCCGGGCAGCACATCGAGTGCGGTGCCCCTTCTCGTATCCGGATAATGTGCGGAATGGGCATAATCACGGCTCGTTGACACGAGCGTAGCGGCGCATGCACATTCGTGCGCCCGTCATATTGCCATGCCGATTTACCTCAGTGATTACCGCAATCCCCATGTCGACCACCCCCGCGACCGAAGTGTCGCTGAAACACATTCTCGAACGTCCGGGCGATTTCTCCGGATGGCTCTCTCTCCCGCCGATGCCATGGACGCTCGACACCGAGGGTGCATTCTCCGAAGACACCAAAGATGCTGAAGACGATGCTGTGCCCGCCGTCGCCCGACAACCCGGCTGGCAAGTGACGCTGGACAGCGCGACGATCGAGGACATCGTGATCAACGCGCACGACCAAGTCGATGAACCGAGCGTGGCGCAGTTGTTCGACGCGTTCGTGTTCTACGTCGAAAACGATGGATTCATCCTGTTCTGACAGCACGCTGCGAGCACGTCACAAACAAAAAAGGACCGCCAAGCGATCTTTTTTTTATGAAGCATCAACGCCGGAACGAAGCCCTCGCCCCTCAAGGCAACGAAATCGTCAAATTCGCCGATTCCGGCCCGACCTTGATGACTTGCGAATAAGGCGCCAACGCCTGCAGCGTCTTGTCCTTCAGATAGGTATTGAGCCCGAGATACCCAAGCAACGCGACCAGCGCGAACACGGCCCCAATCGCCCAAACCGGCACCTCGCGCTTCAACCGGTGCGCGATCTGATCCGGCAGCGGCCAATGCGGCGCAAATGCGGCCCGCTTGCCCTTCATATGCGCGATCTCATCGCCCAGCCGCGCGGTGAGATAAGCCAGCTTCTCCGGCCCTTCGAGCAGATACTTGCCCTGAAACCCGAGCAGCAGACACATATGAAACACCTCGAGCGACTGCAATCGCGCCGCACCCTGCGCGCGACATTCCTCGAGATACTGAAAGAACTTTTCCCCCGCGAGCTGCTCGCCGAACAGCACGAGCTGCAGCGGCCTGCGTTCCCAGTCGGCGCGGATCTTGAACTGCGACGACAGCACCATTTCATCGGCGGCCGCGCAGTACGCGAACTTCGCGCCATACACGTCCTCGGCCGGAATATTGAGCTTCTTCGCCCCCCGCTCGAAATCCGACAGAAACTCCTGGATCTTCGTGCTGAACTCGCGCGCGCTGTCCGGCTCGCGGCCGTTCTTGAGCAGGAACAGCATGAAGAACCCGTCGTACAGCAGGTCGAGCAGCGAACGGGCCTGGAACGCGGCGTCGGTCGACGCCGGGGTATGAATGGGGGCCGGCGCGTTGTCGCCGAACAGGGAGGGCGCGTAGCTCATGATGTGACCGCGATCAGTTCGAATTTCAGGTCATTGATGCCAGTCGGCGCGTAGATCATCGCGGACTGGGCCTGCAGCATGCGCTCGTACAGCGCGCCGCGCGAATCGAGCGAGAAATAGCACGCGCCCGGTCGCACGGGAATCGCGGGCGGCACCTGCGGCGTGTACGACAACCGTACGCCGGGCATCGCCGACAGCACGAGCTTGTCGACGTCGTCGGGCGCACCGACCTTGAAGCGGGCCGGCACCGCATCGATGAGCTCGACGTTCGGCATGTCCGCGGACACGGCCAGGTAGAACTCGGTCTTGTCGTCGATCTTGCCGGAATCGAGGCGGCCGAGGTGGAACGACGGACGCACCTCGTCGAGCGTGATCGCGAAGTAGCGCGTCGAGATCACGGTGTCGAGCAGCTCGCGCAGCATCAGGTCGAGACGCGCGAAGCTCGGGCCCGGATCGTCGTGGCGATACACGGGCAGGTCGGCGAGCGTATAGCCCTTCGAGAACGTCATCAGCTGCCCCGCGAGGCGCAGCAGTTCCTGGAACAGCCGCTCCGGATGCAGCGCCGCATGCTGATGCAGGTGCGCAAGCGTCGCGAACGCGGCGTTCGCGGTGTGCAGCAGCCAGAACGACGCGATGTCGCCCGAGCGGAATTCGATGATGTTCTTCGACGGTTCGCGGTGAAAACCGTACAGCGCGTTGACCTTCGCCTGCAGCGCGTCGACCAGCTGGCGCAGCCGCTGATGGAGGATCGGCGACGCCTCGATCGCGAGGCACGGCGGCACGAAACTGTCGTCGATCTCGAAGCCGGAGGTCGCGGTGCGGCGCACGCGGACGAGCGGCACCGACAGCAGCTGGTCGCGCGGCTCGCTGTGCGCGATCAGCTTGACCTGCGTCTTCAGGAACGTGATGTCGGCTTCGGCGGCGTCGGTGAAGTTGTCGGCGACGCTCGTCTGCTCGCTGACGAAACGCGTCATGAAGCCGGAAGCCGGATCGTCGCTGTAGTTGGTGCTGTTCTCGCGCAGCGGATGCAGCGCGAGGTAGAACACGAATTCGTTGATGCCGTCGGGCAGCGTGTCGAGCGCGATCGGCGGCGGCAGGTCGTCGGCCTGCGGCGCGGCATACAGCGCGCCATCCGGAAACACGAGCGCCAGCGCGGCGACGCGCAGCACGTTGCTGCCGAGCGCATCGCGGTCGATGCGCACCGAGCGCACGCCCCAGTTGTACGGCTGGATCGCCTGGATGGATTCGAACAGGCGCGCCTCGTGGTAGGCGTCCTGCCGCTGGAAGTGTTGAGGCCGGAGGAACAGCCCTTCCCCCCAAAGCACCTTGGCCGAATAACTCATGTCAAATCCGGTTAATGTGGCGTTGCGATGTAATCGATTTGTTCGTGCCCGAATTAAATCGCCAGATTGTTAACTCTTGTTAATTGACACTCGCGCGTCATGTTTAACCGCACGTCACCGACGACAGCATATTCAGCGGTTGCGAAGGCGCCCCCTGTTGCGGGGCGATGACGGTGCCGTCGGTAACGGTCATCGCGCAATTATGCAGGCCGATGATTATGCCGGATTTCTCCGACTTCACCGGGTCGAACGTCAGTTTCCATCGCTGGATTGCGGGATCGCGGAACAGCGCGACGATGCCGAATGCCTGCGCTTCACGCGATACCTTTTCGGTCGCCGTATAGCGCTGGCCCGGGATCAGCGTGATTTCACGCACGTTCAGCAGATCGGCGCCCAGTGCAGCCTTTTCCTTGGTCGGATCGGTGAACGCGTCGAACGGTGCCTGCTGGAACGACGTCGGATCCTTGAGCGCGTAGAGCCTCACCACCAATGCGAGCGGCTTGCGATCGTTCGCGGCATTCAGGTTCGACGCGGCGGCGAGCGTGAGCCCGATGTTGCGCGGCGGCTTCTGGGCGTCCGGCAGGTCGGGCTTGCCGACGCCGGCGGCCTGCAGCACGGCGCTTGCTGCGGAGCCGAGCAACGGGGCGGCCGCGCATCCGGCCAGGAGCGCGCAGGCAATCAGCGGCAGCGCATAGCGAATCATGGACGATCTCATCGTGTTTCCGGCGTGCCGCCTTTAACTCCCCTGTCAAAACTGCCGGGTATTTCCGCGTTGCCGCGTATGCCCGGCTTATCTGCCGTTCAACTATTAAGCATGCATGCGCCGCGGCGCGCCTCCGGAAATTTTTTCCGCTGACCCGGCGATGCGCCGCCAGGCCAGTAAAACTTGCGCGCTCCCGTCGAAACAAAAATCGCCGCTGGGCCGTTGCCGGAGGCGTTTCGAGGGGGGGGCTCGCGGTTTTAAAAGGAATTACTCTGCACGCAGCGATTGAATTATGAAAAATTGATCGGTACTATACCCGCGCGCTTCGTGCAAAGCAAAAGAACCAGATTCTCAACGATTTTAAAACTCACGCGCCGGTGGATATAACGATGAAAGACCGTCTCTTCGCAAAACTGTCTGGGGTAGTGCTGGCTTGCGGCGTGATCGCCGGTTGTGCGAGCCAGCCGCCGGCGCCGCCGACTGCCGAGGTGTTCAACAAGTCGCTGGCCGATGCGGACGCCGTTGCGAAGTCGGGTGACCAGGACAAGGCGCTCGGCCTGTATCAGCAACTCGCGAAGTCGGATCCGACGCGCGAGGAACCGTGGTCGCGCATCGCGCAGATCCAGTTTGCCCAGAACCACTATGGCCAGGCCATCGTCGCCGCGCAGGAAGCGTTGCAGCGCGACGCGACCGATCGTCAGGCGAAGAGCGTGCTGGCCGTCGCCGGGTTGCGGATCGCCACGCAGTCGCTCGGCGAACTGCGTCAGGATTCGTCGCTTGCCGGCGACGCGAAGTCGGATGCGCAGGCGCTCGCGAAGCAACTGCGCGACACGCTCGGCGAATCGGCACTGTTCCCGCCGGAACAGCGGGCCGTGAAGCCGCGCACGACGCGCCGCGTGGTTCATCGTTCGAAGGCCGGCGCGGCACCGGCCGCCGAGGCAGCAGCGACCGCGCCGGCTGCCACGCCGCAGGCCTCCGCACCGCAAAAGGGCGGCGCGGACCCGTTCAGCGCGCTGCGCTGATCGCAACTGACGCGATAACCACAACTAACCTGGGAGCCGTCGAGATGGCCAAGAAAGAAAGCATTCAGAAAAGCTTGCAGAAAATACGGCCGCCGCGCGTCCAGCTGACCTACGAGGTCGAGAAGGGCGATGCGATCGAGGTGAAGGAACTGCCGTTCGTCGTCGGGGTGGTCGGCGATCTGGCGGGCCAGTCGGAAGTCGAGCAGCCGAAGCTGCGCGACCGCAAGTTCGTCAACATCGACCGGGACAACTTCGACGACGTGATGAAGGCGATCGAGCCGCGCGCCGCGTTCCAGGTGGAAAACCGCCTGAGCCCGGAAGGCGGCAAGTTCGCGGTCGACCTGAAGTTCCGCTCGCTGTCGGATTTCAGCCCGGACGAAGTCGTCGAACAGGTCGAGCCGCTGCGCCGCCTGCTCGAGGCGCGCTCGAAGCTGGCCGATTTGCGCAACAAGCTCGCCGGCAACGACAAGCTCGAGGATCTGCTGTCCGAGGTGCTGAAGAACACGCAGCAGCTGCAGGAGCTCGCGAAGGGCACGGGCGGCGACCAAGACGGCGAATGACGACGGAGTGTTGAGATGAACCAGCAAACGGCTGCGGCCCAAGCGAGCGGCGCGGAATACGCCGCCGGGACTTCGCTGCTCGACGATATCGTCGAGAAGAGCAAGGTCGCGAAATCCGATTCCGAGCATGCGCGCGCGAAGGACCTGATCGGCGAGCTCGTGCACCAGGTGCTCGATGGCACGGTGATCGTGTCGGACAACCTGTCGGCGACGATCGACGCACGCGTCGCGGAACTCGACCGCCTGATCTCCACGCAGCTGTCCGCGGTGATGCATGCGCCGGAATTCCAGCGCCTCGAAAGCACGTGGCGCGGGATGGACTACCTGGTCAAGGAAAGCAACACCGGCCAGACGATCAAGATCAAGGCGCTGCACGCACCGAAGCGCGACCTCGTGCGCGACTTCAAGGGCGCGAGCGAGTTCGACCAGAGCGCGCTGTTCAAGAAGGTCTACGAAGAAGAGTTCGGCACGTTCGGCGGCTCGCCGTTCGGTGCGCTGATCGGCGATTACGAGATCTCGCGCCAGCCGGAAGACATGTACTTCATCGAGCAGATGTCGCACGTCGCGGCGGCCGCGCACGCGCCGTTCATCGCGTCGGCGTCGCCGGAGCTGCTCGGCCTCGAGTCGTTCTCGGACCTCGGCAAGCCGCGCGATCTCGGCAAGGTGTTCGACACGGTCGAATACGCGAAGTGGAAGTCGTTCCGCGATTCCGAGGATTCGCGCTACGTCGGCCTCACGCTGCCGCGTTTCCTCGGTCGCCTGCCGTTCAATCCGAAGGACGGCCAGACCGCGGAGAACTTCAACTTCGTCGAGGACGTCGACGGCACCGAACACGACAAGTACCTGTGGTGCAACGCGGCGTGGGCGTTCGCGGCACGCCTGACGGCCGCGTTCGACGACTTCGGCTGGTGCGCGGCGATCCGCGGCGTCGAAGGCGGCGGCCTCGTCGAGGATCTGCCGACCCACACGTTCAAGACCGACGACGGTGAAGTCGCGCTGAAGTGCCCGACCGAAATCGCGATCACCGATCGCCGCGAGAAGGAACTGAGCGACCTCGGTTTCATCCCGCTCGTGCATTGCAAGAACTCGGATTACGCAGCGTTTTTCGCCGCGCAATCGGTGCAGAAGCCGAAAAAATACAGCACCGACAGCGCGAACGCGAACGCCGTCCTGTCCGCCCAGCTTCAGTACATCTTCTCGGTATCGCGCGTCGCGCACTACCTGAAGGCGATGATGCGGGACAAGATCGGCAGCTTCGCATCGGCGCAGAACGTAGAGACTTTCCTCAACCGGTGGATTTCGCAGTACGTCCTGCTCGACGACAACGCATCGCAGGAGCAGAAGGCGCAATTCCCGCTGCGCGAGGCATCCATACAAGTGTCGGAGATTCCGGGCAAGCCGGGCTCGTATCGTTCGGTCGCGTTCCTGCGGCCGCACTTTCAGCTCGACGAACTCTCGATTTCTCTGCGACTTGTCGCTGATCTGCCCAAACCGGCAAATTCATAAGCGAGTAAATCGCCCGGGCGGGCCGCCTGGGTAGGACGTTAAAACCACCTCTTTGGGGAGTCGAAGGGCCATGTTACATATGCACTTGCAGTTTGGTAGTCCGGCGGTGAAGGGCGAATCCGCGGACAAGGACCATCAAGGCTGGATCGAGCTGAAATCGTGGGATCACTCGATCGTTCAGCCGCGTTCGGCAACGGCATCGACCGCAGGCGGTCACACGATGACGCGTTGCGAGCACGGCGACATGATTTTCACGAAGGAAATCGATTCGTCGAGCCCGCTGCTGTACCAGCACGCATCGGGCGGCACCACGTTCGATGAAGTGACGGTCCATTTCTCGCGCGCGGACGGCGAAGGCAAGCGCGTGCAGTATCTGGAAGTGAAGCTCAAGTACGTGATCATCTCGAGCATCGCACCGAGCGTTCGCGAAGAAGGTCTGCCGCTCGAGACGTTCTCGCTGAAGTACGCAGCCGTGCAGTGGAAGCAGACCCAGCAGAAGATCGGCGGCAACCAGGGCGGCAACACGCAGGGCGCCTGGAGCCTGACGAAGAACGACAAGACCTACGCGGTCTAAGGTCGGTTGCGGCAACGGGGCGCTCGGCGTCCCGTTGCCGTTTTCGCTGTGCATGCCGGCCGATGAAACGATTCGAACCCAGTTTTCTCGACAAGCTGTTCGACGACGAACCGCATTTGCCGGCCTCGGCCGCGATGCGGCAATTGTCGCTGGACGAGCTGAAGAACACGGTCGCCCGCGACGTCGAGGCGATCCTCAACTCCCGTATCGCGCATACCGAAATCGAGCTGGCGGCGCTGCCGGAATGCCAGAAGTCGGTGCTGACCTACGGGCTGAACGATTTCGCGGGGCTGAGCCTCGCGAGTCACTACGACCGCGCGTTCATCTGCAAGTCGATCCAGCAAGCCATCGCGCGCCACGAGCCGCGGCTGCAGCAGGTGCAGGTGACGTTCGAGCTGAACGAGCAGTCGACCAACGCGCTTTACTTCGCGATCCAGGCGCTGCTCGTCGTGCATCCGGCCGAGGAGCCGGTGAATTTCGACGCGATGCTGCAGCCGTCGACGCTGCAGTATTCGGTCACGCGCACGCGCGCGGCCAGAATGCTGTAAATCAAGCCGCCGAGCGGGCCGGACCGCCCGGTGGCGGATCAGGGTCCGGCAGGAAATATTGAGGTTCGGGGTCGTCGATGGAAGAATTGCTGCCGTATTACGAGCGCGAATTATCGTTTTTGCGGCGCTATTCGCGAGATTTCGCCGAACGTTATCCGAAGATCGCGGCGCGGCTCGCATTGTCCGGCGAGCATTGCGAGGATCCGCACGTCGAGCGGATGATCGAGTCGTTCGCGCTGCTCGGCGCGCGCATCAACAAGAAGCTCGACGACGACTACCCCGAATTCACCGAAGCGCTGCTGGAAGTGCTGTATCCGCACTACCTGCGGCCGTTCCCGTCGTGCTCGATCGCGCAGTTCACGCCGGCGTCGCCCGGCCAGCAGACCGAACCGGTCGTGATCGACCGCGGCACCGAGCTGAAAAGCCGTCCGATCCGCGGCGTGCAGTGCCGGTTCCGCACCGCCTACGACGTGACGCTCGCGCCGATCCGCATCTCGGAGGCGCGCTACATGCCGGTCGCGCTCGCGCCGAGCGCGACGGTGCTGCCGTCGAACGCGACGGGCGTGATCTCGATCACGTTCGAGTCGCTCGCCGCGCAGCTCGATCTCGGCGCGCTGAAGCTGCCGACGCTGCGCGCGCATCTGCACGGCGAGCAGTCGTTCGTCGCCGCGCTGACCGACTGCCTGTTCGTCAACGTGCTCGGCGCGTATGTCGAGCCCGAGCGCAACGGCCGCTGGACTGCGCTGCGCAAGTTGCCGGTCGCGCACGCCGGCTTCGACGAGGAAGACGCGCTGATCGACTACCCGGAGAAGTCGCACCCCGCGTATCGCCTGCTCACCGAATACTTCGCGTTCCCCGACAAGTTCGATTTCGTCGATTTCGATCTCGCGGCGATCGCGCGCGCGTCGGGCCGCTGCCAGCGCACGACGCTACATCTCGTGCTGCAGGACGTGCGCAGCGATTCGCACGTCGCGCGCCTGCTCGAGCTGCTGACGGCCAGCCATTTCCGGCTGTTCTGCACGCCGATCGTCAACCTGTTCCGCCAGCACGGCGAGCCGATTCGCATCACGCACCGCGCGGTGTCCTACCCGGTGATCGCCGAAGCGCGCCGCGCGTTCGCGTACGAGGTGTACTCGATCGATTCGGTGAAGCTCGTCCGGCAGCAGGCGCATGAAGAATCGGTGATCGAGTTCCGGCCGTTCTATTCGCTGCATCACGGCGAAGCGGCGCGGATCGGTCATTACTGGTTCGCGCGCCGCAACGACTGGGTCGCGCAGAAAAGCCCCGGCTACGAAACCGAGATCTCGATCGTCGACATCGACTTCGAGCCGACCTCGCCGCAAACCGACACGCTGAGCCTCGATCTCACCTGCACGAACCGCGACCTGCCGGCGATGCTCGCATTCGGCCTCGAAGGCGGCGACCTGTTCCAGGAAGGCGGCGCGCAGACGAGCGGCATTTCGCTGTTGCGGCGCCCGACGCAGAGCGTGCGCTTCGAGCGCGGCCGCTCCGCGCACTGGCGGCTCGTGTCGCACCTCGCGCTGAACCACGTGTCGCTGGTCGCGCACGGGCTCGCACCGCTCAAGGAAATGCTGACGCTGTACGACCTGCGGCGCACCGCCGTGTCGATGCGGCAGATCGACGGCCTCGCCGGCATCGAGCAGCGCGGCGCGGTGCAGTGGCTGCCCGGCAAGCCGTTCGCGACCTTCGTGCGCGGCATCGAGATCCGCCTGACGATCGACGAGGAGCACTTCGTCGGCGCGAGCCTCGCGTCGTTCGTGCGCGTGCTCGACAGCTTCTTCGGGCTGTACGTCCATCTCAACAGTTTCGTTCAATTGGTCGTCGTGTCGAAGCGCACCGGCGAGGAGATCATCCGATGCAAGCCCCGAACCGGCGAATCGATCCTGGCGTAGTCGACGCGCTGCTCGACGAGCCGCACCGCTTCGAGTTCTTCCAGGCGGTGCGCGTGCTCGAAGGGCTGTTCGCGCGGCAGGCGTCCGATGCGCCCGGCGCGTGGCGGCAGGGCGACGTCGTCGCGCAGCGCATCGAATTCCGCAACTCGCTGTCGCTCGGCTTCCCACCGAGCGAGATCGAAGGTGCGCGCTCGTTCGACGACGACGGCACGCTGCTCGATTCGGGCGACGAGCGCGGCACCGCGCTCGCGGCCGGCGAACTCGGCCACGTCGAGCTGACACCCGCGTTCTTCGGGCTGCTCGGCGGGCAGGGCGCGCTGCCGCTGCATTACACGGAGCAGATCGTCGCGCGCGAGCACCTGAAGCGCGACCACGCGGCGCGCGCGTTCTTCGACGTGTTCTCGAATCGCGCGACCGCGCTGTTCTACGCCGCGTGGAAGAAGTACCGGCTGCCGTTCCATTACGAACTCGATCGCGACGAGCGCTATCTGCCGCTCTTGCTCGCGATCGCCGGCGTGCCGAGCGACGAGGTGCGCGACAGCCTCGCGGCCGGCACGGGCGGCGTGCTCGACGAGGCCGTCGCCGGCTACGCGCTCGCCGCGCGGCACCGGCCGATGTCGGCCGCGTACCTGCAGCGCACGCTGTCCGATTACTTCCGCGTGCCGGTGAAGATCGACCAGTTCGTCGGCAAGTGGTACGACGTGCCGTCCGATCAGCTGAGCGTGCTCGGCGAGGTCAACGCGGTGCTCGGCGCGACGGCGCTCGTCGGCGAGCGCGTGTGGCAGCGCGACATGCGCGCGCGGATCGTCGTCGGCCCGCTGTCCAAGCGCGACTACGAGGCGTTCCTGCCGGGCGGTGCGCAGGCCGTCGCGCTCGAGCGGATGCTGACGCTGCTCGCGGGCGTCACGCTCGAATATGAGGTGAAGCTCGTGCTGAAGCGCACCGAGGTCGGCGCGAGCGTGCTCGGCGCAGGCTCGCGGCTCGGCTGGGACGCGTTCCTCTGCACGCGCGACGCGGTCGACGATCGCTCGGATGCCCGCTACGAGCTGCACGTGATTCACCGATTCCGACCCTAACAACAAACACGCAATCGAACCTGAGATCGACGCCATGAGCACGCCTCTGAAGACCCTGATCACGAAACTGAACCCGCTCTGCCGCCATGCGGCCGAGCGTGCCGCGAGCGCGTGCCTGGCGCGCGGCCATTACGAGGTCGATCTGGAGCACCTGTTCCTCGCGCTGCTCGACGAAGCGACGGGCGACCTGCCGCTCGCGCTGCGCGCGAGCCGCGTCGATCCGCATGCGCTGCGTGCCGATCTCGAGCGCGAACTCACGCGGCTGAAGACCGGCAACACGCGCACGCCGGTATTTTCCGTGCACCTGATCGCGCTGTTCGAGCAGGCGTGGCTGATCGCGTCGCTCGATTCGCAGCTCGGCCGCATCCGCTCGGGCCATCTGCTGCTCGCGCTGCTGACCGCGCCCGATCTCGCGCAATTCGCGCAGCGCATGTCGTCGCAGTTCGCGGAAATGAACGTGACGGACCTGAAGCACAAGTTCGACGAGATCATGGCCGGTTCGAGCGAGGCCGAGCCGCGCCAGCCGGATGAGGAAGGCAGCGACGTCGCAGCAGCTGACGACGGCGCCGTGCCCGCGGCCGGCCCGTCGAAGACGCCCGCGCTCGACACCTACACGACCAACCTCACCCAGCGCGCGCGCGACGGCAAGATTGACCCGGTGATCGGCCGCGAAGCCGAGATTCGCCAGGCGATCGACATCCTGATGCGCCGCCGGCAAAACAACCCGATCATGACCGGCGAGGCCGGCGTCGGCAAAACCGCCGTCGTCGAGGGGCTCGCGCTGCGGATCGCGGCCGACGACGTGCCGCCGCCGTTGCGCGGCGTCGCGCTGCACGTGCTCGACATGGGCCTGCTGCAGGCCGGCGCGAGCGTGAAGGGCGAGTTCGAGAACCGCCTGAAGAGCGTGATCGACGAGGTGAAGAAGAGCGCGCATCCGATCATCCTGTTCATCGACGAGGCGCACACGATCATCGGCGCGGGCGGCCAGGCCGGGCAGAACGACGCGGCGAACCTGCTGAAGCCGGCGCTCGCGCGCGGCGAGCTGCGCACGATCGCCGCGACGACGTGGAGCGAATACAAGAAGTACTTCGAGAAGGATGCGGCGCTCGCGCGACGCTTCCAGGTCGTGAAGGTCGAGGAGCCGAGCGAGCCGCTCGCGGCCGCGATGCTGCGCGGGATGTCGGGCCTGATGGAGCAGCATTTCAACGTGCGGATCCTCGATGACGCGATCACCGAGGCCGTGCGCCTGTCGCATCGCTACATCAGCGGCCGCCAGCTGCCGGACAAGGCGATCAGCGTGCTCGACACCGCGTGCGCGAAGGTCGCCCTCGCGCACAGCGCGACGCCGGCGGCCATCGACGACACAAGGAAGCGCGTCGAGCGGATCGATGCGGAAATCGCGTCGCTGGAGCGCGAGGCGGCCGGCGGCGCGTCGCACGACGAGCGGCTCGGCGAGCTGCGCGGCGCGCGCGACACGGCGCTCGCGCAACTGGCCGGGGACGAAGCGCGCTATGAAGCCGAGCGCGTGATCGTCGCCGAGATCACCGAATTGCGTAACACGCTCGACCACGCGCGCGGCCCGTCGGAAGACGGCGCGCCGGTCGATGTGCCGGCCACCCGCGAGAAGCTGGCCGAGCGCGTCGCGGCGCTGCACGCGCTGCAGGGCGGCGAGCCGATGGTGCCACTGCAGGTCGATGGCCACGTCGTCGCCGAGATCGTCGCCGCGTGGACCGGCATTCCGCTCGGCCGGATGGTGAAGGACGAGATCGACACCGTGCTGAACCTGCAGCCGCTGCTGACCGCGCGCGTGATCGGCCAGGACCATGCGCTGGATGCGATCGCGCAGCGCGTGCGCACGGCGACCGCGAACCTCGAGGATCCGAACAAGCCGCGCGGCGTGTTCATGTTCGTCGGGCCGTCGGGCGTCGGCAAGACCGAGACGGCGCTCGCGCTGGCCGACATCCTGTACGGCGGCGAGCGCAAGATGGTCACGATCAACATGAGCGAGTACCAGGAAGCGCACAGCGTGTCGGGCCTGAAGGGTTCGCCGCCGGGCTACGTCGGCTACGGCGAGGGCGGTGTGCTCACTGAGGCCGTGCGCCGCAATCCGTATTCCGTCGTGCTGCTCGACGAGGTCGAGAAGGCGCACCCGGACGTGCTCGAGATGTTCTTCCAGGTGTTCGACAAGGGCACGATGGACGACGCCGAAGGGCGCGAGATCGACTTCCGCAACACGCTGATCATCCTGACGTCGAACGTCGGCTCGGCCGCCGTGATGCAGGCGTGCCTGAACAAGCCGGCCGAGGAGTTGCCCGATCCGGACGCACTCGCCGAGACGCTGCGCCCGCAGCTGTACAAGACCTTCAAGCCGGCGTTCCTCGGACGGATGAAGGTCGTGCCGTACTACCCGATTTCCGACGACGTGCTGGCCGAGATCATCGAGCTGAAGCTCGAACGGATCCGCCGCCGCATCGAAGCGAACCACAAGGCCGCGTTCGAGTGGGACGAATCGCTCGTCGATGCGGTGCTCGCGCGCTGCACCGAGGTCGATTCGGGCGCCCGCAACGTCGACCATATCCTGAACGGCACGCTGCTGCCGGAGATCGCGGGCCACGTGCTCGGCCGGATCGCCGACGGCGCGGCCATCGCGCGCATCGCGGTGCGTGCGGACGAGGCCGGCGAATTTGCGTACGCCGTCGAATGAGCGCGGCCGCGCAACCCGCATTGATGAACTGACCGAATCATGCCGATCCATCTCCCCGAACTGCTGACACCGATCAGCGATGCGTCGCCCAGCGGCGACGACCTGCTGTTCTCGAACGAATTCGACGCGATCCAGGACGCGCGGCGCCATGACGATCCGACGCTCGACCAGGGCGAGTGGGTGACCGAGATCAAGGAGGCCGACTGGGGCTTCGTCGTCGATCACGCGGGCGAACTGCTGCGCACGCGCACGAAGGACCTGCGGCTCGCCGTGTGGCTGACCGAGGCGCTCGCGCTCGAGGACGGCATCACCGGCCTCACCGACGGTTATGCGCTGCTGGAAGGCCTGTGCCGCGACTACTGGGACACCGTGCATCCGCTGCCGGAAGGCGACGATGTCGAATACCGGCTCGGCAACGTCGCGTGGCTGTCCGGCCGCACCGCCGAACTGCTGCGCGGCATTCCGGTGACGGAGGGCGCGTCGAACGCGTTCACCACGCTCGACTGGGAAGTTGCGCAGCATGTGGCGCAGGCCGTGAAGCGCGACCCCGAGCACGCGGACGACATCGCGCGCGGCAAGCCGTCGGTCGAGCAGGTCGATGCGTCGCGGCGCGTGACGCCGATCGCGTTCTACACGACCTTGCTTGCGAACCTGAAGGCGTTCGAGATCTCGCTCGACGCGTTCGAGGAGCGGCTCGTCGAACGCGCCGGCGATTCGGCGCCGAGCTTCCGCCAGGCGCGCAATGCGTTCGAAACCGTGTACCGGCTCGCCGAACGCTTCGCGCGCGAGCAGGGCTATACGGGCAGCGCGCCGCATGCGCCGTCGGCACCGCAGGCGCAGCCCGAGCGCGTCGAGCCGAGCTTCGGCGGCGCGTTCCACACCGAGGAGACCCATGTGCAGTCGCAGACCGCTCCGCGTCCGCCGGTGACGCAGATGATCGCCGGCATCCAGAACCGTGCGCAGGCCGTCGACCAGTTGCGTGCGGTCGCGCGTTACTTCCGCCAGACCGAGCCGCACAGCCCGGTCGCGTATCTCGCGGACAAGGCCGCCGAATGGGCCGACATGCCGCTGCACAAGTGGCTCGAGAGCGTCGTGAAGGACGACGGCTCGCTGTCGCATATCCGCGAGCTGCTCGGGGTGAGGCCCGACGAGCAGTCGTAAGCAGCCGCTTTGACCTGAGAGCGCGGGCCCGCCGGGTTCGCGATGAACGAAAAGAAGGGTGACGCATGAACGTGACCGAACTGGCACAGGCGATTCGCGGTGGCCTGATTCAGCAGGATCGCCTGCTGAAGACGGACATCCCGTCGCTGCCGAACAATGCGCTCGTGCCGCGCCGTGCCGTGGCCCGTTCCGGGCTCGGCCGCGATTTCAGCGTGGCACTCGATCTGGTATCCACCGCGAGCGACGTCGAGCTCAAGACGCTGATCGCGCAGCCGATCACGCTGTGGATTCAGCAGGCGGACAAGTCGTATCTGCCGATCAACGGCTATATCCACACGGCGCGACGGCTCGGCGCCGACGGCAGCCTGTCGAGTTACCAGCTGCGCTTCGCGTCGTGGATGCACTTCCTCAAGTTCCGCAGCGACATGCGGTACTGGCAGGACCAGCCGGTCGACGCGATCCTCGCCGACGTGTTCGACCGCCATCCGCAGGCCAGGGGCCAATACCAGTTCGCGCTGTCGAAGCCGCTGCCGTCCCGGTCGTACTGTCGCCAGAGTGAAACCGACTGGAACTTCGTGCATCGGCTGATGGAAGACGAAGGGCTGTTCGGCTTCTGGCGGCACGGCGAAGACGGGAAGTCGCATACGTTCGTCATCACCGACGACCTGCATGCGGTCGACGCCCTGTCGCCGAATACCGTTACGTTCGACCGTTCGGGCAGCGGCACCGAAACCGCCGGTTTCACGCAATGGGCCGCGTCGCGGACCTTGCAAAGCACGCTGCACACGACGCGCACGTTCGACTACAAGTCGCCGTCGTCGGCGGGCAATCCGAACGGCACGTCGCTGCCGACGAAGGACGGTCAGGGCGACTTGCCGGGCCAGGCGGAGATCTATGAATACACCGGCGCGTACACGTATTCCGGCCAGGACCGCGGCGAACACCTGTCGAAGATTCGCCTCGAGGAATGGGAGTCGCGGGCGAAGCGTTTCTTCGGCGTGGGCGGTGTGCGCTCGATTGACGCCGGGCGGCGTTTCACCCTCGTCGGCCATCCCCAGCACGACCGCGATTTGGCGAGCGACCGCGTGTTCGCGGCCATCGGCGTCACGCGTTACATCGAGAACAACCTGCCGGTCTCGGACCACGAAGCGAACTTCCCGCATAGCCTGCAGGCCGAGCTGGCGCAGGTGAAGGCCGGCCGCGGGGAAGCGGCTGCGTTCGAAGTCGGGCATGACGACGGCTCTGCAGGGTTTTATCTCGTCGAGGTCGAGGCGCAGCGCGCGAGCGTGCCGTATCGCAGCCCGTTCGAGCACCGCAAACCCGCGATGCAGCTCGAGACGGCCGTCGTCGTCGGCCCGAAGGGCGAGGAGGTCTACACCGACGCGCTGAACCGGATCAAGGTGATGTTCGTCTGGGACCGGCAGAGCGAAGGCCGCGAGACGGCGTCGTGCTGGATGCGCGTCGTGCAGTCGGATACCGGTGGCGGTTACGGCGGCGTTCATATTCCGCGCGTCGGCGAGGAAGTGCTGATCGGCTATATCGGCGGCGACTGTGATCGGCCGATCGTCATGCACCGCGTGTACAACGGCGCTGCCAAGCCGCAGTGGCATGGCGACGGGATCCTGTCGGGCTTCCGGTCGAAGGAGTATGCGGGATCGGGGCACAACGAGATGGTGCTCGATGACGCGACCGGGCAGAACCGCGTGCGCCTGTTCAGCAGCAGCGCGAATTCGCTGCTTCACCTCGGCTATCTGATCGAGCAGAACGGCAATACGCGCGGTGCGTATCTTGGCTCCGGTTTCGATCTGCGCACGGATGCGTATGGTGCGATGCGTGCCGGGCAGGGGCTGTATGTGACGACGCATCCGAAACAGGCGAACAGCCAGCCGCTCGACGTGAGCGAAGCGAAGCAGCAGCTCGGCAATGCGCAGGGGCTGGTCGAGTCGATGTCGCAGGTCAGCGAGATGCATCAGGCGGAGAGTCTCGACACCGGCCGCGATGCGCTGAAGCAGTTCGCCGATGCGACTCAGGAGAGCGTGGCCGGGGCGACGTCGGGCGGTGGCAGGACCGCCGGCGGCGGGACGGGGAACGCGAATGCGTTCAAGGAGCCGGTGATGCTGTTCGCGAGCCCGGCGGGGATCGGGATGGCGTCGCAGCAGTCGGTGCATCTGGCAAGCGACCGGCAGACCAATATCGTTAGCGGCCAGAGCACGTTCATCACCAGCGGGAAGTCGCTGATCGCCGGCATCCGCGATCGCATCAGCCTGTTCGCGCAGAACGCCGGAATGAAGCTGTTCGCCGCGAAGGGCAACGTCGAGGTCCAGGCGCACGCGGACAACATCGAACTCACCGCGCAGAAGACCGTGAAGATGGTGGCGGCGACCGAGGCGGTCGATGTGGCGGCGAAGCAGGAGATTCTGCTCACGTCGGGCGGCGCGTATATCCGGATCAAGGGCGGCAACATCGAGATTCACGCGCCCGGGAAGATTGATTTCAAGGGGGCTCAGCATCAGTTCAGCGGGCCGACGAGCATGCAGTACCCGCTGCCCGCGATGCCGGGCGGTACGTGCAAGCAATGCGTGCTGAATGCGCACAGCGGTCGTGAATCGATGGTCGAGGCGAATTGATGGACGAAGTCAACGATGCGGATGACACCGTCGAGATGGCCGCGGATCTGCCGAATCCTCGCGAGCCTGAATGGCCCGCATTCGTGGAAACGCTGAAGGCGTCGCTGGAGCGCGAGGCCGACGACGGCCGCGCGCTGCGGCTTTATGTGCTCGTCGACACGCGCGGCTATCAGGAGCTGGACACGCAGCTCGCAGCCATGCGCGGCCTGCGCCACGCGTCGCTCTGGACCGATACCGGGCTGGAGGCCTATACGGATATCGCGCCATACCTGATTGCATTCGACCGTCAGGCGCTCGACGACGAGGATGCCGAGCAGCATCGTGTTCTGCGCCAGTTGTGGCTGGATGCGGTCGATCTGCATGCGGTGACGTGGTTGTGCTCGGCGTGGTCGTTCGACGCGCTCGACGCGCATTTGCGGCAGTACGTGAAGTACACGCTGCCGAACGGCCGCGCGTACTACCTGTTTTTCTTCGACAACCACGTATTCGGGCGGCTTCGACAGGTGTGGAGCGACACGCAGGCGCAGCAATTCGTCGCGCCGTTCGGCGAGATCCGGTATCGCGACCGGCGGCTCGATGAAGTCGTGTGGCGCAATGACACGCCGGTGATCGAAGGCGCGATGCCGGCGGGCGATGCGCCGGGGCTGAACGAGCAGCAACATGCGCAGCTGATCGAGCTCGGTTATCCGGACAAACTCGTGCTGAAGTTTCGGGAGACGATGGGGGCGGTGGTCGACCACTTGTCCGATGCTGAACTGCATGACCAGGTTGTCGAGCAACTCGATCGCGCTGCCGCGCACGGGATTGTCGAAGAAGCGGGATTGCAGTGCTACGTGATGACGGGCGTGCTGGTCTCGCCGCGGTTCGACGAGCATCCGGCGGTGCAGGTGTGCCTCGAGGCCGTGGCGCAAGGCGAGACGACGCTCAATGACGCGCTGGCGACGATCGACGACGCGACGTGGGATGCGATTCGCGATGCGCATGAGCGGGAATCGCTGGAGGCGCGTCGTGGCGTGGCATAGGTTCTCCGTGCTGGGGATGTGCCTGCTTGCGGCGGCGTTGTGCGCCTACGGGAAATCGGAGGCGGTGTATAGCGGGATTTCGGTGATGGTCCGGAATTATCTGCCGCACAACATGAGTGGATTCACGATCGCCGACGCATTTGGCAATACGGCGAGTGGCGGCGGCGATGATCCGCCGAGTGCCGGTGCCGGTGCCGGTAGCATGAAGTGTTGCTACAAGCTCAAGGGCACGGAATTTGTCGTCAAGTGGAATTACTACGATGTCGACCAGTGGCATAAGGGCGACAAGCAGATGTTGCATGGTGAGACGAAGGTATCGATGCCCCAGTCTCAGGTGCCCGACGACGTGGGGGCCCAGATTCTGGAAGTGCGTTTCTTCCCGGATCGACATGTCGAATTTCAGTTTCCTGGTCAATTGCTTGATGATGCACGTCTGCCGATCGTCGCCGTCGTGAAGTGGATTAAGCAGTACCAGTCGCAACTCGATAGACGATACGACGAGCGCGAAGATCAGCAGTTTCGCAGTATCGCTCGTATCGTCGCGTCGGCGTGGTTGAAATACGGTCTGACGGACCGGGACGATCTGGAGCAGTACACCTACTTCAGTTTGCTCGTGAACAGTCGATTCGATACGCATCCGGAGGCTCGGCGCATATTGAGGAGCGCAGCGGGCCAGCCAGGTGCATTTGCGAAGTGGGCGCTGTCGCTTCCGTATCACGTGCGTTCCGAAGTGGCGAGCGGGAAATTCGTGTCGGTAGCCGCGCCGTCGATAGCTGACGGTTTGCTGCCGTCAGCGCGTGTGGACGAGTCCTTGCATGGTTGATTGTGCGGAGAGCGGTCGCGGAACGAGGGAAGGGCGGCTTGCGCGACAGGCGGAACGATTCCGATGCGCCGATACGTCTGTAACGCATGCTGGACAATCTTCGGAAGGAAAACATCAGTGAATAGATCGACGAGATTTTCGAGTCTGGCGAGCCGTGTCCTGGCAGGGTGTCTGCTCGTGACGGCCATGGCGGCGTGCAGCAAGTCGGAGCCGACGTATAGCGGTGTTTCGGTTATCGCTCACAACTATCTGCCGTACAACCTGGACGGATTTACGATCACCGATGCCCACGGAAACAAGGCCGGCGGAGGCAATAGCCTGCCGGGTGGCGGAGGCGGGGTGACGTGTTGCTACAAGCTCCAAGGAACCGAGTTCACGGTCAAATGGAATTATGTCGACGTCGACCAGTGGCACAAAGGCAACGAGGAAACGCTTCACGCAGAGGCAAAGGCGACGCTGTCGCCGTCGCAGGTTCCGGAGAAGGTCGGCGATCGAATTCTCGAGGTTCACTTCTATCCGGATCGTCACGTCGAGCTCCAGTTTCCTGGCGTGCTGATGGACGAGTCGCGCATTCCGACGATCGATGTGGTGCGCTGGATGGCGAGCCGATATCAGGTGCAACTGAGCAAACGGTACGACGAGCGTGAAGACCAGCAGTTTCGTCGTATTGCGCGGGTCGTCGCGATGGCATGGCTCAAATATCGCCTGACCGATCTCGATGATCTGGAGCAGTACGCCTACTACGCACTGCTCGTGAACAATCGCTTCGACGCGCATCCGGAGATCCAGCGCATGTTGCAGGCGGATGCTGGCAAGCCGGGCGCCTTTGCGAAGTCGATGCAATCGTTGCCAAAAAATATCCTGTCCGAATTGACGAGCGACACGTTCGCGCCGGTCACGGTGCCGTCCATTCCCGACGGGCTGGTTCCACCGCCGCGCGTAGAGGAGAAAAAGCATGGCTGAGAAAGTCAAACTCGATCCGGATGACGCAACGCCGACATCCGTCTACGCGCAAATCGCGAGGCAGAACGAGACGATGTATCCGAAGGGCGATTGCATGCCGTGCGGAGCGACGATTCGGATGGGCTTTTTCTTCGATGCGTTCGGACGCCATCGCGATCTCGACGATCAATCGAGTTCGCAGTATTCCAATATCGCCCGGCTTTGGGAGGCGCATCGCGACATCGAGGATCCGAGGCGACCCGCGAATCAATTCTGGCTCCGCTTCTACTATTCGGGATTGGGCACGCCGCTGAACGAATCGGCCAAGGCCAGCGAATGGATCAATGCGGGCGTGGCCGCCGCCAAGATGACGGGCAAGAAGGCACTGAGCGGAGTGGAGTCGGTCGCCAAATCATTCACGCGCGTCAATACACCACTCAAGCAGGTCAGCGTGAAAAAGCGTGTCGACGACGTCAAGAAGCAACTCCTCGACGGGTTTCTCGAGGGGGATTTTTCGCTTCGACCAATCGACAAGGCATTCCAGGATCTTCGCAAGGACATCGAGCACATCCCCGCTCAGGCGCGGCGTGTGATGAACGTGTTGAATGCCTCGCAGGAGCGTTACTGGGAACGAACCAAGGCGACTGGAACGCTGCTGTGGCGCAACGCGAAGAACGACTTCAAGAACAACGTCAAAGGCGCCCCGATGAAGGCGGGCTGGGCGGTAGCGCGCAGTCTTTTTGTCGGCATAGCGATGGAAAACGTGCCGATCGTGCGAGACAATGCCGTCATGGCGAAGGCGTTTGGAACGGGTGTCGATACCCGGTTGATCGCAGCGAAGGATCAGTTTAAAGCCGCGTACGAGGCCGTGAAGAAGCAGATGCCGAAAGTTCGCGCCATCGAGGTGTCGGTGTTCGGCGCGGACCGCGGGTGCGTGCTTGCACGCGCGTTCATCAACGATCTGGCGGAGAAATACAAGCGCCGGGACGATACGGATCTCGCGATTGAAGGCGTGCCTATTCAGATCAAGTTCGTCGGATTGCTCGATGCCGTTTCTTCCGTCATGTCGGAGGAAGCCGGCGAGCTGATCGGAATGGTGCCTTATCTGGGTATGCTCAAGACCAGCTTCAAGGATCGGCCTCTCGCGATACCGGCTAGCGTGCAGCGTTGCGTCCATTTCGCCGCAGCGCATGAGATGCGTTTCTATCAGCGTCTCGACAGTCTCGAGAAAACCCGCGGCGAACAGTTTCTCTATCCGGGCACGAGTTGCGATGTCGTCGGTGGCGCGCCGAGCGGATCGCTGGGGCTCAATGCCGAGTTGATGAGAGTTCCGTTGCAGGACATGTTGCTGGAAGCGGTCAAGGCGGGCGCCGTCATGGACACCATGGAGGATCTGTACCTGTACAACGCGCCGGTGTTCAAGCGCTTCAAGCTCTCGGATCCGATCAAGTACGGCGGTAAGGACTATCGAATCAGGGCGCTGGTGAACGCCTACCGCACCCTCGTCCCCCGCAAACCCGGCGCCGACTTCATGGAGCATTCGAAAGTCTTCATGCGCTGGATTTCCGCCCGCTACATGGATCCCGAATTCCGTCGCACGATCGCGGACCCCGTCGCCGACTGGAAGCGCAACATGAGCGACGCCGACCTGCAGCGCAAGACCGCGAAGTCGCAACTCGACTGGGAACTGCAGCGACAAGGCATCAACATGAGCATGCTCGCCAGCCGTAGCCAGGACGATCAGGCGAAGCTTCGGGGAATGAAGGTGGCGAGCGACGCGGCGCAAAAGCGCTATGAGAAGTTGATCGCGGAGGCGCCGAAAGACTATTCGACGGTGTGGGAGCGTCTCGAAAAGGAAGCGGCAAAGAAGCTGCGCAGCGCGTCGTATCAGGAGGGCCTGAAGCAATCCGCCGAGCGCATCCGCAACATGCCGGATTCGTGGGATTCCAATAACAAGGCCAGCGCGGATGCGGTCGAGGCGGCGATGTTGCCTGAAGCCGAGATGGAGCTCGTGTCGGCCTGGAAGGAGGGGATCGAAGGCAAGCATCCGCTACCGGCGGAAATCATGGCGCTGTTCGACATGCTCGTCCACGACACGTTGCTGACGAGCTGGCAGGACCATGTGCTGGCACCGTCACTGTACTTCCGGACTCGCGACAAGGATACGTTCGGGTCGAGCGATCTCGCGAAGGAAGCGAAGCAGCGCAAGAAGGACGACCTTGCCGCGGCGCGTATCGATCAGGCCGCCAAGCAAAGCCAGGAATGGGCGCGGGGCTACAAGGGCGGCGCAACGCCCCCCATTCATTGAGCGGCGTTGCTGGATGAGCGGGCCCGTGCGTCATGCGTCACGGTTTGTCGGCGGCGAGCGATCTCGAGCGCTAATCGCCGTATTCAACCCGAAACAGGCGCGCGATCAGTGAAGGTCCGATTGCGGGCTACGCGCTACGGCGATCAGCCGCCTGGCAGGGGGAACGCAGCCCGTGCGCATCACGAACCGCTGACTCGATTCCGCGCGCGCCGCGCCTTGCGCTTCACCGCGTGCCTTGGCCGATCCTCGATCCACGGCAGCATCGAAATGCTTCCCGCGCACAGCATCAATCCCCCAATCAGGGCAAACAGACCGAACCCAATTTCACGCACCCAAGCCCCACCCTCAACCGCTTCGTTGCGCCGGGCAATGCCCGGAAACATCAGCGAAACGCGCAGGCCATCGTCTGCGGCCGCACTGCAATAAGTCTTCGTGAACGCGGCGAACTGTTCGCGGCTGATGTTCGATGCGGCCGAACGCGAATACACCGGCGACCCGGCAGGCTGCCACGTCGTCTCGTACTGCCGCGTCAGTCCCGCTCGATAGCGGAACACGGCACGCGCCTCCCATGTTGCATCGGATTTGCCGTATTGCAGAGACAACTCACATTGCTCGACAACGGCGGGGACGTGAGGCCACGCACGAGCGCGAACGAGGATGGCGGAATTGATCGTGCCAACTATACCCATCAGCACGAAGACCGCGCCAACGAACAAAAGAATGGCCGACCGCAAGCAGCGCAGTGCGAATTTCACTGGAATGGCTGGATTCAGTAGCCGCCCTAATCTCTGCCTACTGCCCCACCCGGAACTCGATCCGTCGATTCCTCGCCCGCCCATCCGCCGTGTCATTCGGCGCGATCGGCTGATCCGGCCCGACGCCCGTTGTCGTCATCTGCTGCGGCAGAATGCTCTTCGTGATCAGATACCCCTTCACCGCATCCGCGCGCGCCTGGCTCAGCGCGATGTTCGACGTCCGGTTCCCCGAGTTGTCGGTGTGGCCGATGATGTCGACCGTGCGGTTCTGCATCTTCGACAGCGCGGCCGCCATCTGGTCGAGAATCAGCTTGCCTTGCGGCGTGAGCGTCGCGCTGCCCGTCTCGAACTCGATCGTGCGATTGGCGAGCGTCTGGTCGAGCACACCCTGCTCGGACGCCGACACACGCAGCCCGTTCTTGATCGTATAGGTCGGGTTCAGCGTGTTCGCCATGTCGCTCGCGAGCTGCTGACGCTGCGCCTCGTTGTGCACTTCGCCCTTCATCTCGATCTGCGTGCCGTTGATCTTCAACTGGCCCTTGCTGATCTGCTTGAGCTGCGCGCCGAGCAGCTTCTGCACGTTCGCGCTCCAGTTCGGCGGCGTCGCGACGTCGCCGACCTCGATCTGGTCGACCACGTTCGCCGCGCCGTAGGTATCGCGCAGCTTCTGCAGCACGGCGGCCTTGGTCGCCTCGTCGGGCACCTTGCCGCCGACCACCACCTGGCCGGGCGTCGCGTTCGCGGGCGGCGGTGCGATGGTGCCGGCCGTGCCGTGCACCACCGTGCCGGATGCCGAGCCCGGCGCGGTGCCGGCGTTCTGGCTAGCGGGCAGCGCGGCGGTCGCGACCGTGCCGTTGCCGACCGGCGTGACGGTCGCGCCGCCGGTGTTCTGCGCGTAGGCCGCGCCGTTGCCGACGAGGCCGGCGGCGAGCAGGGCGGCAACGAAAGGTGACAAGCGCGAAAGGCGCGACAAGCGCGCGCGCCGGACGTGAGTCGTGCGTGGCATCCCGTCAGCCTCCGATGAACGCTTCGCGGAAGGCGTCGATGGCGACGCGCAGCGAGAGTTGCGGTTGGTCGAGGTAGCTGACGAGCTTGCTGATCTGCTGATCGTTTTGCGCATGGGCGTCGATCCACTCGGGATCGTCGATGTCGATGTTGTGGGCGGCGTAGGTTTGCGGATCGACGACGCTCAGCAGCGTCTTCGACGACGCGCCGTTGAAGCCGATGATCAGCCGTTCGCGCTCGGCGATCGTGCCGATGAAGATCGCGAGCTCGAAGTCGGCCTGCGCGACGAACGGCGCGATCAGTTCGAGCCAGAACGCGGCGACGAGGCTGCGATAGAACGGATCGACGGGCAGCGGCAACGTGAGGCCGCGCTCGATGTGCGACGAGCCGCTCTGCATCACGGGTCGCAAGAGCGAGCCGAGCGCGAGCATCGCGCCGCGCAGCCGCACCGGATGGCCGCTTTCGAGCAGCATCTGCTGCAGGCCGTACAGCGACTGGTGTTCGATGAAGTCGTTGAAGGTGCCGTCATGCGACGTGCCGGGGCCGCCGATATCGATCGGCACCTGCGTGTCGCCGAGCGCCTGCAGCGCGCCGGGCGGCTCCTCCTTCGCGAGCAGCGGCGGCATCTGCGCGGCGACGCGCGACCACAGCCGCGCGAACGCGAGCGGGCTGCGCGCGAGGAAGGCGAGCGGCCGGTCGACTTCCAGCGCGGTCGCGCCGAGGAACGGGAAGCGGCGCATCGACACGTCGTGGCTCGCGACCATGTGGCCCGCGATCGCGAGCTTGCTGCGCGAGCCGAGGAACGCGAAATGCATCGGCTTCGCATCCTCGTAGACGATCTTCCAGCGCGGATCTTCCGCGAGCAGCTCGAGCGCCTGCGCGATCCAGCGATCGAGCGTCTGCAGCAGCTGCGGATTGTGCGCGCTCTTCACGAAGTCGCCGCGCGACGGAATCTTGCCGAAGTAGGCGATCTGCGCCTGAACGGTTTGCGTCATTGCGCCCCTCCCTGTGCATTGGTTGCAGCGGCGGCCGTGACGGCCGGTGCCGCGGCCGGCGCGCCCGCGCCGGCCTGCGTCGCGTTCTGCGCGGCGCCCGCGCTCGCGTCGGCGACCGACGACGGCAGCTGCAGGCCGCGCAGGCTCTGCTGCTGCGGCTGGTCGCCGCCGCCGCTCGTCGGCTGCGACGTGCTGATGATGCGCATCGTCACCGATACGTTCACGCTGCCCTGGACCCACGTGAGATCGAAGGTGCCGTCCGGGCGGCGCTTGCGCTGCGCCGAGTTGATCAGCTTCTCGAGACCGTAGCGGCCCGGCTCGTTGACGAGCTGCACCGTGCGGCCGTCGAAGGTCGTCGCGGACAGCGTCGCGCCCGGCGAGCCCTGCGGGTTCGGCCACACGAAGTTGGTCCACTGCGGCGGCGTGTTGCGGTAGCGCAGCTGCTGCCCGTCGATCGCGATCGTGTATTCCGTCGTGCCCGTGCTCGGCTGCGGCAGGATCTGGAACACGGTCTGCGGTTCGGCCGCCGCGGCCGCGCCGCCTGCAGCACCGCCGGCGAGCGGGGCGACCCAGCGCGCGAAGCCGTTCGTGAAGTCGGGCGTGAGGCCGAGGCCCATGTCGCCCCACGTGCGGGCCGCGAGCGTGTCGCCGCGGCGCACCGCGAGCGGGCCCAGCGTCGTGCCGACGAACTTCGCGATCGAACCGTCCGGGCCGAACACCTGCGCGATTTCACCGGCGCCGGCCTCGACCTTCGCGCTCGCCGCGAACGGGTACTTGGTCGCGAGCGAGCTCTGGAACGGCTGGTAGACCTGCGCGTTCCACACCTTGTTGACTTCGGCGCTGGCCGGCTGGATCACCACCGAGAACGCCTGCATCAGCGGACGCACCAGCAGCGGACGCAGCGACTTGCGTTGCGAATCGGTGAGGCCCGTCAGCATCTGCTCGTCGACGAACTTCAGCGAATCGGCGAGTTCCGAGCCGTTGCCGTCGAGCGTCTGCTGCATCAGCTGGCGCGCGCCGGGGCCGGGGTCGCCCTGGTTCTTGATCACGTTGAAGCGCGTTCGGACCTTCGACAGCGTGTCCATGTAGCCCTTGAGCATCGACGTGCCGTCGTGCATCGCGACGATCCGCGCGAGCCCGATGAACTCCTGGCCGATCGGACCCATCGGCACCTCGGCCGGATTGCCGTTGATGTCGATGTTCGCAGCCGCCATCTGGCCGGCCTGCGTGCGCGTGAACAACTGCTTCACCCAGTTCACGACGCCCGTCTGCGCCTTCTTGATCGTCGCGTTCGCGAGCGACGGGTTGTCCCACGACGTCTGGTCGTACGCGGTTTCGAGAACCTTCCTGATCGGCGAATCCTGCGGATCGCCGAGGCGGTTCATCCCGTCGACGGCCTGGCCGAAGCTGCTGAAGCCCTGCACCGCGATGCCCTGCATGAACTTCTGCCAGTGCTGCGCGTATTCGGTCTTGTACATGCCGACCAGCGTCTTCTGGATCTGCTCGGGGCTGCCTTCCAGCGTCAGGTCGTCCTGCGTCGACGTGTTCAGCACCCAGTCCTTCGCCTGCAGCTCCTTGGTCGCCGCGTCGCGAATCGCCGGCTGCACGTAGTCGAACCATGCTTCGCGCGTGAACGTGCCGGGAATCGCGTAGCTGCCGGCGATCAGCCCCTGGTTGCCGTCGCCGACGATGCGCGCGATGGTCATCGGCGCGAAGCGGGTCGACGCGCGCGCCTTGATTTCCTCGTAGACGCGCTGGCGGGCCGGCATCCCGCGCACGACGCGGCGCAGGTTCTCGCGGGTCTGGTCGACGAGCGCGAGGTTCGCGTCGATCATCGGCCAGTCGTCGTCGTTCACGCGGGCGAGATAGAACGAGATCATGCGCTCGGCGCTCTTGATCATCTCGTCGCGCGGCATGTTGCCGCGATTCGTCTCGAGCCAGCCGCGCCAGAAGCGCGCGAGCTGGTCGGTCAGGTGCGCCTGTTCGACGTGACGCTTGTCGGACAGCATCAGGTAGGTTTTCAGCGCGTTGTACGCGTCCTGCACGTTGGTCGGCGACGCATCGCTGTACAGCCCGCCCTGCGGTGCGGCCGGCTGTTGCGGCGCGGCGGCGGCCGTCGCCGCGGATGCGCCTTGCGCGGCGCCGGCGAGCGGCGTGGCGCCCGGCGGATTCGTCGACACCGGAATCGTGCCGCCCTGCACGGCGCCCGATTCGGGCGGGCGCGTCATCGGCACGAGTTGCTCGGGGTGGGCGTTCACGTCCTTCATGAACGACGCGAGGTTCTGCGACACCGGGGCCAGCAGGATCTGGCGCACGCCGTTGTAGTACTCGGTCAGCAGATGCTGTTCGAGCCGGTCGCCCTGGTACAGGCCGAGCGACACCGACATCGGCTTGTCGCGGCGGAACTGCTCGAGCTGCTCGATCCGGTCCTCGAGGATGTCCATCGCCTGCAGGCGCGACTGCAGGTCGTTGCGGCCCTGCTGCAGGCGCGTGACGTTGTCGAGGTCGGCCTGCACGTTCGCGACGAGCTGCTGGTTGCCGATCGTCGACCAGGTCCAGCCGCCGAGCGCGAGCGCGAGCGCCGCGACGAAGCCGAAGAAGGTCGCGTAGCGCAACCGGGTCTTGGTCGGGCTGGCGAACTGGCGCACGGTCTGGCGATCCGCGAAGATCACCTTCGAGAACAGGTCGCGCAGGAAGAAGCCGTTCTTCGAGAACGCGCTGTGCGGCTTCGGCAGCGCGCTGGCGTCGAGGCCGAAGCGGCTCGCGATGCGTTGCGCGGCCGCGCTGTTGGTTTCGCCTTCCTGCAGCGCGCTGGTGAAGTAGAAGCCGCGGAAGATCGGCTTGTACTGGAACGGGTTGTTCTCGAACAGCGTCGCGAGGAACGCGCGCAGCGACGGCTTGATCGTCGAGAATTCGAGCGGGAAGCTCAACTGGCCCGGCGACAGCTGGTTGCCGCGCGACAGCGACAGCTGCGCGACGCTGATTTCCTTCAGCCCTTCGTAGAGTTCCTCGAAGTGCGTGTCGAACTGCGCGACGACGTCGCGCTTGTCGTCCGGCTCGTAGGGCAGGGTGGCGCCCCACACGCGGTCGTACTCGTGCTTGTCGCTGCTGCTGAAGAATTCGGTGAAGCCGGTGATCAGGTCGGCCTTCGTGAACATTACGTAGACTGGCGCGAACACCTCGAGCTTCTCCGTCAGCTCCTGAACGCGCTGACGCAGGTTTTTCGCGAGGTTGATCGCAAATTCGGGGCGGTTGCCGGTGAGTTCGGCGATGCTCGCGGTGACGATGATGCCGTTGATCGGCGCCTTCGGACGGTAGCGCTTCAGCAGGCCGAGAAAGCCGAGCCATTCGCTGCGATCTTCCTCGTGCACCGAGTAGCGGCCGGCCGTGTCGAGCAGGATCCCCTCGGTCGTGAAGAACCAGTCGCAGTTACGCGTGCCGCCGATGCCGTGGATCACCGCGCTGTTCTTGTCCGCGAACGGAAACTGCAGGCCGGAGTTCAGCACCGCGCTGCTCTTGCCCGCCGCCGGGTTGCCGATCACGATGTACCACGGCAGTTCATACAGTGCGGAGCCGCCCGACACCTGGCCGATCTTCGACGTCTTGATCGTCTTCACCGCGTCGGACAGGCGCGTGCGCAGCACGTCGAGGTCGGCGGTCTTCGCGTCGGGCGCGAGCGCGGCCGCGGCCGGCGCGGCGATCTTGCCGGTTTCCGCCTGCTCTTCGAGCACCTGGCCGAGCTGCTGGTTCGCGCGCTTCACGCGCCAGCGGCGCCACAACGCGACGCCGAGCCACAGCACGAGGATCGCCGCGAACACGATCGCCGCCCACAGGAGCGGCAGCTGCAGCATGTCGGCGACGATGAAGAGAATCGCCGCTAGCGCGACGATCCCGACAATCGAGAGCGTACGCGGATGAGTCAGCACGTTGAGGATGCGTTGCATAGGACGTTCAGGTTCCGGTGCGTTTTCGGTGAGGCGACGCAGGCGCGCCGAGCGGCAAGCGTGGCGCCGCGATGTGTCGCCATGCTGTCAAACGGGATGAAGGGGCTGGCATCAATGCGCCCGCGGCATCGGAGAAGGCGCGCGCAATAATGAAAGGACGCTGTGAGAATTAAAACGGAAGCGGCGGCCTGAAAAAATCGCGCAACGGAATGCCCGATCGATTGCGCCGCCCAAATCCTTTCCTGCCGGATGATTAAAAAGCCCCATGCCGCCCTCATTATTTCTTGTTCGACAGCCCTGACTAGCTGCCGCGTCCCAGTTTAAAACCGGGTTTATGGTATTCCACGTGCCCGAGATCCATCATTTTCCATCGGCCCCCCCAGGTCAGGCCTACTTGCTCGGCAACCTGTCCGTACAACTGGTAGCCGCGCATCGCCCAGGGATCTTTCTCGGAAATGACCAGCTTGCCGTCGCGCAGAAACGCGTTGTCGGCCGCGAGCCCGAACTGGTGATAACTCTGGAAGGCCGCCGCATTGGTCACGTTGGTGCCCATCTGCGCGAGCCGGTTCTGCCGTTCCGGGCTCCGATAACCTTCCAGCAGCGCCATTTCATAACCATATTGTTCGTGCATGATCTTGTAGACCAGCAGCAAACGCGTGCGGAAATCGGGATCCAGCAGGTTCCAGTCGCGGCTCGCATCCTTCAGCGCCGGCCGCACCTGTTCGACTTCCTTCGTGGCAAAGACTTCCGGCGGCAACGGCGAGGGCGGCACGAGCTGCTCGCCCTGCAGCAGCGCGGCGATCTTCTCGTCGGGCACGCGCGCCGTGTCGTCGTACTGAAACAATTGCCGACCGCGTAACGCAATGGCCACCAATGGCGGCGTCGCAAGAATACCTGCCGACACCATAATCATCAAGCGCCGCCGAACCAGTAAATTTTGCACATCGTTTAAAGCGCCGCGCGTAACGGTTGCCGATTTAACAATTTGACGGCGCGTGCGGGCGGCGCGATGGTTCGCACGGCGCGTCAGGCGGCCGTGAAACTGGGCGACGGATTCGAAAACGGTCGCGCGGATACCCGGTAAAAGCAACAGGGCCGCGACCGCGACGGCAAGGGCGAAATAGGCGACGAGTGCGACGGCAATCAAAGATATCCCCGGAAATTGGAATTGATTGTGTTTTGCAATGCTTGCTCTTAGAATCAGGCTGCTTTGAGAGGCCGGGCTATATTATCGCGGTGAATTAAACCAGGATTCAATGAGACGCTGAATGAGTGCGCCGGAAAATTCAAATTCGAAAACCCCGCCCAGCCTGTTGTCCGATACCAAGCCGGCAGGCCAGGACGGACCTCAGCAGTCGCGCATTCTCGCGAATCTGGAAGGACGTGTCACGTCGCCCGCTGAAGCGCCGCGCCGTTCGCTGAAGGGGCCGATCGCGGCCATCGTCGCGCTCGTGGTCGCCGTCGGCGGCTGGGGAGCGTGGCGCTGGCAGCAGCAATCCGCCGAGCCGGCCGTCGCCGTCGCTGCCGCCGCGCCCGCGCAGGTACCGGCGAAGGCCGAGCCGGCCAGCGGCGCTGCCGTGCAGGTCGCACAGAACGCCGCCTCGGCGGCGCCTGCTGCGCAACCGGCCACGATCGTCAATGACGACGCGGCGTCCCAGACCGTTGCGTCCGCATCTTCCCCGGCCGCCGCGGACGCGAGCCGCCTGTCGCGCGCGCTCGCGAACGGTGCCGACGATGCGTCTGGCGCTACCACGGCAGGTGCCGTCGCCGCGACGGCCGCCGCTGCTGCGGCGACGAAAACCGCGAAGGCTGACACCGCGAAGAGCGACAAGGTTGCCGCCCGCAGCAAGGCCGATGCGAAGGCCGATGCGAAGGCGGAGGCCCGCAAGCATAACAAGGAGCAGCAGGCGGAACTCGCGCAGGCGAAGAAGCGTCGCGAAGCGACGGTCCGTACCGCGAGTGCGAAGGCGTCCGGCAAGGACGATCCGGATGCCGATCTGCTTGCCGCGCTCGTCGCGCGCACGAAGCCGGCCGACAAGAAGACGGCCGCGCAGAAGGGGCAGGTCGTGCCGACCAGGACGGCCGCCACGACGGGCGGTTCGCTCGCAGCGCGCGTGAAGGATTGCTCGGAGCGCGGTTTCTTCGAGGATCAGCTGTGCCGCTGGCGCGTCTGCGACGGCCACTGGGGCAAGGATCCGGCCTGCCCGAGCGCCGCGCAATCGGAGACGCGGCAGTAACCGGCGTCACGCCGCCCCGCACATCGCACTGCGCCGCCCACCGGGCGGCGCGTTGTTTTTTGGGGGCGCGTGATGGCCGTGTCACGAGAGCGTCATGCGCGTCGGGCATACGTTTTCTTTCATTTACCGGCGTGGCGCCGCGATGCGCAAGGCGCGGCGGGCTGCGCGCCGCACGACCTTCGATTCGATGGACCTGATCGTACAGACTTACGGCGCCGATACGTCCGGCATGGTGTGCGGATTCCGCTTCGTTCCGGGCGGCTCGGGCGCGACGCTCGATGCCGACTCGGCCGCCGCATGGCTGCGCACGTGCCGCGAGCGCGACGCGACTGCATCGGACGATTTCGTCTGGCTGCACTTCAATCTTGCACACGGCGCGAGCGAGCGCTGGATGCGCACGCACCTCGGGTTGCCCGACAGCTTCTTCGAATTTCTCCACGAAGGGTCGCGCTCGACCCGCATCGAGCAGGAGGACGGCGCGTTGCGCGCGATCGTCAACGACGTGATGTTCAACCTCGAACTGACGCCGTCGGAAATCGCCACGCTGTTCGTCCACGTCGAGCGGCGCATCATGGTCACCGCGCGGCTCAAGCCGCTGCGCTCGGTCGACACGCTGCGTGCCTGCGTGCGCGACGGCGAGCGGTTCCGGTCGCCGGCCGAACTGCTCGTGCACCTGCTGCACGACCAGGCCGACCTGCTGATCCAGATCATGCGGCGTACGAGCGTCGACGTCGACCGCATCGAGGATCGCTTCCTGTCGCAACGGCTCACGTCGAATCGCGTCGAGCTCGGCGCGATGCGCCGCACGCTGACGCGGCTGCAGCGCATGCTCGCGCCCGAGCCCGGCTCGATCTTCCGGTTGCTCGCGAAACCGCCCGCCTGGCTGCATTCGGAAGACGTGCAGGAGCTGCGCGAGTCGACCGAAGCATTCTCGCTGGTGCTCGCCGACCTGTCGGGGCTCAACGAGCGGATCAAGCTGTTGCAGGAAGAGATCGGCTCGCGGCTCGACGAGCAGAACAACCGGACGCTGTTCACGCTGACGCTCGTGACCGTGATCGCGCTGCCCATCAACATCGTCGCCGGCTTCTTCGGGATGAACGTCGGCGGTGTGCCGTTCTCGGAGAACAAGCACGGCTTCTGGCTGATGGTGCTGCTGGTCGCGGGCTTTACGGCGCTTGCCGCGTGGTGGGCGTTTCGCCGGCGCAACGATCGCTAGCCGCGCCCTGGCCCGCGCCGCGCCAACCGCGGCGAATAAAAAAACAGGCCCCGCATGCGAGGCCTGCCGAAGGACGTGAAGGGTTGAACGCCGGCCGGCGTCGCGAACCGCGCGGCACCGGCCAGCCGGACCCCGTTACTGAACCAGCGTCTTGCGCGGCTTGAACATGCCCTGATAGCGCAGCGACGGACGTTCCTTCTCCGTCGGCGCGATGCCGCCGAAGCTCGGCGTCTGGCGCAGCTTCATCGCGGCCGGCGAAGCGACCGAGCCGATCGACGTCGAACGCGAAGCCGGCGCGAGGTTGTTCGCGACGAGCAGCGCGGCCTCGCTCTTCAGGTTGGCGAGCAGCACCGGATCGACCGAGCTGTTGACCTGCGTGAGCAGGCCGCTCCACGCGGCGTCGCTGTAGTTCACCACGTAGTAGTCGAGACCGCTTGGATCCGCGACCACGCCCGTGCAACCGTCGATCCGCGTTTGCGTTTGCGTATCCTTCAGCGCGAGTGTCGTGTGTTTCGCGAGACCCTGGCCGTACGCGAGCGTGATCGGTACCGTCCACTGCAGGCCCGGATACGCGTTCTTGTTCGGGAACGGCTGCTGTTTCAGCGTGACGATCGTCTGGTTCTTCGTCATGTCGCACTGCGTGTCGAGCGAGATCAGCGGCACGCCCGTCTGGCGCACGTAGCTGTCGCCGATCGGACCGACCGGCTGGCCGCTCGCCTTCGACAGCGCGTCCCACAGGCGCTTCGGCGTGCCGTTGCCGAACGAATAATCGACCAGGTACTGCTGGAGACCCTTGCGCAGCGTCTGCTCGCCGAGATAGTTCTCGAGCGTCTTCAGCACGTGGCCGCCCTTGTCGTACGTGAACGCGCTCGCGCTCAGCACGAAGTCGTTCGACGCCCAGTCGTTGAAGTTCGGTGCGACCGGGAACGCGTTCGGGCCGATGTCGCGATTGATCACGCGGTACTTGTTCTTCACCTGATCGAGCCAGCTGAACTCGTCGGGGAAGAACTGGATCGTCGTCTTCGTCTCGAAGAACGTCGCGAACGACTCGTTGAGCCAGACGTTGTCCCACCAGTCGGCCGTGACGAGATCGCCGAACCACTGGTGCGCGACTTCGTGCGTCAGCACCTCGTTACCGTACTGCGACATCGGCTGGCCAGGCTGCGGCAGGATGTCGTCGGCGAACTCGAGGATCGAGCCCCAGTTCTCCATTCCGCCGAAGTTGAGGTCCTTCTGCGCCTTGAACGCATCGTTCGCGGCGACCGTATCGAATTTCGTCAGCGGCAGCGGGATGCCCGTGTAGCGGTAGTAGAAGTCGAGCGCCTGCTTGGTGCGGTCCATCGCCGGCTTTGCCCAGTCGCTCATGCCCGGCGGCGTGAACACGCGCAGGTGCAGGCCGCCCTTGCCGCCCGGCAGCGGGCTCGTGAAATTGTCCTCGTAGGTGTCGAACATGCCGCCGCCGAAGAACAGCAGGTACGACGGCATCGGCGGGGTCTTCTCGAACTGCACCAGCTTGTAGCCGCCGCCGACGTTGGTCGCCGGCTTTTCGGCCGCATTCGACACGACGCGCCAGCTCTGCGGCACTTCGGCCGTCACTTCATAAGTCGGACGGAAGGCCGGTTCGTCCCAGCCCGGGAACCACTGGCGCGACAGGTTGGTTTCGCCCTGCGTGAGGATCGCGCCGCTCGTCGTGCCGTCGGTGCCCTTCAGGTCGACGCGGAACACGCCTTCCGCGGCCGAGCAGCCGGGATACGGATCGTTGCCGCAACTGCCGCCCGTCTTCGCGACCGGATCGTCGTACGACTTGAAGTTGATGATGCCGGACCACTCCATGTGCAGCGAATAGTTGCCCGGCGAGATCGTGCCGCTCACGGGGCGCAGCTGGTAGAAGTCACCCTTGTCCTGCGGCGTCGCGATCAGCTGGATGTTGCCCGGCTGCAGCGTGATGCGGCCGTTCGTGAACTTGATCCGGTGGCCTGCGATCACGATGTTGTTGACCGGCTTCAGCACCTTGATCTCGACGTCGGCGCGCCCGTCGAACGCGTTCAGCGCGTCGTTCGGGCGGAACCACAGCCGGTAATTGACCGGTACCACGGTGTCCGGCAGTTCGACGGGCGACACGCTCTTGTCGAGATTGGACGCGGCCGGCGGCGTATTGACGGCGGGCGACGAGCTTGAGTGCGGCGCGCCGGCGGAGCTGAGCGCGGACGCCGAGCCCACGCCGCTGTCGTCGCCGCCGCATCCGGCGAGTGCGAGTGCGGCGACCAGCGGCAGATAACGCATCTTGTGAATGTTGATCGACATGACTGAAACCTCGATTGTTGAAAGGATCGTTCAGTGCTGCGAAAGCGCCGGCAAAAGCAATCCCTCGCCGTTAATCAATGGCGACGAGAAATGGCAATGACGGATTATTCGAAAAGACGGCCAGCCGACTACGTGAAGGTAATCATGGTTTACTGCCCCCTCTGTGTTTCCGGATGTCGGTTAACTTGTCGGTTCAAAATGGCCGGGCGCGGGTTGTACTGAATTGATTTCGCGCGCACGACACGGGGCCGCCCGCCCTGCGCGGGCGTGCATTCCCTTTGAACCGACGACCCACGGGGCTGGCCGTACCAGGCCGCAGGACGGAAGGACGGCGTGTCGCCGTTCCGTAAAATCGCCGTCATGCGGCTTGAAGGTTTGTCGGCCTGCTCGAAGGATGCGTAAATATACTTGATGGTTTTGAGTAAAGGAAACGAAAAAATTAGAAATTGCTTCTCTTGGGTTTTTCGCGGGCCATTGAATGCTGGAAGGCATTAATTCGCTTTTCGTTTGGCTGGTTGTTCCCGTAGTTTTAATCTATTAACGATCTCGGCGATGCGTGAAAACTACGAATCGGCGCGTGCCGCGGCGCGCTCGGTACAATGCATCGACAACGTGTTGATCGATTGCTGAAAGGAGGCCAGCCCATGCCACGCGCCCTGTTCCGTATCGCTTCGCTGCGCGCCGCGCTGCTGTGGTTCGCCGCCGTGCTCATGCTCGGCGGCTGTGCCGGCCTGACGCGCGAGCCCGTGAACGTAACGGTCGCCGGGCTCGACCCGCTGGTCGGGCAGGGCCTCGAGATGCGCTTCAGCCTGAAGCTGCGTGTGCAGAACCCGAATGACACGCCAATCGAATACGACGGCATGTCGGTCGCGCTCGACCTGAACGGCACGCCGTTCGCGAGCGGCGTCAGCGATCGCTCGGGCGTCGTTCCGCGTTTCGGCGAAGCGGTGATCGACGTGCCCGTTTCGGTATCGGCGTTCGCCGCCGCGCGGCAGGCGTGGAACCTGCCCGGCGCGGCCGCGAACGGCGAGCTGCCGTACGCGCTGCGTGGCCGGCTCGCCGGCGGCATGCTCGGTACCGTGCGTTTCAGCGATGCGGGGACGTTGCGCATGCCGGCCACGCCGGGGTGGGGCCAGTAGGCAATGCCCCGGCCGCGGCCGCTGAAAGGGGCGGGAACGCCGCTTTGCCGCGCGCGCAAAGCGCGGTATGGTGTGGTCCGCGCGGCGCACGCCTGTAGCGCCGCCTGTCTGTAGCCAACCGTAGCCGAGCTCGCGTGACCGATTTCCCCGTTTTCCACTGGACCGACGCCGACGGCGCCGAACATGCCGTGCGCTGGCGCTCCGAAGCCGGCGTGCAGCCGCCGAAGCGCGCCGTGCGCGCCGACGACAGCCTCACCGCCGATGCCGCGTACCGCCTCGCGTGCGAGGGTACCGCGCTTGTCTGGCAGGGCGACTTCCAGAATGCGCGCCAGCTCGTGCAGGCGATGGCTCGCCGAGTCGAACGCAAGCCGAAGAAGGCGAAGGCCGCGGTCGGCGTCGACGCATTCAACCTGCACCGGCTCGCGCAATCGCAGCGCGCCCGCACACTCGGCATGCTGCTGATCCCGCTCGACGCCGACTACACGATCCCGCTGCGCCGCGCGCCCGACGTGCGCGCCGCGTGCGAGGAAGCGTACGGGCCGGGCGGCGCGCCGTCGGTCGTATCGCTGCGCGAACTGCTCGGTCTCGTCGGCGCGCACGAGTGGCGCAAGAAGGGCGTGCCGATTCCGGCGCTCGGCGGCGCGCCGATCCATCCGCATTACGGCGTGTTCTCGCCGGTGCGCGGCGAATACGTCGAACTCGTCGCGCGCGCGCCGCTGCCCGCGACGTCGCTGGCGTTCGATATCGGCACGGGCACCGGCGTGCTCGCCGCCGTGCTCGCGTCGCGCGGCGTCGAGCGCATCGTCGCGACCGACCAGGATCCGCGCGCGCTCGCATGCGCGCGCGAGAACGTCGCGCGGCTCGGCCATGCCGATCGCGTCGACGTAATCGAAGCCGACCTGTTTCCGGCAGGCCGCGCGCCGCTCGTCGTCTGCAACCCGCCGTGGGTGCCCGCCCGTCCGAGCGCGCCGATCGAATATGCGGTCTACGACCCCGACAGCCGGATGCTGCGCGGTTTTCTCGCGGGGCTCGCCGACCATCTCGAACCGGGCGGCGAAGGCTGGCTGATCCTGTCCGATTTCGCCGAGCATCTCGGCCTGCGGCCGCGCGAGATGCTGCTGCAATGGATCGATGAAGCCGGCCTCGTCGCGCTGGGCCGCGACGACATCCGTCCGGCGCACCCGAAGTCGGCCGACGCGGACGATCCGCTGCACGCGGCGCGGCGCGCCGAGGTCACGTCGCTCTGGCGACTCGGCGCGCGAGCCTGAGCGCGCATTTTCGGTAAACTATCGCCATTCCTCACGAATTCCCGCCGCCGGGCCGCGGTCAACCGACCGTGGCCCGGCGCCGCTTCACGATGTCGAACAAGACCTACGAAATCCGTCCGGAGCAGTCCGTCGAGCTGCTGAAGGAACTGCATATCCTGACCCGCGACGGCAAGCTGAACCAGGACAGCCGCCGCAAGCTGAAGCAGGTCTATCACCTGTTCCAGTTCATCGAGCCGCTGCTCGCGAGCGTGCAGGCCGACAAGAGCAATGTGACGCTCGTCGATCACGGCGCCGGCAAGTCGTATCTCGGCTTCATCCTGTACGACCTGTTCTTCAAGCAGCAACCGGGGCACGGCACGCCGGCGTTCGCGTCGCACGTGTACGGGATCGAGACGCGCGAGGCGCTCGTCACGCGTTCCACCGAACTCGCCGAGCGGCTCGGCTTCGGCGGGATGTCGTTCCTGAACCTGTCGGTCGCCGATTCGATCACGTCGCCGCAGCTGCCCGAAACGGTCGATGTCGTGACCGCGCTGCATGCCTGCGACACGGCGACCGACGACGCGATCCGCTTCGCGCTCGCGAAGCATGCGCAGCACATCGTGCTGGTGCCGTGCTGCCAGGCGGAAGTCGCGGGTGTGCTGCGCAGGAACAAGGGCAAGTCGCTCGCGAACGCGCTGACGGAAGTGTGGCGGCATCCGCTGCATACGCGCGAATTCGGCAGCCAGATCACCAACGTGCTGCGCTGCCTGCAGCTCGAGGCGCATGGCTACCAGGTGAGCGTGACCGAGCTGGTCGGCTGGGAGCATTCGATGAAGAACGAACTGATCATCGCGCAGTACAAGAACCTGCCGCGCCGCAAGCCCGGCGAGCGGCTCAACGAGATCCTCGGGATGTTCGGGCTTGCCGAACTGAACGAGCGCTTCTTCGTGCCGGCGCCCGCGGCGGCGGCCGGCGAGGCCGTCGAACCGGCCGCGGAATAAGCCGACCGAGCCGACCGAGCCGACGAATCCGCGGCCCGTCTGCCGCGCACCCGGCCGGCCGTCGCGCGACGCGTCAGACGTCGTCGCCCGGCCGGCGCATCCATTCGTGCCAGCCCTCGTGGCCGAGACGGCGCAGCGTTTCCTGGTTTTTCTCGTAGATCGCGGACGCGTCCGGAAACGCGTCGACCGCGCGCGCGATGCTGTCCTCGCGCAGCAGGTGCAGGATCGGATACGGCGCGCGGTTCGTGTAGTTCTCGATGTCGTCGGCTGCGCTGCCTTCGAACCGGTACTCGGGATGGAAGCTCGCGATCTGCAGCACGCCGTCGAGCCGCAGTTGCCGCACCAGCCGGTCGGCAAAGAACAGCGCATCGTTGTAGTCGACGAAATCCGCGAACGCGTGCGGATAGATCACGAGGGTCGTATCGACCTGCTGCGGGTCGGCCGCTTCGAGCACGCGCAGTTCGGTTTCGAGATCGGCGAGCGCATCCTCGAGCGTCGTCGCTTCGCTGATCGCGTAACGCACCTGTTTCTTCACATACACGCTTTTCGCGAACGGACACAGATTGAGCCCGATGACCGCGCGCGCGAGCCAGTGCCGCGTGGCGGCGAGAATGTCGTCGTGCGAGTCGGGGCGGGTGTCGGTCATGGCGAGGGCAGTCGGGCGAGGCGGCAGCGAGGGCCGCATTGTAGCCGGAGCGGGCACGCCGGCCTCTGGCGTGCGTCGCCCGTCACGCGCACGCGGCTTCGATCAGTTGCGTGGCCAGCGCGGGCGCGGTGCCGATCGGCGTTTCGCCGTGTCGGTAGGTCTGGCTGGCCGCGTAGATGCCTTCGACCACGAGCGCGAGCGATTCGGCGAGCGCCTGTGGCTGCCGTGCGCCGGCGCCTTCGCACAGCGCGACGAGCCGCTTCATCAGCTGTTCCTTGTTTTGCGCGACGCGCTCGCGCGCCGGGTGCGACGTATCGGGGAATTCGGCCGCGACGTTGACGAACGGGCAGCCGCGATAGTCCTTCTGCGTCGCCCGCTCCGCGAGATCGACGAAATACTGGATCAACTGCGCCTTCGGCTGGCCCGGATGCTTCGCGACGCTCGCATCGAGACGCTCGAAGAAGCACGCATCCATCCGTTCCAGATACGCGAGGATCAGCTCGTCCTTCGACGAGAACTGGCGGTACAGGCTCATCTTGTTGACGCCGGCGAGTTCCACGACCGCCTCGACGCCGACCGCGCGTACCCCTTCCTTGTAAAACAGCTCCTCGGCGGCGCGCAGCAGATGTTCCTGCGCGGCGGCTGCGGCGATCGGCCGGCGCGTGCGGCGTGCTGGCGGCTTGGCGGCCTCGATGCCCGACATGATGACCCTCGACTGCGTGATGAATTGCTTGACATGTTACCGACTGGTCACTACGATCGCAACAAACTTGTGACCGATCGGTAACAATGCCGGTCGGATCGACAGACAAATGCCGGGTATCGGCCCGGGTCAGCCGATGCAGCGTGCGGCGGAGCTGGCCTGGTAGTGTGGCGGAGCAGGCGCATGGGTGCCGGTCGCCGCCAACTGGAGAACGAGAACATGAACTGGGCAGTGACACGAATCAGCGGGCGCTTCCACTACGGTTGGCTCGCGGCGGCGGTGGTTTTCCTGATCCTGCTGGCGGCGGCCGGCACGCGCGCGACGCCGAGCGTGCTGATGGTTCCGCTCGAGCGCGAACTCGGCTGGAGCCGCGCCGCGATTTCGCTGGCGATTTCGGTGAACATCGCGCTGTACGGCTTGACGGGCCCGTTCGCGGCCGCGGCGATGCAGCGCTTCGGGCTGCGGCCGACGATCCTGGCCGCGCTGGTGACGATGAGCGCGGGCGTCGCGCTGTCGTCGATGATGACGCGGAGCTGGCAGATGGTGCTGATCTGGGGCCTGATGGTCGGCTGCTCGACCGGTGTCGTCGCGCTGACGCTGTCCGCGACCTTCGTCACGCGTTGGTTTCATGCGCGGCGGGGCCTCGTGATGGGCATCCTCACCGCCAGCACGGCCACCGGCCAGCTGGTGTTCCTGCCGATGCTCGCGGCGATCGCGCAGCATCACGGCTGGCGCCCGGTCGTGCTGGTCGTCGCGGTGGCGGCCGCGATCGTGATTCCGCTGGTCGCGTTCCTGCTGCCCGAGCGGCCGGCCGACGTGAAGCTGCGTCCGTACGGCGAGCCCGCCGATGCGCCGGCCGCACCGGAGGCGACGAAGGAGAACCCGCTCACGGTCGCGTTCCGCACGCTGGCGACGGCAAGCCGCTCGCGCGATTTCTGGCTGTTGTTCTTCAGCTTCTTCATCTGCGGCGCGAGCACCAACGGCTACGTCGGCACGCACCTGATCGCGATGTGCAGCGACTACGGCATGACCGAAGTGCAGGGCGCGTCGCTGCTCGCCGCGATGGGCGTGTTCGACCTGTTCGGCACGACGCTGTCGGGCTGGCTGTCCGACCGCTACGACAACCGCGTGCTGCTGTTCTGGTACTACGGGCTGCGCGGGCTGTCGCTGATCTACCTGCCGCATGCGTTCGGCATCGATTTCTTCGGGCTGCCGCTGTTCGCGATGTTCTACGGGCTCGACTGGATCGCGACCGTGCCGCCGACCGTGCGGTTGGCCACCGACGTGTTCGGCAAGGCCGCGGCGCCGGTCGTGTTCGGCTGGATCGTCGCCGGTCACCAGCTCGGCGCGGCGTTCGCGGCGCTTGGCGCGGGGCTGCTGCGCGCGAGCCTCGGCACCTATACGATCGCGTCGATGATATCCGGCGGCCTCTGCATCGTCGGCGCGCTGATCGTGCTGCGGATCAACCGCGGCCCGTCCCGCGCTGCCGCGCAGGCGGCCTGAGCGCGGCCGGCCCTGCGCGGGTGCGGCCGGTCAATGCACGATCGGTGCTTTGCATTGCGCGGGATGATCGGGCGCGTGACCGCTCAAGCGGTTATGCTTGCGGTTCGCCGGGCGTTCGCGCCCCTTCATCGATGTCAGCGAGGAACCGCATGTCCGTCAAACCTGCTCCCACCACTGTTTCGATTCACGACCTGATCTCGGGCCGCTGGAGCCCGCGTGCGTACTCGGATGAGCCGGTCGGCGCCGACGATCTCCACGCAGTGCTCGAAGCCGCGCGCTGGGCGCCGTCCGCATACAACGCGCAACCGTGGCGCTTCATCGTGTTCGACCGCACGCAGGACGAAGCAGCGTTCAAGCGCGCATTCGCGACGCTGGTGCCGTTCAACCAGGGCTGGAACGCGCCGGCGCCGGTGCTGATCGCGGTGACCGCGCACACGCTCACGCCGAAGGGCGAACCGGCGCCGACCGCACTGTACGACGCGGGCGCGGCCGCGATGTCGCTGGTGCTGCAGGCGCACGCACTGGGCCTCGCCGCGCACCAGATGAGCGGCTTCGACGCGAAGGCGTTCCGCGACGCGTTCGCGATTCCGGCGGACGTCGCGATTCCGGCGATCATCTCGCTGGGCCACTACGGCAACGTCGACAAGCTCGACCCTGTGCTGCGCGAGCGCGAGAAGGCGCCGCGTACGCGTCATGCGATCGGCGAAGTCGTCTATGCGGGCGCGTGGAAGAAGGGTTTCGACGCCGCAGCCTGACCCGGCCGGCGGATGGGCATGCGTCGTGCAACCCGTCCGCATCGGTTGCCGGCGCGCTGCAAGCGGGCGGTGGGCGGCGGGGATGCGTCGAGCACTTCGTCCGCCTCGGTTGCCGGCACACCGCAAGTGCGCCGGCCCCCCACCCCGGGCCGGTTGCGCGGCACCGGTGGCCGCCCCGGTTGTGATCCGGCGGGCTTCATGTTAAAAAGCCCGTCCTTTCCGTTTTCGCGCCGGCCATGCTGCGGCACCTTCCCATGACTTACTGCGCGATCGATTTCGGCACGTCCAATTCCGCCGTGGCGCTGCCCGACGGCGATGGCATGCGCCTCGCGCCCGTCGAGGGCGACCACCTGACGCTGCCCACCGCGATTTTCTTCAACAACGACGAGCAGACGGTCGAATACGGCCGAGCGGCGCTTGCGTCCTATATCGACGGTTTCGACGGCCGCCTGATGCGGTCGATGAAGAGCATTCTCGGCTCGCCGCTCGCGGAAACCACGACCGATCTCGGCGATGGCAGTGCGATGGCGTACACGGAGATCATCGCGCGCTTCCTGACGCATCTGAAGCGCAAGGCCGAAGCGCGCGCCGGTGCGCCGATCGGTCGCGCGGTGCTGGGCCGGCCGGTGTTCTTCGTCGACGACGATCCGCGCGCCGACCGCCTCGCGCAGGACCAGCTCGATGCGGCCGCGCAGTCGGTCGGGTTCACGGACGTGCATTTCCAGTACGAACCGATCGCGGCGGCGTTCGACTACGAGTCGCGCCAGCAGGCCGAGCGGCTCGTGCTGGTGGCCGACATCGGCGGCGGTACGTCGGACTTCTCGCTGGTGCGGGTCGGGCCGGAGCGGATGGCGCGCCTCGAGCGCAAGGACGACGTGCTCGCACACCACGGCGTGCACGTCGCGGGCACCGATTACGACCGCCGCGTCGAACTCGCGGCGATCCTGCCCGCGTTCGGCTATCGATCGCTCGATCCTGAAGGTCGCGAACTGCCGAACCGGATCTACTTCGACCTCGCGACCTGGCACCTGATCAACACGGTCTACACGCCGAAGCGGCTGGGTGAACTGAAGCTGATGAAGCACCTGTACCGCGAGGTTCGGCAGTACGACCGGCTCACGCGGGTGGTCGAGCAGCGGCTCGGGCATGGTCTGATGGCGCGCGCGGAAGAGGCGAAGATCGGCGTCGCGGCGGGCGGGGAGACGATGATCGACCTGAACGACGTGGAAGAGGATTTGCAGATCGCGTTCGACGCGTCGCGCCTCGTCGATGCGAGCGTCGACGACACCGCGCGCATCGTCGATGCCGCGCGCGAAACGGTGCGGCTCGCGGGCGTCGCGCCGCGCGACGTCGGCGCGCTGTATTTCACCGGCGGCTCGACCGGGCTCGCGTTCCTGTCGGGTGCGCTGGCCGGCGCGTTCCCGGATGCGCAGCCGGTGTTCGGCGATCGCCTCGCGAGCGTGGCGACCGGGCTCGGCATTCACGCGCAGCGGCTGTTCGGCTGAACCAAGGGAAGGCCATTCGGACAGCGCCGGCCGAATGGCGGCCGCGCCGGTGTCAAGTCCTGGAATAGGTTGACAGTATCCAAGCGCTAAAACGCCCGATGCACCGCATCGGGCGTTTTGTATTTCAGGGCGGCATGTGGCCGCTCCTGGTTGTAGATGCGCACTGACTGCTCGACCATCTTGACGGCCTGAGCAAGGTCGGCGGGACGTTGCAACAAGAACTCGCCCTTAAGGATGCCGTTGATTCGCTCGGCCAGCGCGTTCTGATAGCAGTCGTAGCCGTCCGTCATCGAGCAGCGCAGGCCGTGGCGCCGGTGGATGTCCTGATAGTAGGTCGAGCAGTACTGCACCCCGCGATCGGAGTGATGGATCAATGGCTGGCGGCTCTGGCGCCTGCGCAACGCCTTCTTCAACGCCTGGCTAACCTGTTCGGTCTGCAGGCTGTCGTGAACGTGATGTCCAACGATCTTGCGCGAGTACGCATCCGTGACCAGGCTCAGATACACAAACCGACCCGCTGTGGGTAGGTACGTGATGTCGGCTACCCACACCTGCTCGGGGCCGCTCGGCACGATTTGATCCGGCCCGGGTTTCAGTAGATTCGGATGGCGCCGGAAGTGATGGTGGCTTTGCGTTGTCTTGTGATACGCCCGATGCGGCACGACCAGCAGTCGCGCGGCGCGCAGCACATCGAACAGCCCATCTCGCCCCAGCTTGATGCCGCGCTCGACCAACGCCGGCCCAAGCAGGTGATGCAGTTTGCGTGCCCCAAGCCTAGGCTGGCGCAGTCGCACGTCGCGCACCAATGCCGTCACGGTCTCGGCTTGCGAGCAGCGGCGCGCCTCGCTGCGACATCGCTTGTAATACGCTTGGCGACTGATGCCCATGTAGCGGCAGGCTCGCTCGACGCTCAGCTTTTCGATCCGCTTTTGCGCAACGACCTGCCCGAAGGCTTTTTTACGGTGATCCCGTAGTCCTTGCGCATCACGTCGAGCACGGCCTCGAACAGCGCCGCTTTCTCCTGCGCCTCGCGCAACTGCGTCTCCAACTCCTTGATGCGCTGCTCCGGTGTGAGTGGCTTTGAGTCTGGCTTTGGCATGGTGCAACCCGATCGCGCACGGCCGGATGGATCGGCCCAATCCTGCAAGCCGTGCTTACGTAACCATACCAGTACGGTCGAGCGTCCCTGGATGCCGTAGCGCTGCTGCGCCTCTTTGTACGTCAGTTCGCCTTTTTCGACCTGCGCCACCACCGACAGTTTAAAAGCCAGGCTGTAGTCCCGCTGCGTCCGCTTGTTCCCTTGCTCCACTTGGCACCTCTTCGCTTCGGCGAAAAAGTGTCAACCTATTCTAGGACGGGTCA
>NZ_JBQEON010000046.1:0-46029 GCF_052045245.1 Burkholderia sp. 22313
GCTTCGTTGCGACGACTGGGGTTCAACTTCGTGTGCGCCGAGGTCGCTACCACCAACCCCAACCGCACCGCTTCCCTTCTTCCCCCGCGCTGCGTTTCCGTTAGCGCGAAAGAGGCGTGATTCTAAGCATCCGCTCCGCTCTCCGCAAGCCCTTTGTGAAAATAATTTGAAAAAGCCTCCGTGCGCTGCCGCGCACGGAGGCTTTGGGTTCGCAACACCAGGCGATCATGCCGACGACCAACACCCGTCGCTCGCCAGGCACTGCCCATCACCGCAAAATCAGCGGTGCTTGAATACCGGCTTCCGCCTCTCGACAAATGCCGCCATCCCTTCCTTCTGATCTTCGGTCGCGAACAGCGAATGGAACAGTCGGCGCTCGAAGTGAACGCCTTCGGCCAGCGTCGTCTCATATGCGCGGTTCACCGACTCCTTGACCATCATGACCGCCGGCAGCGAAAACTCGGCGATCGTCGTCGCAGCGGCAATCGCTTCGTCGAGCAGCTTGTCGGCCGGTAGCACACGCGACACGAGCCCCGCCCGCTCCGCCTCGACCGCGTCCATGAAACGCGCGGTCAGGCACATGTCCATCGCTTTCGCCTTCGACACCGCGCGCGGCAGGCGCTGCGTGCCGCCCGCGCCCGGCATCACGCCCAGCTTGATCTCGGGCTGGCCGAACTTGGCCGTATCCGCCGCGAAGATGATGTCGCACATCATCGCGAGCTCGCACCCGCCGCCAAGCGCGAAGCCCGCCACGGCGGCAATGATCGGCTTGCGGATCTCGCGGACGGTCTCCCAGTTACGCGTGATGTAGTCGCCGCGATAGACATCCATATAGGTATAGGTCGACATCATGCCGATGTCGGCCCCGGCCGCGAACGCCTTCTCGCTCCCCATCACGACGATCGCGCCAATCTCGTCGTCCGCGTCGAACGCCTTCAGCGCAGCGCCCAGTTCATCCATCAGCGCATCGTTCAGCGCATTGAGCGCCTTCGGACGGTTCAGCGTAACCAGCCCGACTCGCCCCCGGGTCTCCACCAGGATGTTCTCGTAAGACATCTATTTCTCCTCGATCAATGAAATGAGAAACGCCTCGCACATGCGAATAGTTTGATGCTACCATTCTCCGACCAACCGGTCGGTTAATTAATCGAACCAATCCCTCTCAACGTCCATCAGGCCGCCGTCATGACCCATGCACTGTTCACGAAGCACGAAGACACGCTGAAACACGCCCTCGCCGCCATCGAGAGCCGCGGGTACTGGAGCCCGTTTACGGAAATGCCGAGTCCCAAAGTGTACGGGGAAAGCGCCAACGCCGATGGCGAAGTCGCGTTCAAGGCGCACCTCGACAGCACGTTCGCCCTCGACCAGCCGGCATCCGGCGGTACCGTCGGTGCCGAGCAGTCTCCGTACGGGATCGCGCTCGGTATCCGCTACCCCAAATCGACGCCCGACGAACTGATTGCAGCGGCGGCCGCTGCCCAGCGCGCTTGGCGCGAAGCCGGCCCGAGCGCCTGGGTCGGCGTCAGCCTCGAAATCCTCGCGCGCCTGAACCGCGCGAGCTTCGAGATTGCGTACAGCGTGATGCACACCACGGGCCAGGCGTTCATGATGGCATTCCAGGCCGGCGGCCCCCACGCGCAGGATCGTGCGCTCGAAGCGGTCGCCTATGCGTGGGACGAACTGCGCCGCATCCCCGCCGACGCGCACTGGGAAAAGCCGCAAGGCAAGAACCCGCCGCTCGCGATGCACAAGCGCTATACGATCGTGCCGCGCGGCACCGGCCTCGTGCTCGGCTGTTGCACGTTTCCGACCTGGAACGGCTACCCCGGCCTGTTCGCCGACCTGGCGACCGGCAACACGGTCATCGTCAAACCGCACCCGGGCGCGATCCTGCCGCTCGCGATCACGGTCCGTATCGCCCGCGACGTGCTGCGCGAAGCCGGCTTCGATCCGAACGTCGTCACGCTCCTCGCGACCGAGCCGAACGACGGCGCCCTCGTGCAGGACCTCGCGCTGCGCCCCGAAATCAAGCTGATCGACTTCACCGGCAGCACGCACAACGGCACGTGGCTCGAACGCCATGCCCATCAGGCACAGGTGTATACAGAGAAGGCGGGCGTCAACCAGATCGTGATCGACTCGACCGACGACCTGAAGGCCGCAGCCAAGAACATCGCGTTCTCGCTCGCGCTGTACTCCGGCCAGATGTGCACGGCACCGCAGAATATCTATGTGCCGCGCGACGGCATCCGGACCGCGGAAGGTCATGCGAGCTTCGACGAAGTCGCCCAGGCGATCGCCACCTCCGTGCAAAAGCTGACCGGCGACCCGGCCCGCTCGGTCGAACTGATCGGTGCGATCCAGAACGACGGCGTGACCGCGCGCATCGACGACGCCCGCAAGCTCGGCCGCGTGCTCGCCGACAGCCAGACGCTCCAGCACCCGGCGTTCGCCGACGCGCGCGTGCGCACCCCGCTCGTGCTGCAGCTCGACGTGGCCGACCGCGCCAAATTCACGCAGGAGTGGTTCGGCCCGATCTCGTTCGTGATCGCGACCGACTCGACCGCGCAGTCGCTCGAGCTCGCCGGCGACATCGCCGCCGAGCATGGCGCACTGACGCTCTCCGTCTACAGCACCGACGACAAGATCGTCGACGCCGCGCACGAGGCGGCGGTGCGTGGCGGTGTCGCGCTGTCGATCAACTTGACGGGCGGTGTGTTCGTCAACCAGTCGGCCGCGTTCTCCGACTTCCACGGCACCGGCGCGAACCCGGCAGCCAACGCGGCGCTGGCCGACCCGGCGTTCGTCGCCAATCGGTTCCGCGTGGTTCAAAGCCGCGTCCATGTTGCGCCGAAGGCAGTCGCTGCGGAAGCCGGCCAGACGGCATAACCCGAATGGCCGACGTGCAAACGCCGCCACTTTCTCTACCATGAACGAATCCGCCACCCGGCGGGTTCGTTGCACCTCGACACGCTCATGACCGACGCCTACATCTGCGACGCGATTCGCACCCCCATCGGCCGCTACGGCGGCGCCCTGAAAGACGTTCGTGCCGACGATCTCGGCGCAGTGCCGCTCAAGGCGCTGATCGAACGCAACCGCAACGTCGACTGGTCGGCGATCGACGACGTGATCTATGGCTGCGCGAACCAGGCCGGCGAGGACAACCGCAACGTCGCACGCATGTCCGCGCTGCTTGCGGGCCTGCCGACCGCCGTCCCGGGCACGACGCTGAACCGGCTCTGCGGCTCGGGGATGGACGCGGTCGGTACGGCCGCCCGCGCGATCAAGGCGGGTGAGGCACGTCTGATGATCGCGGGCGGCGTGGAAAGCATGACGCGCGCGCCGTTCGTGATGGGCAAGGCCGTGAGCGCATTCGCGCGCCAGGCCGCCATTTTCGACACGACGATCGGCTGGCGTTTCATCAATCCGCTGATGAAACAGCAATGCGGCGTTGATTCGATGCCCGAGACGGCCGAAAACGTCGCGGTCGACTACAACATCAGCCGCGCCGACCAGGACCTGTTCGCGCTGCGCAGCCAGCAGAAGGCCGCACGTGCCCAGCAGGACGGCACGCTCGCCGCGGAAATCGTGCCGGTCACGATTGCGCAGAAGAAAGGCGATGCGCTGCTCGTCTCGCATGACGAGCATCCGCGCGAGACTTCGCTCGAAGCGCTCGCGAAGCTGAAGGGTGTCGTGCGCCCGGACGGTTCGGTGACGGCCGGCAATGCGTCGGGCGTCAACGACGGCGCATGTGCACTGCTGCTCGCCAGCGCGGAAGCCGCGGATCAGTACGGGCTGCGCCGCCGCGCACGCGTCGTCGGCATGGCGACCGCCGGCGTCGAGCCGCGCGTGATGGGCATCGGCCCGGCGCCTGCGACGCAGAAACTGTTGCGCCAGCTCGGCATGTCGATCGACCAGTTCGACGTGATCGAGCTAAACGAGGCGTTCGCGTCGCAAGGCCTCGCGGTGTTGCGCATGCTCGGCGTCGCCGACGACGATCCGCGCGTGAACCCGAACGGCGGCGCGATCGCGCTGGGTCACCCGCTCGGCGCATCGGGCGCGCGGCTCGTGACCACGGCACTTCACCAGCTCGAACGTACAGGCGGCCGCTTCGCGCTCTGTACGATGTGCATCGGCGTCGGCCAGGGCATCGCGATCGCCATCGAACGCGTGTAACCGCCGCGCGGCGCGCCTATAACGAAGTCATGAAGGAGACACTGCATGTCATATCAGGCGATCCAGCTGGATGTCGATCAGGCTGCCCGCGTGGCCACGATCACCCTCAACCGTCCGGACAAGCTGAACAGCTTCACGCGGGCGATGCACCGCGAACTGCAGTCGGCACTCGATGAAGTCGAAGCGGCCGGCGCGCGCGCGCTGATCCTGACGGGTGCGGGGCGCGGCTTCTGCGCGGGCCAGGACCTGGCCGACCTTGACTTCACGCCGGGTGCGTCGACCGACCTCGGCACGCTGATCGACGAGCATTTCAATCCGCTGATCCGCCGCCTGCAACGCATGCCGATTCCGGTGATCGCCGCCGTCAACGGCACAGCGGCCGGCGCCGGCGCGAATCTGGCGCTCGCCTGCGACCTCGTATTCGCTGCGCGCTCGAGCAGCTTCATCCAGGCTTTCGTCAAGATCGGGCTCGTGCCCGATTCGGGCGGCACCTGGTTCCTGCCGCAACGCGTCGGCATGGCCCGCGCGCTGGGGTTGGCGCTGACCGGCGACAAGCTCGGCGCCGAACAGGCCGAACAATGGGGTTTGATCTGGCGCGCGGTCGACGATGATGTGCTCGCCACGACGACCCGCCAGGTCGCCAACCAGCTCGCACTGCAGCCGACGCGCGCGATCGCGTCAATCAAGCAGTCGATGCGCGACAGCGTCACGAACACCCTCGAGCAGCAACTCGACCTCGAGCGCGACCTGCAGCGCAAGCTTGGCCAGTCGTACGACTATGCGGAAGGCGTGAAGGCGTTCATCGAAAAGCGCGCGCCGCGCTTCGAGGGACGTTGACATGACCGCCTCCACCGCCACGCTCGACCCCGATGCGCTCGCCCGCGCCACCGCGCGGGCCATGTACGACGCGGACGCCTGCAGCCGCGCGTTCGGGATGGAAGTCGCCGAAGTTCGCGCCGGCTACGCACGCCTGCAGATGCGCGTGCGGCCCGAATTCCTGAACGGGCATCAGACCTGCCACGGCGGCATCATCTTCACGCTCGCCGATTCGACGTTCGCGTTCGCATGCAACTCGTACAACCTGAATACCGTTGCGGCAGGCTGCTCGATCGAATACCTGCGCCCCGTATTCGGCAACGACCTGCTGACGGCCGAGGCGATCGAGCAAACGCGCAGCGGCCGGCACGGCATCTACGACATCCGCGTGACGAACCAGACGGGCGAAACGGTCGCGATGTTTCGCGGCAAATCGGCCCAGATCAAGGGTACGGTCCTCCCGGAAGACCGCTGACGTCAACGGCTCGCGCATAACAATCACTGGAGACAGGCATGACTACCCCGCTACCGCTCGAGCCGATCGAGACCGCGTCACGCGACGAGCTGACTGCGCTGCAGCTCGAGCGCCTGAAATGGTCGCTCCGGCATGCGTATGAGCACTCCCCCGTCTATCGTCGCAAATTCGACGAAGCGGGCGTGCATCCCGACGACCTGAAGACGCTCACGGATCTGTCGCGCTTCCCGTTCACGACCAAGAGCGACCTGCGCGACAGCTATCCGTTCGGGATGTTCGCGGTGCCGCAAGATCAGATCTCGCGCATCCACGCGTCGTCGGGCACCACCGGCAAGCCGACCGTCGTCGGCTATACGGCGCGCGACATCGACACGTGGGCGAATCTCGTCGCGCGCTCGATCCGGGCAGCCGGCGCGCGCCGCGGCGACAAGGTTCATGTCAGCTACGGCTACGGGCTGTTCACCGGCGGGCTCGGCGCGCATTACGGCGCGGAGCGCGCGGGGCTGACGGTGATCCCGTTCGGCGGCGGCCAGACCGAGAAGCAGGTGCAGCTGATCCAGGATTTCCGGCCCGACATCATCATGGTGACGCCGAGCTACATGCTGTCGATCGCCGACGAGATCGAGCGCCAGGGCCTCGATCCCGCGCAGAGCTCGCTACGCATCGGCATCTTCGGCGCGGAACCATGGACGAACGATATGCGCGTGGCCATCGAGCAGCGGATGGGCATCGATGCGGTCGACATCTACGGGCTGTCCGAAGTGATGGGCCCGGGCGTCGCGTCGGAATGCGTCGAGACCAAGGACGGCCCGACCATCTGGGAAGACTACTTCTATCCGGAAATCATCGATCCCGAGACCGGCGAAGTGCTGCCGGACGGCGAGCTGGGCGAGCTGGTCTTCACGTCGCTGGCGAAGGAAGCGCTGCCGATCATCCGCTACCGGACGCGCGACCTCACGCGCCTGCTGCCCGGCACCGCGCGCACGATGCGCAGGATGGAAAAGATCACCGGGCGTTCGGACGACATGATGATCGTGCGGGGCGTCAACGTCTTTCCGACGCAGATCGAGGAACAGTTGCTGAAGCAGCGTGCGCTCGCGCCCCACTATCAGATCGTGCTGACGAAGGAAGGGCCGCTCGACGTGCTGACGCTCAACGTCGAGCCGTGCCCCGAAACGGCGCCCGACACGGCAGTGATCCATGCGGCCAAACAGGCGCTCGCGTACGACATCAAGTCGCTGATCGGCGTGACTGCCGTGATCAACGTTCTGCCGGTCAACGGGATCGAGCGCTCGGTCGGCAAGGCGCGACGCGTCATCGACAAGCGCAAGGGCTGATACGGGCTACGGCACGACGGCCTCCCGCAACAGCCATCACGCGCGGCCCTCGAAAACAACAGCCCGACCGGCCAAAACCGATCGGGCTGCTTCGTCTCGATGCGCCGGCTACACGTGCGTGCCGGCATCACTGCGCATCACGAATTCGGGAACAGCAGCCACATCCGGCCGACTTGCTTCATCCGTCCCGCCTGGTCGCCGGCATCGTCGCCGAGCCCCCAGAAATAGTCGGCGCGCACGCCACCCTTGATCGCGGAACCCGTATCCTGCGCGAACACGAGCCGGTTCATCGGCGTATTCGTCAACGGACGCGTGGTCTGCAGGAACACGGGCGTGCCGAGCGGGATTGACGACGGATCGACCGCGATCGAGCGCTCGGGCGTGAGCGGCACGCCGAGCGCGCCGATCGGGCCGTCCGCGCCGCCGTGCGGCGCATCTTCCTTCGTCGGCATGTCGCGGAAGAATACAAACCGCGGATTCGTGTCGAGCAACGCGTCGACGCGGTTCGGGTTCGCCTTCGCCCACGCCTTGATGCCCTGCATCGTCGCCTGCGCGGGCGTCAGCTCGCCGCGATCGAGCAGCCACTTGCCGATCGAGCGGTAGGGCTGGTTGTTGGTGCCGCCGAAGCCGACCCGCATCACCGAACCGTCGTCGAGCAGCACGCGCCCCGAACCCTGCACCTGCAGGAAGAACGCCTCGATCGGATCGTCGACCCACACGAGTTCGTTGCCGTTCAGGATGCCGGCCCGCTCGAGCTGCGCGCGAGCCGGCAGCGCGGCACCGGCGCGATAGCCGGCCGGCCAGCGGTACAGTGCGTACTGGTAAGGACCGCGACGCACGCGGGAGCCGTGCAGCAGCGGCTCGTAATAGCCGGTCACGAGCCCGTCGAGCGTGCCGTCGGTGTTCGCGAGCTGAAACGGTGTGAAATACGTTTCGAAGAATGCCCGCGCCGTGCTGACGTCGAGTTCGTCGAGACGATCGGCCGCCGCGCAGGCGCGCTGCCACGCCGGCTGGCGCGCAAGCCGCACGCAGTTCTGCCGCAGCGCGGCCGTTGCGCCGATCAGCGAATCGTCCTGCCAGCCCGGCACCTGCTGCCACGCGACCGGCGTCAGCCGCTTCGCGGCGATCTGCCCCGGCACGATCGCCGCGCCGGTCGGCGGCTTGAGCGTCGACGTTCGCGTCGGCGCGCTGCCACATGCTGCCATCAGCGCGGCCGTCGCAGCCGCCGCAATCCAGCCGGCTACCCGGGGCCCAAACCACATACAATGTCCGTTCTTGATGGAAACCGCCATGTCAGATTTTCTCGACCAATATCCGATGCTCATCTTCGCGCTCGAGGCTTTCGTAGCGCTTGCCCTGCTGATCTTCATCGTCGTGTGGACGTCGTCGGGCAGGAAGAAGCACGCCCGCAACAACGACCGCCAGCCGCGCTGACCGGTCGCGCACGCTCAATGCAGCGTGCGCGGCATGTGCAGCGCAAACTCGTCGACCGGCGCATCGAACCGCTCGCCGTCCTCCGCCACGCAGAAGTAGGCGCCGCGCATCGTGCCGACCGGCGTCGCGATCACGGCCCAGCTCGTGTATTCGAACTGTTCGCCCGGCTGCAGCAGCGGCTGGTGCCCGACGACGCCGAGCCCCTTCACTTCCTGCACGTGGTCTTCGCTGTCCGTGATGATCCAGTGACGCGCGATCAGCTGCGCCGCGACCTGACCGGTATTGCGGATGGTCAGCGTGTACGCGAATGCGTATTGACGTCGATCGGGGTCGGATTGTTCCGGCAAGTAGCTGGTTTTCACCGAAACGGTGAATTGATACTGACTCATGGTGTTTCCGCTATAGGTAACCGCCCGCGCCGACTCGACCGGCAAGGCCGCGGGCGCGCCGCATTGGTTCGGCATTCTATGCGCAATCGGGCCGCGACCGCACGGGCCGTCGCCGCGCACCGGGTCGCCGGACGGTAGAATGGCGGTTTTGCGCCGCCGCGTCCACGCTCCCCTGTCATGACCCAATTCCGCATCGCTCCCAGCATCCTGTCGGCCGACTTCGCTCGGCTCGGCGAAGAAGTCCGCAACGTGGTCGCCGCCGGCGCCGACTGGATTCACTTCGACGTGATGGACAACCATTATGTGCCGAACCTCACGATCGGCCCGCTCGTCTGCGAGGCGATCCGCCCGCACGTGCAGGTGCCGATCGACGTGCACCTGATGGTGCGCCCGGTCGACCGGATCGTGCCCGATTTCGCGAAAGCCGGCGCGAACCTGATCAGCTTCCATCCGGAAGGCTCGGACCACATCGACCGTACGCTGTCGCTGATCCGCGATCACGGCTGCAAGGCCGGCCTCGTGTTCAACCCGGCCACGCCGCTGAACTATCTCGACCACGTGATGGACCGCCTCGACTTCGTGCTGCTGATGTCGGTGAACCCCGGCTTCGGCGGCCAGTCGTTCATCCCGGAAACGCTGAACAAGCTGCGCGAAGCGCGCGCCCGTATCGACGCGTACACGGAGCGCACCGGCCGCGAGATCCTGCTCGAGGTGGACGGCGGCGTGAAAGCCGACAACATCGCGGAAATCGCGGCAGCCGGCGCGGACACCTTCGTCGCGGGTTCGGCGATCTTCGGCAAGCCCGATTACCGCAAGGTGATCGACGAGATGCGCGCCGCGCTCGCCACCGTCGAGCGGAGCTGACGCCGTGGCCGATTCCTCGCTGGCAGGCCATGCGGCGGCCGAAGCCGACGGCCCGATCCGGTTCGCGGCGCCGCGCATCGACGCGGCGCTGATCGACCTCGACGGCACGATGGTCGACACCGCCGACGATTTCACGGCCGGGCTGAACGGGATGCTCGCGCAGCTCGGCGCGCCGGCCACGTCGCGCGACGAGGTGATCGGCTACGTCGGAAAGGGCTCCGAGCATCTGATCCAGAGCGTGCTGAAGCCGCGCTTCACGCACGACGAAGCGCACGCGCGCTTCGACGACGCGCTCGTGATCTATCAGGCCGAGTACGCGAAGATCAACGGCCGTCACACGCGCCTCTATCCCGAGGTCGCGGCCGGTCTCGATGCGTTGCGCGCGGCCGGCATCCGGCTCGCGTGCGTGACGAACAAGCCGCACCGCTTCGCGGTCGAGCTGCTCGAGCAGTACGGGCTGATCGATCGCTTCGGCATCGTGCTCGGCGGCGACAGCGTCGCGCGCAAGAAACCCGATCCGCTGCCGATGCTGACGGCGTGCGACGCGCTCGGCGTCGCGCCGGACGCGGCGGTCGCGATCGGCGACTCGGAAAACGACGCACTGGCGGGCCGCGCGGCCGGCATGGCGACGCTGACGGTGCCGTACGGCTACAACCACGGCAAAGCTATACAAACGATAAATTCGGATGGTATAGTCGATTCGTTGCTGGTCGCAGCACGCGCGATCACCGCGCACAATGCCGACCGGCCAACCATCTGATTATTTCTTCCATCCGCATGTTTCTGAATAAAAAACGGAGTCTGAGCAGCATCGACCGGGGAGCCTGGCCCTGGCGTCGCTGGTCGCGCTAACCTCTTCGATGAGGTACGCTGAGGCACGTCTTCAGCGCCGTTTTTTATCTCGCTGCGCATCCGCGCGCCGATCGTCGCACCACCTCGAGTTCTACCGCGTCCGAACGCTCGCGTTCAGGAGCGGCCGCAGGCTCGCGACGTTCGCACCCGGAGTGCCGGCCGGCAACAGGCACTTCTCGATCGACCGCCCTTTCGCCGACGGCAACCCGCGCAGCGTCAAGTGATCCCTGGCGCACGCCGCCGCTCGTCCCGAACAGGACCGGAACATGACCGAACTCGAATTCCAATCGCTTGCGAACGAAGGCTACAACCGCATCCCGCTGATCGCGGAAGCGCTCGCCGACCTCGAAACGCCGCTGTCCCTCTACCTGAAGCTGGCCCAGCCTGAACGCGCGGGCGCCAACTCGTTCCTGCTCGAGTCGGTGGTCGGCGGCGAACGCTTCGGCCGCTATTCGTTCATCGGCCTGCCCGCACGCACGCTGCTGCGCACCCGCGACGGCGTGTCCGAAGTGGTGCGCGACGGCCAGGTCGTCGAGACGCACGACGGCGACCCGTTTGAATTCATCGAGTCGTTCCAGGCGCGCTTCAAGGTCGCGCAGCGCCCGGGCCTGCCGCGCTTCTGCGGCGGCCTCGCCGGATACTTCGGCTACGACGCGGTGCGCTACATCGAGAAGAAGCTCGCGCGCACCACGCCGCGTGACGATCTCGGGCTGCCCGACATCCAGCTGCTGCTCACCGAAGAAGTCGCGGTGATCGACAACCTTGCGGGCAAGCTCTACCTGATCATCTATGCGGACCCGGCCCAGCCCGAGGCTTACACGAAGGCGAAGCAGCGTTTGCGCGAACTCAAGCAGCGCCTGCGCACGACGGTGCAGCCGCCCGTCACGTCCGCAAGCGTGCGCACCGAAACCTTCCGCGAATTCAAGAAGGACGACTATCTGGCCGCCGTGCGCCAGGCGAAGGAATACATCGCGGCCGGCGAACTGATGCAGATCCAGGTCGGCCAGCGGCTGACGAAGCCGTACCGCGACAATCCGCTGTCGCTGTATCGCGCGCTGCGTTCGCTGAATCCGTCGCCATACATGTATTACTACAACTTTGGCGACTTCCACGTGGTCGGCGCGTCGCCGGAAATCCTGGTGCGCCAGGAAAAGCGCGGGGAAGATCAGATCGTCACGATCCGTCCGCTCGCCGGCACGCGTCCGCGCGGCAACACGCCCGAGCGCGATGCCGAACTCGCGACCGAACTGCTGAACGATCCGAAGGAAATCGCGGAGCACGTGATGCTGATCGACCTTGCGCGCAACGACGTCGGCCGCATCGCTGAGATCGGCTCGGTGCAGGTGACCGACAAGATGGTGATCGAGAAATACTCGCACGTGCAGCACATCGTCAGCTCGGTCGAAGGCAAGCTGAAGCCCGGCATGACGAACTACGACGTGCTGCGCGCGACGTTCCCGGCCGGCACGCTGTCCGGCGCGCCGAAGGTGCGCGCGATGGAGCTGATCGACGAGCTCGAGCCGATCAAGCGCGGGCTGTACGGCGGTGCCGTCGGCTACCTGTCGTTCTCCGGCGAGATGGATCTCGCGATCGCGATCCGCACGGGCCTGATCCACAACGGCAACCTGTATGTGCAAGCGGCGGCCGGCGTCGTCGCCGACTCGGTGCCCGAATCCGAATGGCAAGAGACCGAGAACAAGGCGCGCGCGGTGCTGCGTGCGGCCGAACAGGTCCAGGACGGCCTCGATAGCGACTTCTGACCGGAGACTGACCATGCTGCTCATGATCGACAACTACGATTCGTTCACCTATAACCTGGTCCAGTACTTCGGCGAACTGGGCGAGGACGTGCACACGTACCGCAACGACGAAATCACGCTCGACGAGATCGCGCGCCTGAATCCCGATACCCTCTGCCTGTCGCCCGGCCCCAGCAACCCGCAGCACGCGGGCATCACGCTCGACGTGCTGCGCGAGTTCGCGGGCAAGAAGCCGATCCTCGGCGTCTGCCTCGGCCACCAGGCGATCGGCGAAGCGTTCGGCGGCCGCGTCGTGCGCGCGAAGACCATCATGCACGGCAAGGTGAGCCGGATCGAAACCGACTGCCGCGGCGTGTTCGCCGACCTGCCGAAGCATTTCGACGTCACGCGCTACCACTCGCTCGCGATCGAACGCGAATCGCTGCCCGACTGTCTCGAGGTGTCCGCGTGGACCGACGACGGCGAGATCATGGGCGTGCGTCACAAGACGCTGCCGATCGAAGGCGTGCAGTTCCACCCGGAATCGATCCTCTCCGAGCACGGCCACGCGCTGCTCGAGAATTTCCTGAAGCAGCATCGCGCAGCGGCCCGTGCGGCCGCGCCGGCCGCCTGACGGGAGACGCACGATGACGATTACCCCGCAGGAAGCGCTGCAACGCACGATCGAGCACCGCGAAATCTTCCACGACGAGATGCTGCACCTGATGCGGCTCATCATGCGCGGCGACATGTCGCCCGTGATGGCGGCCGCGATCATCACCGGGCTGCGCGTGAAGAAGGAGACGATCGGCGAGATCGCCGCCGCCGCGACCGTGATGCGCGAATTCGCGAACCACGTCGAAGTGCAGGACAACTCGAACTTCGTCGACATCGTCGGCACGGGCGGCGACGGCGCGCACACGTTCAACATCTCGACCGCGTCGATGTTCATCACGGCGGCAGCCGGCGCGAAGGTCGCGAAGCACGGCAACCGCGGCGTGTCGAGCAAGTCCGGCAGCGCCGACGTGCTCGAGGCGCTCGGCGTGAACATCGACCTGCAGCCCGACCAGGTTGCGGCATCGATCGCCGAAACCGGCATGGGCTTCATGTTCGCGCCGAACCATCATCCGGCGATGAAGAACATCGCGGCCGTGCGCCGCGAGCTCGGCGTGCGGACGATCTTCAACATCCTCGGCCCGCTGACCAATCCGGCCGGCGCGCCGAACCAGCTGATGGGCGTGTTCCACCCCGATCTCGTCGGCATCCAGGTGCGCGTGATGCAGCGTCTCGGCGCGCAGCACGTGCTGGTGGTGTACGGCAAGGACGGGATGGATGAAGTGTCGCTCGGCGCCGCGACGCTCGTCGGCGAATTGCGCGACGGCAAGGTGCACGAATACGAGATCCATCCGGAGGACTTCGGCCTGCAGATGGTGTCGAACCGCACGCTGAAGGTGGAAAATGCCGAGGAATCGCGCACGATGCTGCTCGGCGCGCTGGACAACCAGCCGGGCGTCGCACGCGAGATCGTCACGCTGAACGCGGGCACCGCGCTCTATGCGGCCAATATCGCGGAGTCGATCGCGGACGGTATCCAGCTCGCCCGCGAAGCGATCGCGAGCGGCAAGGCGCGCGCGAAAGTCGACGAGCTCGTGCGCTTCACGCAGCAGTTCAAGCGCTGACTCCCCTTACGAATCAAGCAGGAACCCACATGAGCGACATTCTCGACCGAATCATCGCCGTCAAGCGCGACGAAGTCGCGGCGGCCATGCGCAGCACGCCGCTCGAGGCACTGAAACTGGAAGCATCGTCGCGCGACCTGCGCGACTTCGTCGGCGCGCTGCGCGCGAAGCAGGCGGCCGGCAACGCGGCGGTGATCGCCGAAGTGAAGAAGGCGAGCCCGTCGAAAGGCGTGCTGCGCGAGCATTTCGTGCCGGCCGACATCGCGCGCTCGTATGCGGCACACGGCGCCGCGTGCCTGTCGGTGCTGACCGACGAGCAGTTCTTCCAGGGCAGCGTCCGCTATCTTCAGGAAGCACGCGCGGCCTGCACGCTGCCGGTGCTGCGCAAGGACTTCATCGTCGACGCGTACCAGATCCTCGAAGCGCGCGCGATGGGCGCCGACGCGATCCTGCTGATCGCGGCCGCGCTCGACACGCCGCTGATGCAGGACCTCGAGGCGTATGCGCACTCGCTCGGCCTCGCGGTGCTGGTCGAAGTGCACGATCGCGACGAAATGGAACAGGCGCTGACGCTGAAGACGCCGCTGCTCGGCATCAACAACCGCAACCTGCGCACGTTCGAGACGACGATCCAGACCACGCTCGACATGCTCGACATGATTCCGGCGGACCGGATGGTCGTGACCGAGTCGGGCATCCTGTCGCGCACCGACGTCGATACGATGCGCGCGGCGAACGTGAATGCGTTCCTCGTCGGCGAGGCGTTCATGCGCGCCGACCAGCCGGGCGAGGAACTCGCGCGGATGTTCTTCTGATGGCGATCGAACAGGAAATCAAGCTCGCGCTGCCGACCGGCCAGGCCGACGCCGCGCGACGCTTTTTCGAGACACTGACCGGCGAAGCCGGCGACGTCATCGCGCTCGCGAACGTCTATTACGACACCCCCGATCTCGCGCTGGCCCGCTCGAAGAGCGCGGTACGCGTGCGCCGTGCGCCGCACGGCTGGCTGCAGACCTTCAAGACGGTCGGCAGCGCAGAGGCCGGCCTGCATCGCCGCCATGAATGGGAGTTGCCCGTCGCCGGCGATGCGCTCGAAATCGACGCGCTCGTCGCCGCGTGCGACGTGCCGGAGGCCGCCGCCGCGCTGCGCGATGCGGCGCCCGCGCTGCACGCGCTGTTCCGGACGGATTTTTCGCGTACGCTGTGGCGCATCGCAATCGGCGGTGCGACCGTCGAGGCCGCGGTGGACGTCGGCGAGATCGTCGTCCAGGCGGAAAACGATACGCGCCGCGAACCGATCAGCGAAATCGAACTCGAACTGATCGACGGCCCGGAAGCGGCACTTGCTACACTCGCCGCCGAACTGCAGCAAGCGCTGCCGGGCCTCGCCCCCGAAAACATCAGCAAGGCGCAACGCGGCTACCGGCTGCGCGCGCAATAGACACGCATCACGCATGGCAACCCGCAAGACTCTCCGCACGCCGCAGCAGGCGTCGCTGTTCGACGATCCCGTGCCCGAAACGGCACAGGACGATGTTCCCGCCCCGGCCGCAGCCGGACGCAAGCCCGCAAGGAAGGCCGAGGCAGCCGCGCCGGCTTCCGCCGCCCCGCGACCCGCGGCCCCCGTTGTCGCGGACGTCCCGCACCTCGCCGCGCAATTCGACGCGCTGCCTGCCGTCTGGCGCGACGTGCTGAAACCCTTCACCGACAGCGACGCGTATGCGCCGCTGTGCCGCTTCGTCGACGACGAGCGCACGGCCGGCAAGACGGTCTACCCGACCGACGTGTTCCGCGCACTGCGCCTGACGAGCCCGGACGACGTGAAGATCGTGATCCTCGGCCAGGACCCGTACCACGGCGACGACCGCGGCACGCCGCAGGCGCACGGCCTGGCGTTCTCGGTACCGCCGGCCGTCCGTACGCCGCCGTCGCTGCGCAACATCTTCAAGGAAATCGCCGCGAATTTCGGCCACGACACGCCGCGTCACGGCTGCCTCGATACCTGGGCACGCCAGGGCGTGCTGCTGCTCAACACCGTACTGACGGTCGAGCGCGGTGCGGCCGCGAGCCATGCGAAGCGCGGCTGGGAGCAATGCACGGACACGCTGATTCGTGAGCTGGCCAACCGCCATCGCGGGCTCGTGTTCATGCTGTGGGGCGCGCATGCGCAGGCGAAACGCGCGCTGTTCGATGCGAGCGCGCACTGCGTACTCGAGGCGCCGCATCCGTCGCCGCTGTCCGCCCACCGCGGCTTCCTCGGTTGCCGCCACTTCACGCTCGCGAACGACTATCTGGTCGAAGCGGGCCGCGAGCCGATCGACTGGCGTCTGCCGGAAGTCGCGGAAACGCTCGCGTAATCGCGTTCCGCTTCCCGTTTTCCCCCGCACCATGCAAAAACGCTGCGCCCCTTTCGGGGTGCAGCGTTTTTTTCATCCGATGAAACAGCGGGCGCGATGCACCCGCGTCGGCCTTATGCGGCAGCGATCGCTTCGCGCGCGCCAGCGAGGGCTGCGCTCTGCGCATCCGGCCCGAGGTTGAGGCCTTCAGCGTGGATGAAGCTCACGTCGGTCATGCCGACGAAGCCGAGGAACGTGCGCAGGAACGGCGTCTGGCTGTCGTTCGGCGTACCCAGGTACTTGCCGCCACGGGCCGTCACCACGTGAACCTTCTTGCCCTTGATCAGGCCTTCCGGACCGTTCTCGGTGTAGCGGAACGTAACGCCTGCGCGGGCGATCCAGTCGAAATACGTCTTCAGTTGCGACGAGACGCCGAAGTTGTACATCGGTGCGCCGATCACGACGATGTCGGCGGCTTGCAGTTCGGCGATCAGCGCATCGCTCTTCGCGACGATCGCATTCTGTTCCGCGCTGCGCTGGTCGGCCGGCGTGAAGAATGCGCCGAGCACCGATTCGTCGAGGTGCGGCAGCGCGTCGGCCAGCAGGTCGCGAACCACGACCTTCGAGCCGGGGTTCGATTGTTGCAGCTTTGCCGTGAGTTCGTTGGCCAGCAGCGTGGACTGCGCACCTTGCGAGCGTGCGGCGGAATTGATTTGCAGAATGGTCGTCATGTCAGGCTCCGGTTAGGTTGCGCTTGGTAGCGCGAGTGACGCCATTGTGCGTGGCCGCCCGGTCTCGAAAAAGCGGGTTCAGGGCGACGGATTGTTGCAGCAACAGAACAATCGATGATCGCGCCCCGAGACCCGCCTGCCGCATGCTCAGCCCTTCAGCCAGGCTTCCCGGGCCTTGTGCGCGGCGGCCGGCTTCGCGGCCGCCGTAAGCCGGTAGCGCGTGACTTCCGGCCCGTCCAGCTTCAGTTTCGCGGTCCGCAACTCATCGCGGCGGAAGGCGTGCACCTCGACCTTGTCGCCCGGCCGGTAGCGCGCGAGCAGCGTATCGAGGTTCGTACCGGTGATGCGCAACCCGTCGAGCGCGATCAGCGTATCGCCGGCCGACAGCCCCGCGCGATGCGCGGCACCGCCTTCGTAGACCGCTGCCAGCGTGCAGTCCGCGCCACCGCGCGGGCGCGCGCCGATCGTCGGCTTCGCAGCCGCGCCGTGCGCAAGCTCGGGCGCAAGCGTCACGCCGAACGGTGCGAGCAGGTCGGCGAGCGGCAGGTCGCGCGTGCCGTGCACGGCGTCGGCGAACAGCCGGCCGAGCGCGACACCCGTCGCTTCCTCGATCAGCGTCTCCACCTCGTGTTCCTCGACACCCGCCTGCCTGCCACGATAGAACTCGCGGCCGTAGCGCTGCCACAGCAGGCGCATCACGTCGTCGAGCGACTTGCGGTTGCGCGTCTGCGCGCGGATCGCGAGATCGAACGCGAGCGCGACGAGCGAGCCCTTCGTGTAATAGCTGACGATCGCATTGGTCGCGTTCTCGTCCTGGCGGTAGTACTTGATCCACGCGTCGAACGAGCTTTCCGCGACGCTTTGCTTCAGGCGCCCCGTGCCTCGCAGCACGCCGCCGACCGTACGGCCGAGCGCCGCGAAATATTCATCCGGAGACATCAGCCCGCTGCGCACGAGCATCAGGTCGTCGTAATACGACGTGAAGCCCTCGAACAACCACAGCAGCGACGTGTAGTTTTCCCGCGCGAGATCGTACGGCACGAACGCAGCCGGCTTGATGCGCTTCACGTTCCACGTGTGGAAGTACTCGTGGCTGCACAGGCCGAGATACGTGCGATAGCCTTCCGTCGTTTCCGGCCGCCCCTTCACCGGCAGGTCGGTGCGGTTGCAGATCAGTGCGGTCGACGCACGATGCTCGAGGCCGCCGTAGCCGTCGCTGACCGCGAGCGTCATGAACACGTAGCGGTCCATCGGCGCCTGCTTCGATTTCGGCTCGAACAGCGCGATCTGCGCTTCGCATACGCGCTTCAGGTCGGTGCGCAGCCGCTCCATGTCGAGCTGCGTCACGCGCCCCGCGATCACGATGTCGTGCGGCACGCCATGCGCGTCGAACGTCGCCAGCGCGAATTCGCCGATCGTCACCGGATGGTCGGTGAGCGCGTCATAGTTCGAGGCGCGATATGCACCGAATCCGTAGCGCCGGGTGCCGCGCGCCTCGGGCAGCGACGTGCCGACGCGCCACGTGCGGAACGCCGGGCCCGCCGGCTTCGCGATGTCGACGTCGCACGGTGCATCCTCGCGGCCGGCGACGCTCAGGAATACGGCCGTGGCATTGAAGAAGCCGCCCGATTCGTCGAGATACGCGGAGCGGACCGACAGGTCCCACGCGTACACGTCGTAGCGCAGCGTCAGCGCGCCGTTCACGGGCGCGGCCTGCCACGTGTTCTTGTCGGTTTTCGCGATGCGCACCTTGCGGCCTGCGTCGTTGAACGCGGCAAGCGTCACGATGTTGCGCGCGAACTCGCGCACGAGGTAGCTGCCCGGAATCCACACCGGCAGCGAGAAGCGCTGGCCTTCGGGATCGGGATCGGCGACCGTCACCGACACTTCGAACAGGTGCGCGGCAAGATCTTTCGGGGCAATCGAATAACGGATCGGCTGGGTCATCGTGGCAATCGGTCGAAAATCGGACGGAATACGGCAGCGGAAACGAAGAGAGGCGCCGGCAGAGATCGCGGGCGCCCCTCGCGGGCCGGGCCATGCGGCCCGGCGGGTCGGTCGGTTACTTGCTCGACGCGAGCGCCTGGTTCAGCTGGTCGGCCGATACCGCGCCCGGCAGGCGACGGCCATCGGGGAAGAAGATCGTCGGCGTGCCGGTGACGTTCATCCCGCGGCCAAGCGCGAGGTTCTTGTCGAGCGCGGTCGTATCGCAATTGCCCGCACCGGACGGTGCGCGATGGTCGAGCATCCAGCCCTCCCAGGTTTTCGCGCGGTCGCTCGCACACCAGATCGCCTTCGACTTCGTGGTCGAATCCGGCGACAGCACCGGGTACAGGAAGGTGTAGACGGTCACGTTGTCGATCGACTGCAGCGTCGTCTCGAGGCGCTTGCAGTACGGGCAGTTCGGATCGGAGAACACCGCGATCTTGCGCGCGCCGTTGCCCTTGACGACCTTGATCGCATTCGCGAGCGGCAGGCTCGCGAAGTCGATCTTGTTGAGGTCGGACAGGCGCGCGTCGGTCAGGTTCTTGTGCGTCTTGGTGTCGACGAGATCGCCGAGCAGCACGTAGTCGCCGGCGGCATCGCTATAGATGATCTGCGTGCCCATATTCACTTCGTACAGGCCCGCGACCGGCGATTTCGACACGCTCTTGATCGGCGCGTCGCTGCCGAGGCGCGCTTGCAGCGTGGCTTTCAGCTTGTCGGTGGTTTGGTCGGCCTGCGCGGTGCAGCCGAGCGTCGCCATCGTGACGGCCAGCGCCAGCGAGGCGATGCGGATCGTTTTTTTCATCCTGTTGTTCCTTCAGCTCAATCGGAGTGCACGTCACAGTGTACGCCGTAACGGAACCCTGTCCGACAGGCCCGGAACGCGAAGGTTCGATCAGCCGAGCGCGGCCGACACGAGCCAGCGCTTCACCAGCGGTTGCGCGCCGACGAACGCCATGCCCGCGTTGCGCACCGCCTTCGCGAACGAGCCGGGCACCGCGAACAGCCGCTGCAGCCCGTCGGTCGCGACCATCAGCGCGCGGATGTCCTCGCGGCGCGAACGCTCGTAGCGGCGCAGCAGCACCGTATCGCCGAGGTTGCGGAAGCTTTCCTTGTTCGCGATCGCATCAGCGAGCGCCGCGACGTCGCGCAGCCCGAGGTTCATCCCCTGCCCCGCGAGCGGGTGGATCAGGTGTGCGGCATCGCCGACGAGCGCGACGCGCGGGGCGATCAGCTTGTCGACGGTCTGCAGCGCGAGCGGGAAGCCGGCGGCCGGCGTCACGCATTCGAGCGTGCCGACCTTGCCGTGCGACACGCGCTCGACTTCGGCCGCGAGTTGCGCGGGATCGAGCGCGAGCAATTCGTCCGCATGCGCGGTATGCGCGGACCACACGAGCGACACATGACCGTCCGGCAGCGGCAGCAGCGCGATGATCTCGCCCTCGTGAAACCACTGGCAGGCTGTCTCGCGATGCGGCAGCGACGCCTTGAAGTTCGCGACCACGCCGGTCTGCCGGTAATCGCGCCGCTCGACCCTGGCCCCCATTTGGGAGCGCACCCATGAATGCGCGCCGTCGGCACCGACCACGAGGTCCGCTTCGAGCACCTGCCCCGACGACAGCGTGAGCACCGCTGCGTCGTCGCGCACGTCGAAGCCCTGCGCGCGCGCATCGAACCACGTGAGATTCGGCTGGAACCGCAGCGCGGCGTCGAGCGATGTCTCGATCAGCGACGATTCGGCGATCCACGCGAGTTGCGGCACGGACGCCTGGTACGCGGAGAAATGCAGTTCGGCGTGTGCGTCGCCGTACACGCGCATGTCGTAGACCGGCGCGAGCCGGCCGTGATCGAGCGCCTGCCAGACCCGCAGCCGCTCCAGCAATGCCCGCGAGCTGGACGACAGCGCGTAGATACGCGTGTCGAACGCGAGATCGGCGGGGCGCGGCGTGGCCGGCTGGGCGAGTAACGCGGTCTTGTAGCCGGACTGGGTCAGCGCGAGCGCGGCCGTCTTGCCGACGAGCCCGCCGCCGACCACGGCGACGTCGAAGGTGTGGTGGGCAGTCATGGCGGGCATTATAGCTGCGGGGCCAATCCCTTACGCGGCCGGACTTTGCGGGAAATCAGCAGAATCGCGGGAGCGGCTCGGCAGCGCGGCGGCCCGTCGTATCGGGGCGTTCGGGGCGGACGCCGGAAACCGGGGCGTCGGCACGGTACAATAGCGCCTTTGATCGTCGGCCCGCCGTGCTCCGAGCGCCGGCCGTCCCTATTTTCCCGCGCCGCCGCGCTTCGTCCGGCCGCGCCGCCTTACCCGTTCGAAGGATTCCATGAGTCTCAAATGCGGCATCGTCGGCTTGCCCAACGTCGGCAAGTCCACCCTGTTCAATGCGCTGACCAAGGCCGGCATCGCCGCCGAGAACTACCCGTTCTGCACGATCGAGCCGAACGTCGGCATCGTCGAAGTGCCTGACACGCGCCTGAAGGCGCTGTCCGAAATCGTGAAGCCCGAGCGCGTCGTGCCGGCCGTCGTCGAATTCGTCGACATCGCGGGCCTCGTCGCGGGCGCGAGCAAGGGCGAAGGCCTCGGCAACCAGTTCCTCGCGAACATCCGCGAAACCGATGCGATCACGCACGTCGTGCGCTGCTTCGAGGACGACAACGTCATCCACGTCGCCGGCAAGGTGAGCCCGATCGACGACATCGAAGTGATCAACACCGAACTCGCGCTCGCCGACCTCGGCACCGTCGAGAAGGCGCTCACGCGCTACTCGAAGGCCGCGAAGTCGGGCAACGACAAGGAAGCGGCGAAGCTCGTCGCCGTGCTCGACAAGGTGCGCGCACAGCTCGACCAGGGCAAGGCCGTGCGCAGCCTGTCGCTGTCGGAAGACGAACAGGCGGTCATCAAGCCGTTCTGCCTGATCACCGCGAAGCCGGCGATGTACGTCGCGAACGTCAAGGACGACGGCTTCGAGAACAACCCGCACCTCGAAGCGGTGCGCAAGTACGCGGAAAGCGAGAATTCGCCGGTGGTCGCGGTGTGCGCGGCGATCGAAGCGGAAATCGCCGATCTCGACGATGCGGACAAGGAAGCCTTCCTCGCCGACATGGGCATGGAAGAGCCGGGCCTCGACCGCGTGATCCGCGCGGGCTTCAAGCTCCTCGGCCTGCAGACCTACTTCACCGCGGGCGTGAAGGAAGTGCGCGCGTGGACGATCCACATCGGCGACACGGCGCCGCAAGCGGCCGGCGTGATCCACACCGACTTCGAGCGCGGCTTCATTCGCGCGCAGACGATCGCCTTCAATGACTTCGTCTCGTACAAGGGCGAACAGGGGGCGAAGGAAGCCGGCAAGATGCGCGCGGAAGGGAAGGAATATGTGGTGCACGACGGGGATGTGATGAACTTCCTGTTCAACGTCTAAGTGCTCCTCCCGCACTGACCGTAGAAAAAGGCCCGCTGAATGCGGTAATGCCGTTCAGTTAAGGGACTTTGATGTGCCGAACGGCGTAACGCTTGGGTCGTGCTTTAACCACACGGGGGCATTCACGCCCCCGTTGTTTTTCCACGGTCTCGAACGCAAGGCGAGCGTGCAGGCGATCGAGCCACGCAGGTATCTTGCCGAACGCTGGGGTCACGGCTGCCCACATCATTTCGTGCTGGAAGACGTGGAACGCTCGTACGAAGCTGATATCGGTCGGATCGAGTTTCGCTTGCCATGCGGCAGTGGCCATTTCGCGGCGAATCAGGTTGTAGGCGATCAATGCGCCCCAGATCTCCTGATAGACCCCTTCAACGGTCCGGCTGCGCAAAGTCAGCTCCGTGCCGAGCATCGATTGCTTTAATTCCCGATAGCTGGTTTCGATCTGCCAGCGGCGCCCATAACAGGCGACGATATCGGCCGGTTTGAAGCGTTGGCGATCATCCAGCGAGGTCAGTAGCACGCGTTCGCGCCCGCATGCATCGATCGTACGAATCGCACGGGCCAGCCAGAACTCCGGCAGTTCAGGGGATTGTTTGCGCGCCTGCGGGGACACGCGCATGCGCACTGTCGCATCGCCCGGCGTGCCGTCGATCACGTCCCATCGGGTATGGGATTTGGCCGGAATCAGGAAGTGGCGGTTGTGCCCATTCATCGTCAGGCCGCACAGGATGCGAGCGGCCAGAAAGCCTTTGTCGAATACCGTCAGTGAATGGTCTGGTATCTGCGGCAGCAGATCCTGGGCGTACACCATCTCGTTGGTGCCATAGGCACCGAAATTGATATCGGCCACCAGATGCGTCGGGATGGCAGTTAGCGTCACCGCTCGTACTTGCGGATAGCTGGCCACTTTGCCGCTGGCGTAGCGTTGCGCACCTAAGTGCTCACGATTGGCCGGGCTGTCGGCCGTGCGCAGCGTGGTGCCGTCCATTGCCCACAGACTAAGACCCTTGAAGGTATGGCGTGCCGCGTCCTGCGTGGTCCATGCCCCTGCTGTGCGTTCGAACAGCCATGCCAGAGGCGCTTCACCCACACGCTGGCGGGCCTGTGCCACGGCGCTCTTGCTGACGAAGGGGGCGAGCTCGTTGGGTAGCGCCAGATCGAGACTGTCGAGCACCTCATTGATTGACCAGTGCCGGTACATGGCCAAGGCGATCACCAGCCAAACCACGTGTTCGGCCGGCAGGCGCCGACGACGAATGCTCGCGGCTCCCGTCGCTTCAACCGCATGCTCGACCCACTCGTGGGGCAAATGCTCCGCCAGCCGGCTCAGGTCCGGCCTCGGATGTTGGGCGGCGCTCAGATAGGTCAGGTGGCTGGAAAGCATCGCGCCGAAAGTTAACACCTCCGCGCAGCGTTTACAACTGCCCGCTCCAACAAAAATGCCGTTCAGTTGCTTAACTGAACGGCATTACCGCTGAATGCGGGCTTTTTCTTTTGATGCGCGGCGATGCATCGGATCGCTGCGACCCGGACATTCAACCTCGCCGCCTCGCCCCCCGCTCCGCAACGCCATCCGCCCATCGCGCAAAAGCAAATGGCCCGATCGGCCAACACCGATCGAGCCATTCTTCATGGAGTTGCATCTGACAGCAAGCCGCAAGCACGCATGCCTGAGGCCACGCTGTCATTTCACGTCATCACACCGCCGAAGCCCGCCGCCCCGCACTCGCCTGCGCATCCCGCCCGCGCTTGTTCAGCCACGACGCGAACAGCACGATCAGAGCAAGCACGGCGGTCGCCCCCACTTCCATCCGGTGCTCCTCGCTGACGAACATCGCGGTCAACGTGCCGCAGATGAACAGGATCACCGCCCACGTCAGCCACGGGAACAGCCACATCCGCAGCGTCAGGTCGGCGCCGCCTGCTTCGAGCGTCTTGCGCATCCGCAGCTGCGAAATCGCGATCACGAGATACACGAGCAGCGCGATCGCCCTCGACGTCGCGAGCAGGAACCCGAACACCTGCTCCGGCATCAGGTAGTTCGCGATCACGGTCACGAAGCCGAATGCGGTCGATGCCAGCACGGCCGCACGCGGCGTGCCGGTCGAATCGGTGCGGTGCAGGAACGCGGGCGCGTCCTCGCGCCTGGACAGCGAGAACAGCATCCGCGATGCGGTGTACAGCGCGGAATTCAGGCAGCTCGCGACCGATACGAGCACGATCACGTCGATGATCGCCTTCGCGTTCGGGACGCCGATCAACTCCATCGCGCGCTGATACGAGCCGTGCGTCGGCAGCAGTGGATCGTTCCACGGCACGATGGCCGCGACGACGAGGATCGAGCCGAGATAGAACAGCGTGATGCGCCAGATGACGGAATTCGTCGCGCGCACGATCTGGCGTTGCGGGTTGTCGGATTCGGCGGCTGCGATCGTCACGATCTCGGTGCCGAGGAACGAGAACATCGTCGTCAGCATCGCCGCAAGCACCGCGCCGGCACCGTTCGGCATGAAGCCCTGGTGCGCGAAGAGATTCGACACGCCCGATACGGCGGGTGCGGGCACGATGCCGACGATCGCCGCACCGCCGATGCACAGGAACACGACGATCGCGATCACCTTGATCAGCGCGAACCAGAATTCGAATTCGCCGTAGTTCTTCACCGAGAAGAGATTGGTGATCGTCAGCAGCAGCGTAATGCCGAGCGCGAAGATCCAGGTCGCGATACTCGGGAACCACGCATTGAGAATGGTCGCGGCGGCAGTCGCCTCGATCGGGATCACGAGCACCCAGAACCACCAGTACAGCCAACCGATGGTGAAGCCAGCCCAGTGGCCGATCGCGCGATCGGCATAGGTCGAGAACGAACCGCTGTCCGGATGCGCGACGGCCATCTCGCCGAGCATGCGCATCACCAGCACGACCAGCACGCCCGCGATCGCATACGCGAGGATCGAAGCCGGGCCGGCTTCCGCGATCGCGTGGCCGGAGCCGACGAACAAACCTGCGCCGATGACGCCGGCAATCGACATCATCGTCACGTGCCGCTGCTTCAGACCCGTGCCGAGGCCTGCGTTGCTTCCACTCATCTGTCTCTCTCCAAAAAACGGTTCCGGTACGACCGGTGTCGCATGAAGGCGGCGCGGGGAGTTGTCGTTGTTGAATCCGGTTGCCTGCCACGCAAACGCGGCATGTGGGCAGGAGGCCGGATCGAGCCTGTTCCGGTCGGTGCGCGACGCAGTCTGCGAAGCTGCGAGTGCGATGCGGCGCGCGAGGTGCCGGCGCATCGCGTGCGCCCTTTCCGTCGGCTGTCTGTCAGCCGCCTTCGAAGCGAAGGAGTGTAAGCATCAAACGGTTCTTCACTAAGAACCAATTGAAGAATTTCGATGGAACCACTTGTTGCATCGATGCGAACCGATGCAACAGGTGGTCCGCTTTGGCGTCTCACTGGCGCGCCGCCGAAGCGGGCGTTCGACGCGAGGCAAGGCTGCCCGGCATCGTGGCGGACGCGTCCCGTCGAAGCGGTTCGCGGGTCCGGCACACGCAGCGCCGTACGCTCAGTTCGCGCCTGCCGGCCCTTCGCCCCGCCATTTGGCCGGCACGATCGCGTGCCATTCTCGCAGAAGCAGGTTTTTGACGGCGTCGGGATGCGCGGCCGACAGGCGCACGAGCACGATCGGCCAGCCCGCATAGTGATCGGTCACGTAGTACACGTGCGGTTCCGATTCGATCAGCCACGCGCGCTCGTCGGAGCCGACGCCCTTCACGACGAGCGTGTCGCCGTCCTCGCGCAGGCGCGCGAGCAGCTTGCCCTTCACCTTGAGTGCGGGCGTGCCGTACGACGTGCCCTCCTCGACACCCCGCCAGGCCAGCGCGATCTGCCGGACTTCGTCGAATGTCACGATGCGCCTCCGTTCGTCGATGATCGACGCCCGGACACCGTAGCGGAAATCGTGGATCGCGCCTAGCCGGATGGCACGCGGCCCTGGCGCATGGCGACGCGCGTCTAGCGGCCGGCCACACGCGCCGCCACCGGCGCCCGCCCTGTCGTGGCAACGATCGCGAACGCGATGGCATTCGCGGCCGCGCTGGCCAGGATCGGTACGAGATAGCCACCGCCCGCGTCGTAGATGAAGCCGGCCGCGGCCGGCCCGATCAGCGTGCCGAACGCGACGCTCGTGTAGAGCACACCGATGATCGCGCTCACGTTGCGGCCGCCGAAGTAGTCCATCACGACGGCGGGCAGCACGGCGACCCAGCCACCGTAGAACACGCCGAACCCGAGTGCGAACGCGGCGAGCGTGACGACGGTACCGGCGCCGGCCCAGGCGACGAGCGTGACGGCCATGCCCGCGAACATCGCGAGCAGCGATGCGCGGCGGCCGAAACGATCGGCCAGGCCACCGAGGAAGAAGCGCCCTGCCGTGCTGCCGACGCCGATCGCGCCGAGCAGCAGCACGGCCGTCGACGGCGCGACGCCATGATCGAGCGCATACGGCACGAGATGCACGAACGGCACGAACACCCCGAACGAGCACACGAGGCACGCCGCGTAGAGGCTCGCGAACGGCCGCGACGTCACGGCCTCGCGCACGCCCGCGCCGGCCGGCACCGATGAGGCGCCACCGGGCAGCGCGTCGCCCGACGACTCACGCGCCGCATCGCCGTCGGGCAACAAGCCGCGCCCGCGCGGGTCGTTTTCGATCAGCAGCGACATGCCCGCGCCCACCACGACCGAGATCGCCGCGAGCGTGAGATACGCGCCGCGCCAGCCAACATGCGCGATCAGCGCGGACGCGAGCGGCGGCATCACGAGCGTGCCGACACCGATCCCGGCGACCGCGAGCCCCGACGCGAAGCCGCGCCGCCGCACGAACCAGCGCTGCACGGCACCGACGGCCGGCACATACGCGCAGCCGACGCCGAGGCCGACACCGAACCCGTACGCGACATAGACCTGCAGCAGCGTATGCGCGGCACCGGCTGCCGCGAGGCCGGCCGCCGTCAACAGCATGCCGGCGACGGCGAGCCGCCGCGAACCGAAGCGATCGGCAAGCGGGCCGCTGACGATGCCGAAGCCGAAATACAGGAAGCCGGCGAGCGAGAATACGAGCGAGATCTGCCCGCGCGACGCGGCGAACTCCCGCTGCAGCGATTCGACGAACGCGCTGAACGTATACGCGCCGCCGAATCCGACGAAGGTGACGGCGAACGCGGCCGCCACCACATACCAGCCGTAGAAGACGCGCGATGCGCGCAGGCGGTTCATGACGATGCTCCTCTCAGATTCACCGAACACCGCGCGGTGTCCGGATTGCCTCATGGATATAGTTGAACTATGTTGATCGCATCGACGGCGCGAATCCCGGCCACGGCGACACGATCCAATGCAACAACGGTACTCGCGCCTACCCATCGTCTCAAACGATATTTCGTCAGCCTTTCGCTTTAGAAAAACTCAATGATTCGCTCCCGTCTGCCCCCGCTCAACGCGTTGCGCGCATTCGAGGCGGCCGCCCGCCACCTGTCGGTGAAATCCGCGGCGGAGGAATTGTCGGTCACGCCCGGCGCGGTCAGCCAGATGATCCGCACGCTCGAAACCCACCTCGGCGTGCGGCTGTTCGAGCGCGTGAACCGCGGCATCCTGCTGACCGCCGCGGGCCGCGACTACCTGCCGCCCGTGCGCAACGCGTTCCGGCAGATCGCCGATGCGTCGCAGCGCGTGTCGGGTGCCGCCGACAGCGGCGTGCTGACGGTAAGCGTCACGCCGTTTTTCGCGTCCGCGTGGCTCGTGCCGCGCCTCGCGCAATTCCGCGACGCGTGCCCGGACGTCGATCTGCAGATCGCCGCGAGCCACGCACTCTCGGATTTCACGCGCGATGGCGTCGACGTCGCGATCCGTCACGGCCTGGGCCGTTACATCGGCCTGTGCAGCGAACGGCTGCTGACGGTGGAGATCGTCGCGCTCGCGGCGCCGTCGCTCGTCGCCCGGCTCGGCATGCCGGCCACGCCCGCCGACCTGGCCGGATGGCCGCATCTGCACGACGCCGAGCGCAAGGGCTGGCACATCTGGTTCGACGCGCAGCGAATCGACGATTTCGGCGCGCCGCGCGGCCCCGCGTTCGACGATTCCGGCCTGTTGCTGCAGGCGATCCTCGCCGGCCAGGGCGCCGGCCTGCTGCCGGCGGCGATGGTGCGCGACGAACTCGCGAGCGGCCGGCTCGTGCAGCTTGCCGACGTCGCGTGGCTCGACGATTTCGCGTACTACCTCGTCTATCCGCCGCATCATGCGGAGCGCCCGAAAGTCGCCGCGTTCCGACGGTGGATCCTCGATGCCGCGCAAGCCGACGGCGCGGCATCGATGACCGGCGCGGCATAGCGTAGCGGCACCGCCAGGCGGCGACGACGCTACGCAGCCGATCGGCTAACATGCGCGGACCGTCGGCCCGCCCTCGACGGCAGATAACGACATCCGGAGAGAGACCATGCCAACCCTGCTCCGCCGCGCGACGCGCATCGCGACCCTGTCGGCCGTGCTGTTCGCCGCGTGCGCGGCCCTGCCGCCGCCGGCGCACGCGTATCGCGCGTCGCCCGGGTACGGCAGCGAAGCCGACCTCGACCGGCATGACACCTACCGCAATCGCGACGGCGACCTCGTCCATGCACCGGCCCATTCGAAATCGGGCCGCGTGCCGGACGGCGCGAGCGCGCGCTGCCGCGACGGCACGTACAGCTTCAGCCGCCATCGGCGCGGCACCTGCTCGGGGCACGGCGGCGTCGCCGCGTGGCTGTGAGCGCGGGTCGGCCGAATGGCCTGCGCGGCGCCGGCGGCACGGTGGCGAAGTACAATACGCGCTCGCGCCGCCAACCCGCGGCGACACCGCCGCGCCGTGCGCGGCACGCTCCGTACCGAATCACCCGACGCCACGCACGCCGCAGCGCTGCGCGGCAGTCTCAACCACTTCTGACTTTCACACCAAATGGCCCAATACGTTTTCACGATGAACCGGGTCGGCAAGATCGTGCCGCCCAAGCGCCAGATCCTGAAGGACATCTCGCTGTCGTTCTTTCCCGGCGCGAAGATCGGCGTGCTCGGCCTGAACGGCTCGGGCAAGTCGACGCTGATCCGCATCATGGCGGGCGTCGACAAGGACATCGAAGGCGAAGCGACGCCGATGCCGAACCTGAACATCGGCTACCTGCCGCAGGAACCGCAACTCGACCCGACGAAGACGGTGCGTGAAGCCGTCGAGGAAGGGCTCGGCGACCTGTTCCAGGCGAACAAGAAGCTTGAAGAGATCTACGCGGCCTATGCCGAGCCGGACGCCGACTTCGACGCGCTCGCGGCCGAGCAGGCGAAATACGAAGCGATCCTCGCGTCGAGCGACGGCGGCAGCCCCGAGCAACAGCTCGAAGTGGCCGCCGACGCGCTGCGCCTGCCGGCGTGGGACGCGAAGATCGAACACCTGTCGGGCGGCGAAAAGCGCCGCGTCGCGCTGTGCAAGCTGCTGCTCGAGAAGCCGGACATGCTGCTGCTCGACGAACCGACCAACCACCTCGACGCCGAATCGGTCGACTGGCTCGAGCAGTTCCTGGTGCGCTTCCCGGGCACCGTCGTCGCCGTCACGCACGATCGCTACTTCCTCGACAACGCGGCCGAGTGGATTCTCGAACTCGACCGCGGCCACGGCATTCCGTGGAAGGGCAACTACAGCAGCTGGCTCGACCAGAAGGAAGAGCGCCTGAAGCAGGAAGAAGCGTCGGAATCGGCGCGCCAGAAGGCCATCAAGAAGGAACTGGAGTGGGTGCGCCAGAACCCGAAGGGCCGTCAGGCGAAGTCGAAGGCACGTATCGCGCGCTTCGAGGAGCTGAGCAGCCAGGAATACCAGAAGCGCAACGAAACGCAGGAAATCTTCATCCCGGTCGGCGACCGCCTCGGCAATGAAGTGATCGAGTTCAAGAACGTCAGCAAGGCGTTCGGCGACCGCCTGCTGATCGACAACCTGAACCTGAAGATCCCGGCCGGCGCGATCGTCGGCATCATCGGCCCGAACGGCGCCGGCAAGTCGACGCTGTTCCGGATGCTCACGGGCAAGGAACAGCCGGATTCGGGCGAAGTCGTGATGGGTCCGACCGTGAAGCTCGCGTACGTCGACCAGAGCCGCGACGCGCTTGACGGCACGAAGACGGTGTTCGAGGAAATCTCGGGCGGCGCCGACGTGCTGACGGTCGGCAAGTACGAGACGCCGTCGCGTGCGTACATCGGCCGCTTCAACTTCAAGGGCGGCGACCAGCAGAAGATCGTCGGCAACCTGTCCGGCGGCGAACGCGGCCGCCTGCACCTCGCGAAGACGCTGATCTCCGGCGGCAACGTGCTGCTGCTCGACGAACCGTCGAACGACCTCGACGTCGAAACGCTGCGCGCGCTGGAAGACGCGCTGCTCGAATTCGCGGGCTCGGTGATGGTGATCTCGCACGATCGCTGGTTCCTCGACCGGATCGCGACGCACATCCTCGCGTTCGAAGGCGATTCGCAGGTCACGTTCTTCGACGGCAACTACCAGGAATACGAAGCCGACAAGCGTGCGCGCCTCGGCGAGGAAGCCGCGAAGCCGAAGCGCCTGCGCTACAAGCCGATCAGCCGCTGAGCGGCGCGGCCCGGGCACCCGGCACCGCAGCAATGCGGCGCCGGATGCCGCAAGCGGCCGCATCCGGATCGGCAACCACAAGAATGCGGGTCAATGGCAGCGGGTCAATGGCCCGCTTTTTTTCGTCCGGCGATCGGCCGGCCGCCGGCTACGCGAACGCGCCCAGTTCGCGCAAGCGCGCCTCGGTCGCCGCCGCGCTCGTGTGATGGATGCCGTGCCAGCCGAGCGTCGTCGCGGCCGCCGCATTCTTCGCGTTGTCGTCGATGAACACGAGTTCGTGCGGCGCGATGCCCGGCAGGTGCGAGTCGATCCGCGCATGCATCTCGCGGTAGATCGCCGGATCGGGTTTCACGAGCTTCACGCGGCCCGACACGACGATGTCCTTGAAGCGCCGCAGCACCGGAAAGTTGTCCCACGCATACGGAAACGTCTGCGCGGACCAGTTGGTCAGCCCGAAGAGCGGCATCCCCTGCGCGTCGAGCCGATCGACGAGCGCGGCCCCTTCGTCGAGCACGCCGCCGATCATCTCGTGCCAGCGCGCGTAGAACGCACGGATCAGCGCCTCGTGCTCCGGAAACTTCGCGACGAGCTCGCTCGTCCCTTCGTCGATCGTCTGACCGCCGTCCTGGCGAACGACCCAGTCCATCGCGCACACGTGCGTGAGGAACCAGCGACGCTCGGCGTCGTCCGGAATCAGTTGCCGGTACAGGTACTCGGGGCTCCAGTCGATCAGCACGCCGCCGAAGTCGAACACCACCGCCTTGATCGTCATGCGAACTCCGTGGCAAGCACGTCGGCAAGCGGACGCGGCGTCACCGCATTGCCCGACAGCGTATTGTTTTCCCAGATGAAGTGGTGATGCGCGACGATCTGCGCGGCCGACAGGTGTGCGCGCTCGTTGGTCGTGTGCAGATCGGACACGACGGTCGTCCGGTAGCCGAGCAAGGCCGCGCGACGGGCGGCCGAATCGACGCAGAACTCGGTCGCATAGCCGCAGATCAGCACCGAACGGATGCCGTGGCCGTCGAGCTGCGCGGCGAGCGGCGTGTCGTGGAACGAATCGCTCATCGGCTTGCGGATGCGCCAGTCGGCGCGGCCGACGATCAGTTCCTCATGCAGTTCCCAGCCGGGCGTGCCGGGCACGATGTCGTCGTCCGCATCGCCGTCGTGCTGCACGAAGCACACGGGCGCGTTCGCCGCGCGCGCCGCCGCGGTCAGCCGGTTGATCCCCGACACGACGTCGTCCAGCCGGTACGCGGGCCGCGCCCGCTGCACCAGCCCGCGCTGCATGTCGATCACGATCACTGCGGTGTCTGCCACCTTTTTCATGTCTATGCGTCGCCCCAAGCTGGAAGGTATCGTGTTCTGCGAATGCCGCTCGGCTTGCAATGCATCAAATATTCTTGCAAATACCAATACTTTGAATAGACACGCGGATCCGACTCTATTATTCCGCATTGCTCTTTAGAAAGATTTTTCGCATTATCAAAACACGAAAGCCAATTATCATCACTCACAAAATGAATTTGATACGACCCCGCATGTCGAATAATTCTCCCAGTGGCGATACATTGATCGAACAAGCCCTCATTTCTCAGCTTCTCGACAACCGCCTGATGCAACAATATGCGAGGGAAAAAGGCTCTTCTGCTCTCGACATCATACGCGCTAACCAATGCAGGACTATACGTCACCTTGCCATTTTCAAAATGCTCATCGAAGGCGACCCCTCCACGTATAAGCAATCCATTCTTCAAAAAAGCAAGTTGCAATCGACGCAGCACATCCGCAAAATAAAGAAAGCCCAGCCCACCATTCAGCAGACACACGAACACAGAATCAGAAATGGCGGTGTATTTCACATCTGTTTCATTAATATCACTCAACGCGGAAAAAGAACTAGTCAATCGATCCTTTAACCGCGTCGATCGACTCAAAAGATCCTGACCAATAAGCTCCTTATAACCAAGCAGATCCAAGAACGCGTAATATCTATAATTGTTCACTCAAGAGCCCTCGCAAGCTTCTTCATCTGCCCCTCATATCGCTCAATTTTGTCAGCCCAGGGCTCAAATACCGCCCCATAAAATACCTGACCATTCATCGAAGCGTGACGAGTATCTTCTTGAGTAATATCAAAAATTGCCTTGCCGAGCAGCTGAGAAACCGGGGCCAATGGGCCGAGATTTTCTACTTGAGCCACAATCGGGTCCTTCTTTATATACGAACTTTTTGGCAAATCAAGATTATCCAAAAACCCGGCCATTAGTTGCTTCTTGATTCTATCCGACCATCTTTCGAATGACTTCTTCATCCGCCCGCGATGCATCTGAAACTGCTGACTAATTGCCCCACAAAAAACCGGTATCTGATAATCACTCTCGAGGCCATACGGCTCCATAGTTGACAAAACTAGCCGATCATGCCTAAACCAATTTTCGAGAACAACCGGTAGAGATTTTACGGCCAAGGCTGAAAAACGATCTGTCGTGACCGGAACAAAATATCCCTCACACGCCAGGAGCGACAATCTAGATATAGCCCCCGTGCTAGGCCCGAGATCGAAAACCACATGATCAAAATCGTGAAACTCAATCAAATCCCGAACCAATCGCCTAATGCAAAGATACGTGTTTTTTTGATTTATATTACTTGTAATAGCCTGCTCAACAGCCGAACTAAAATAAGCCTCACCATGCGCACCAAAATCCAAATCGCCTCGAAGCAGATATAGATTTTCGTAACGAGCATTCCTGACCAAGTCAACTTTCGAGACATCAACTCGAGACGCGTTACCCTCCAACCGCGGCTTTAATGCATCGTAAATCGAATCACCCGGTAATGTTTCCGATGCGCTATCCCAAAAACCCTCGTCCGACGCAAAGAATAATTCGGTTGCGTTAGACTGAGAATCAGCATCAATTATGAGCGTCTTCCTCCCCTTTTTGCTCAAAAAAGCCGCCAAATTAAAAACCGTCGTCGTCTTTGATACACCGCCCTTATTATTATAAAGAGCAAAAACTTTAATAGCCAAAGCGCCCTCGCCTTTTCATAAATTCTAGTCAAACTGGCTGCGTGCGTGCGTCGAGCCACGCCTTCGCATCGCCGCTGACATGCCGGCCGACGCGCTCGCGCACGGTCGCGTGATACGCGTTCAGCCACGCACGCTCTTCTTCGTGCAGCATCTCGATCAGCACGCAGCGCGTGTCGATCGGGCACAGCGTCAGCGTCTCGAACGCAAGGAAGTCGCCGAACTCGGTCTGCCCGCCCGCGCGATTCACGACCAGGTTCTCGATCCGGATGCCCCATTTGCCGGCCCGGTACACGCCTGGCTCGATCGACGTGATCATCCCCTCCTCCATCGCCGTGTATGGCTCGGCTGGCGCGTAGTGCGAGATGACCTGCGGGCCTTCGTGCACGTTGAGGAAATAACCGACGCCGTGGCCGGTGCCGTGGCCGTAGTCGAGCCCGGCCGCCCACATCGGCGCGCGCGCGATCGCATCGAGCATCGGCGAGCGGATGCCGCGCGGAAAGCGTGCGCGCGACAGCGCCATCATCGACTTCAGCACGATCGTGAAATCGCGGCGCTGCAGGTCGCTGACCGTGCCGACCGGCACGACGCGCGTGATATCGGTCGTGCCGGTCGTGTACTGGCCGCCCGAATCGACGAGCAGCAGGCCGTCGCCGGCGATCGTCGCGTGCGACTCGGGCGTCGCGCGGTAGTGCGGCATCGCGCCATTCGCGTTGAAGCCCGCGATCGTCGCGAAGCTGCGCGACACATAGCCGGGGCGTCGTGCGCGCGCGGCGGTGAGTTTCTCGTCGATTGTCAGCTCGGTGATCGTCTCGCGGTTCACCGCCTGTTCGAACCACGCGAAGAATTCGGCGAGCGCGGCGCCGTCGTGCTCCATCGTCACGCGCACGTGCTCGATTTCGGCGGACGTCTTTCGTGACTTCGCGAACGTCGACGGGTTGACGGCCTCGATCAGCTTCACGCCGGCCGGCACGGCCTCGAGCGTGCCGAACGTCACGCGGCGCGGATCGATCAGCAGCGTCGCGCCGTCGGGCAGCGCCGCGAGCGACGCGCGCGCGGCGTCGTAGGCACGGACCTCGACGCCGTCCCGCGCAAGCGCCGCGGCCAGCGCCGGCGACACCTTGCCGTCGGCGACGAACAGCGTCGCATGATCGGCGCCGATCATCGCGTGCGCGACGAATACGGGGTTGAAGTTGACGTCGGCGCCGCGCAGGTTGAACAGCCACGCGAGATCGTCGAGCGTCGACACGAAATGCCATTGCGCGCCCTGCGCGAGCATCGCGCGGCGCACGTCGGCGAGCTTGCTTGCGCGCGTCGTGTCGGCCTGAGGCGCCACGTGTTCGAACACCGCATCGCCCGGCAGCCCCGGCCGTTCCGGCCAGATCGCATCGAGCAGGTCGAGATCGGTGCGCAGCGCAATGCCGCGCGCGCTCAGCGCGGCCGTCAGCACGCGAGCCGCCGCGACGCCGAGCACGGCGCCGTCGACACCGACCGTCGCACCGGCCGGCACGTTCTGCGCGAGCCAGTCGACGTGCGGCGCGCTCTGCTGCCCGCCCGTCATCTTCATCAGCTGGACACCCGTGCCGGCGAGTTCGGCCTCGGCCTGCACCCAGTAACGGCTGTCGACCCACAGGCCCGCGAACTCCGCGGTCACGACCAGCGTGCCGACCGAGCCGGTGAAACCGGACAGCCAGCGGCGCGCCTGCCAGCGTTCGGGGAGGTACTCGGACAGGTGAGGATCGGCGGACGGCACGAGATAGGCGGCCAGGTCCTCGCGGACCATCGCGCCGCGCAGCAGCGCGAGGCGGGCCGGCACCGACGAGACTTCGGGGAGACGGGCATTCATGATTTCACCTGAGAGCTTTCAGCGACGGGCCGACAGGGCGACCGTCACGGCTACGGCGAGGAACGCGACACCGGTGCAGACCGGCCATTCGAGCGTCTCGCCGTCGTAAAACAGTCCAGAGAGGTTGCCGGCCATGCGCGCGGCGGCGGCGCCTGCGATGCCGACCAGCACCACGATCCACCATGCCGGCCGGCCCGTGCGCCGCATCGGATGCAGCCACCGGCCGAACAGCCCGACGGCCGCTCCCAGGACAAGGATTCCAAACCAGTTCATTCGACGCCTTCTATAAATTCAGATTCGTCCCATAGGCGTGAACGTTGCCAGCGGCTAGCATCGATTCATCCATCGAACCCGAGACCAGCCGGGCGCCGCGAACATTCGAGTGTAGGGGCCGACTCGAGGTTATGGCAAGCGCGCACCGGCAGCCGTATTGAAGAAATTCTCATGCGAATCGCTCTGATCGATCCGGAGGCGCGTCATGCCGCGCTCCTGAACCACCTGCTCTTCGCCGGCGGTCATGTGTGCCACGCGTTTCCGTCCAGTGCGGCGTTCTTCGAGTGGCTCGCCACCGATACCTGCGACATGCTGATCATCGGCAGCTGGGCCGGCGACCAGCCGGCCGAGGAAGTCATTCCGCGCGCGCAGGCAATCCTGCCCGGGTTGCCGGCCATCGCCGTGATGCAACTGCCGCGCGAAAGCGAAGTCGTGTCGTGCCTGCACGCGGGTGCCGACGATTGCCTCGTGCGCCCGGTGAGCGGGCCCGAACTGCTCGCACGGGTCAATGCACTGAGCCGCCGCGCCGGCGTCCGGCGGCCCCCGACTCGCTCGCGCGAAATGTATGGAGAATACGCATTCGACGCGACCCACAGCCTCGTGCGCTTCGGCGACGCGATCGTCGCGCTCACGCCGAAGGAATTCCGCTTCGCGCAGCTGCTGTTCGCGAACCTGTCCCGGCCCGTGTCCCGCGCGCATATCCTCGAAACGGTCTGGGCCCGCCGCCGCGACATGAAGTCGCGCACGCTCGACACCCATGCGTCCCGGCTGCGCAGCAAGCTGCTGCTGCTCCCGGAGCGCGGCTACCGGCTCCTGCCGCTCTACGGCTACGGCTATCAGCTCGACCGCGTGCCGATCGAGCCCCCAAATTCGAGGCCACGCCACGCTGATGCCCGGTATGCCGCGAGTGAGGAAATCGCTGAAACGCTATAATATGGGGCTAAACGATAGCCCTCGATATGCAACTCCTCACGATCGGAATCAACCACCACACTGCGCCTGTCGCCCTGCGCGAACGCGTGGCGTTTCCGCTCGAGCAAATCAAGCCGGCTCTCGTCACCTTCAAGAATGTGTTCCTCGGCCCCCAGGCACCCAATGCGCCCGAAGCGGCCATCCTGTCGACCTGCAACCGCACCGAGCTCTATTGCGCGACCGACGATCGGGCCGCGCGCGAAGGCGCGCTTCGCTGGTTGTCGGAGTACCACCGGATTCCGGTCGACGAACTCGCACCGCACGTCTACGCGCTGCCTCAGTCGGAAGCGGTTAGGCACGCATTCCGCGTCGCGTCGGGCCTCGATTCGATGGTGCTCGGCGAAACCCAGATTCTGGGCCAGATGAAGGACGCGGTGCGCACCGCGACGGAAGCCGGCGCGCTCGGCACCTATCTGAACCAGCTGTTCCAGCGCACGTTCGCCGTCGCGAAGGAAGTGCGCGGCACCACCGAGATCGGCACGCAGTCGGTGTCGATGGCCGCCGCCGCGGTCCGCCTCGCGCAGCGCATCTTCGAAAGGGTGTCGGATCAGCGCGTGCTGTTCATCGGCGCCGGCGAGATGATCGAGCTGTGCGCAACGCACTTCGCCGCGCAGAGCCCGCGCGAGCTGGTCATCGCGAATCGCACGGCCGAGCGCGGCCAGCGGCTCGCCGAACGCTTCAATGGCCGCGCGATGCCGCTATCGGACCTGCCGGCCCGCATGCACGAATTCGACATCATCGTGTCGTGCACGGCGTCGACGCTGCCGATCATCGGCCTCGGCGCGGTCGAGCGCGCGGTGAAGGCGCGCCGCCATCGGCCGATCTTCATGGTCGACCTCGCGGTGCCGCGCGACATCGAGCCCGAAGTCGGCAAGCTGAAGGACGTGTTCCTCTACACCGTCGACGATCTCGGCGCGATCGTGCGCGAAGGCAACGCGTCGCGCCAGGCCGCGGTCGCGCAGGCCGAAACGATCATCGAGACGCGCGTGCAGAATTTCATGCAATGGCTCGACACGCGCAGCGTCGTGCCGGTGATCCGTCACATGCATACGCAGGCCGACGCGCTGCGCCGCGCGGAAGTCGAGAAGGCACAAAGGCTGCTCGCACGCGGTGACGATCCGGCCGCCGTTCTCGAAGCGCTGTCGCAGGCGCTCACCAACAAGCTGATCCACGGCCCGACGAGCGCGCTCAACCGCGTGAACGGCGCCGATCGCGATTCGCTGATCGACCTGATGCGCGGCTTCTATCAGCACGCGCCGCGCTCGAACGACCCGTCCGGCCACTAGCGCCGGCCGATTGCCCTGCCGCCGGCCCGTTGTCGCCTGCCGCCGGCCTATTCTTTCCGAATACCCTTTGCCCGGGAGCGCCGCTCCACACCATGAAGACGAGCATGCAACGCAAGCTCGACCAGCTGTCCACCCGGCTGGCCGAACTGAACGACCTGCTGAGCCGCGAAAACGTCACGGCCGACCTCGACCAGTACCGCAAGCTGACGCGCGAACACGCGGAACTCGGCCCGGTCGTCGAGCAGTACGCGCTGTGGCGCCAGGCGCGCAACGACGAAACGGCCGCGCAGGAACTGCTCGCCGATGCGTCGATGCGCGATTTCGCCGAAGACGAGATCCGCAGCGCGCGCGAACGCATGGGCCGCCTCGAAGGCGAATTGCAGAAGATGCTGCTGCCGAAGGATCCGAACGACGACCGCAACATCTTCCTCGAAATCCGCGCGGGCACTGGCGGCGACGAATCGGCGCTGTTTGCCGGCGACCTGCTGCGCATGTACCTGCGCTTCGCGGAACGTCAGCGCTGGCAGGTCGAGATGATGTCGGAAAGCGCATCGGATCTCGGCGGCTACAAGGAAGTGATCGTACGGATCGCGGGCCAGGGCGCGTACTCGCGCCTGAAATTCGAATCGGGTGGCCATCGCGTGCAGCGCGTGCCGGCGACCGAGACGCAGGGGCGCATCCACACGTCCGCGTGCACGGTCGCGGTGATGCCGGAAGCCGACGAGATCGGCGAGGTCGAGATCAATCCGGCCGACCTGCGGATCGACACGTTCCGCGCGTCCGGCGCGGGCGGCCAGCACATCAACAAGACCGATTCGGCGGTGCGCGTCACGCACATCCCGACCGGGATCGTCGTCGAGTGCCAGGACGACCGCTCGCAGCACAAGAACAAGGATCGCGCGCTGAAGGTGCTCGCCGCGCGCATCAAGGACAAGCAGTATCACGAACAGCACGCGAAGGAAGCGGCGACGCGCAAGAGCCTGATCGGCTCGGGCGACCGCTCGGAACGGATTCGCACGTACAACTTCCCGCAGGGCCGGATGACCGACCACCGGATCAACCTGACGCTCTACCGGCTTGAGGCGCTGATGGACGGCGATCTCGACGAGCTGATCGGCGCGCTCGTGACCGAGCATCAGGCCGAGCTGCTCGCGTCGCTCGGCGACACCGACTGAGGCCGCGATGCCCGACACCACCGCCGACGAACTGCTGCGCGCGTCGCCACTCGACACGGTCGACGCCCGCGTGCTGCTCGCGTACGCGCTCGGCTGGACCCGCACCCAGTTGATCACGCGCGGCGACACCCCGCTCGAGCCGGCCGCGATCGCACGCTACCGCGCGCTCGAAGCACGCCGCGCGGCCGGCGAACCGGTCGCGCAACTCGTCGGGATGCGCGAATTCTTCGGCCGGCCGTTCGACGTGACGCCCGACGTGCTGATCCCGCGCCCCGAAACCGAACTGCTCGTCGAAGCCGCGCTCGACGCGATCGACGGGCGGCCGCATCCGGCCGTGCTGGATCTCGGCACCGGCAGCGGCGCGATCGCCGTGTCGATCGCCGCCGAACGGCCCGATGCCCGGGTATGGGCGCTCGACCGTTCGCCGGCCGCGCTCGACGTCGCGCAGCGCAATGCTCACAAACTACTCGACGCACGTCGCCCCGGCGGCCCGCTGCACTGGCTGCAGAGCGACTGGTACGCCGCGCTCGATCCGGTGCTCGCGTTCGACACGATCGTCAGCAACCCGCCGTACATCGCGCGGCACGATCCGCACCTCGCCCAGGGCGACCTGCGTTTCGAGCCGCGCGGTGCGCTCACCGACGATGCCGACGGCCTCAGCGCGATCCGCACGATCGTCGCGGGCGCCGGCGCCTATCTGAAACCGGGCGGCACGCTCTGGATCGAGCACGGCTACGACCAGGCCGAAGCCGTCCGCGCATTGCTCGCCGCACGCGGCTTCGTCGCGATCGAATCGCTCGCCGATCTCGCCGCGATCGAACGCACGACGGGCGGCCGCGTACCCGGCTGATGGCCGGCCCGCACGGTTGAAATCCGCTATCATTTCGTTCTAACGCCCCGCAAACGCAAGGTCAGACATGGACACCCAACAACGTATCAAGCAAATCGTCGACGAAAACCAGGTCGTGCTCTTCATGAAGGGCAACGCGCAATTCCCGATGTGCGGCTTCTCGGGCCGCGCCGTGCAGGTGCTGAAAGCCTGCGGCGTCGACCAGTTCAAGACGGTCAACGTGCTCGAGGACGACGAAATCCGTCAGGGCATCAAGGCATTCTCGAACTGGCCGACCATTCCGCAGCTGTACGTGAAGGGTGAATTCATCGGCGGGTCGGACATCATGATGGAGATGTACCAGTCGGGCGAACTGCAGCAACTGTTCGCCGCCGCGTAACGCCGTTTCCCGATGGCATCTCCCAGCGCGCCGCCACGCCGGCTGATCGTCGCGATCACCGGTGCCACCGGCGCGGTCTACGGTGTGCGGCTGCTCGAACTGCTGCGCGCCGCCGGCGGCGTCGAAACGCATCTGCTGGTTTCGAACGCCGGCTGGCTCAATATCCAGCATGAACTCAAGCTGTCGAAGGCCGAGGTCGAAAACCGGGCGGATGTCGTGCATTCGGTGCGCGATGTCGGCGCGACGATCGCGTCCGGTTCGTTCGCGACCGACGGGATGGTGATCGCACCGTGCTCGATGAAGACGCTCGCGAGCGTCGCGCACGGGCTGTCGGACAACCTGATCACGCGCGCGGCCGACGTCACGCTGAAGGAACGCCGGCGTCTCGTGCTGATGGTGCGCGAAACGCCGTTCAATCTCGCACATCTGCGCAACATGACCGCCGTGACCGAAATGGGCGGCATCGTGTTTCCGCCGCTGCCCGCGTTCTACGCAATGCCGAAGACAATCGAGGAACTGGTCGACCAGACCGTCACGCGCGTGCTCGACCTGTTCGCGCTCAGCGCGCCGATGACGACGCCATGGGCCGGCATCCGGCCGGCGCAGTAAGTCGCCCGACTCGACTCGGCGCACCGCCCCGTTCTTCACGCATCTTCGTCGATTCAGCCGCCTGCCGGCTCGATCTGGCGACTTCAAGCCCAGTGGCGCCTCACGCCTGGAATCGGCCTAATTATCAACAGGCGCGATTCAATCAAATTCCATCAGGCCGATTTATCAATGTGCGGTGTGCGCCTATAGTCTTATCCAATCCCCTTTTTGCAGGCTCCCCACCATGAACCGCTTGCCCTCGCTGTACCTGTCCCACGGCGCACCGACCCTGCCGATCGACCCGACGCTGCCGTCCGGCGCGTTCACGCACCTCGGCGCCGAATTGCCGCGCCCGCGCGCGGTGCTGATGCTGTCCGCGCATTGGGGCACGCAGCGGCCGGTCGCGAGCGTGGCCGCGCAGCCGGAAACGATCCACGACTTCCACGGCTTCCCGCAGGCGTTGTACGACATCCGCTATCCGGCGCCGGGCGCGCCCGATGTCGCCGAGCGGGCGGCCGCGCTGCTGAACGCGGCCGGCATCGCCACCGCGACGACCGAGCATGGTCTCGACCATGGCGCGTGGGTACCGATGCTGCTGATGTTCCCGGAGGCTGACGTGCCGGTCGCGCAGTTGTCGATCCAGCCGCGCGCGGACGCCGCCCATCACTTCGCGCTGGGCCGCGCGCTGCGGCCGCTGCGCGACGAGGGCGTGATGGTGATCGGCTCCGGCCAGATCACGCACAACCTGCGCGCGGCCGATTTCGGCGCGGCGCCCGAAGATGCGGATCCGCGCGTCGCGGAATTCACCGACTGGTTCGAGGCGAAGCTCGCCGCGCGCGACGTCGACGCACTGCTCGACTATCGCCACCAGGCGCCGCACGCGGCGCTGATGCATCCGACCGACGAACACCTGCTGCCGGTGTTCACCGCGCTCGGCGCGGCCGACGACGACTATCGGCTCGGCATCCAGTCGCTCGGCACGTATCAACGCGTGCTCGCGATGACGAACTACGTGTTCGCGAGCGCGGCCGCCTGAATCGCGCGCCTGGCCAGGGACGGCCCCACCAACAAAAAACCCGCCCGAGCATCGCTCGGGCGGGTTTTTTTAACGCTTCCTGCCGCAGCCGATCCCGGCGGCAGGTCAGGCGTCAGACACCGACCCCTTCGAGGATCTCGTCGTGCGACTCGCGCTCGTCGAGATACTTGGTCCGGTAGCCCGTGTTCACGCCCCAGAAGTAGAACACCAGCGCGATCGCCGCGACGACCAGCATGTCCCAGCCGTACGGCAGCACGCCGTGACCGCCGAATTCCTTGCTGCCGATCAGCGACAGGATGGCCATCGTCGGCAGGTACGCGACCAGCCACCATGCGGCCTTCAGGTCGGCGCCCCAGCCGGTCCAGCCGGCCTTGGCCTGGAAGAAGAAGTACACCGGCAGCGCGACGATCATCAGCAGGATGATCTCGCCCGTCAGCGGCCACTTCGCCCAGTACAGGATCAGCGACGCGCAGACGAACGCGAACGGTGCAATCAGCTTCATGAACGGGATCGACAACGGACGCTCGATGTCGGTCGCCGCGCGGCGCAGCGCCATCAGGCTGATCGGGCCGGTCAGGTACGAGATCACCGTCGCGACCGAGATCACCGCCGCGAGCGAACTCCAGCCGCGGAAGAAGAACAGGAACACGAACGACACGAGCAGGTTGAACCACATCGCCTGACGCGGCACGCCGTAGATCGGGTGCACGTTGCCGAACATCTTCGGCATCGTGTTGTTGCGCTCCATCGCGTAGATCATGCGGGTGGTCGTCGCCATGTAGGTCGTACCGGTGCCGCTCGGGCTGATGAACGCGTCGACGTACAGCAGGATCGCGAGCCAGTTCAGGTTCAGTGCGATCGCCAGTTCGGCGAACGGCGACTTGAAGTTGAAGTGCGACCAGCCTTGTGCGACGTCGAGCGGATTCACCGAGCCGATGTACGCCATCTGCAGCAGCACGTAGATCACGAGTGCGAGCAGGATCGACGTGATCACCGCGAACGGCACGCTGCGCGACGGATTGCGCGCTTCACCGGCCAGGTTCACCGGGCTCTGGAAGCCGTTGAACGCGAACACGATGCCGCTCGTCGCGACCGCGGTCAGCACGGCCGACCAGCCGTACGGCGCGAAGCTCGCGTTCGACGCGACGCCGAGGTTCTCCGAGTGGAAGCTCGTCAGCATCAGGCCGAGGATCGTGAGGCCGGGGATCAGGAACTTGAAGATCGTGATCGCGGTGTTCGCACGCGCGAAGGCCTTGACGCCCCAGTAGTTCAGCATGAAGTAGATGACGACCAGCACCGCCGACAGCAGCAGGCCGAGGGTCTGCAACTCGCCGTTCACGAACAACGCGTGCGCCCACGGATACGGCCACGTGCTCATGTACTGGATCGACGCTTCCGCTTCGATCGGAATCACCGACACGATCGCGATCCAGTTCGCCCAAGCGCTGATGAAGCCCACCAGCGAACCGTGCGAGTAGCGTGCATAGCGCACCATGCCGCCGGACTCGGGGAACATCGCACCCAGTTCCGCATACGTCAGCGCAATCGCGAGAATCACGACCGCACCGATGATCCATGCACAAATCGCTGCCGGACCGGCGATCTTCGCGGCCTTCCAGGCGCCGAACAGCCAGCCCGAGCCGATAATCGAACCCAGCCCCGTCAGCATCAATGCAAACGGGCCGATGTTCCGTTGAATAGAACTCTTCACATCCTCTCCTGTGTCTCAAAAAGCATGGTCGGCCGCCTGTCCGGGATCGGCTCGGACAGCACCGCGCATGCAATTTTGGGGGAACGGCGCACCCGATCAGGGCAACCCGTCCACGCGGCGCGTAGTTTAACGGTTGCACCTGGAAGTTGGCGCCAAAATCGTTCGGCCCCTACAAAAAATTCGCGCGGTTTGCAAGCTTTGTAAACCTGAACTCCGCAATAACCCTGAGTGAATGGAAATCCGGTTGACCGCGGGACCGATAAGCCGTATAAACAACGGTGCAGGATTTCAAGCGGCGAGTGAATTGGTTCTTTCGTAGTTCGCCCATCAACGGTACTCCGGTTGGTCCTATTACCCCCTTCCTTGATTTTCCGCACCCATGGGCCTCGGCCCCGTTTTATCTTTTTAGGAACAAGTAACATGGCAACCGGTACCGTCAAGTGGTTCAATGACGCAAAGGGCTTCGGCTTCATCACCCCGGAAGGCGGCGGCGACGATCTGTTCGCGCACTTCTCGGAAATCCGCGTCGAAGGCTTCAAGACGCTGCAAGAAAACCAGAAGGTTGAATTCGAAGTGAAGACGGGCCCGAAGGGTCTGCAAGCTGCGAACATCCGTCCGGTCTAAGTTCGGCGCGATTATTCGTGTAAAAAAGCCCCGCTTCGGCGGGGCTTTTTTGTTTTCCGTGACCCGTCCTAGAATAGGTTGACACTTTTTCGCCGAAGCGAAGAGGTGCCAAGTGGAGCAAGGGAACAAGCGGACGCAGCGGGACTACAGCCTGGCTTTTAAACTGTCGGTGGTGGCGCAGGTCGAAAAAGGCGAACTGACGTACAAAGAGGCGCAGCAGCGCTACGGCATCCAGGGACGCTCGACCGTACTGGTATGGTTACGTAAGCACGGCTTGCAGGATTGGGCCGATCCATCCGGCCGTGCGCGATCGGGTTGCACCATGCCAAAGCCAGACTCAAAGCCACTCACACCGGAGCAGCGCATCAAGGAGTTGGAGACGCAGTTGCGCGAGGCGCAGGAGAAAGCGGCGCTGTTCGAGGCCGTGCTCGACGTGATGCGCAAGGACTACGGGATCACCGTAAAAAAGCCTTCGGGCAGGTCGTTGCGCAAAAGCGGATCGAAAAGCTGAGCGTCGAGCGAGCCTGCCGCTACATGGGCATCAGTCGCCAAGCGTATTACAAGCGATGTCGCAGCGAGGCGCGCCGCTGCTCGCAAGCCGAGACCGTGACGGCATTGGTGCGCGACGTGCGACTGCGCCAGCCTAGGCTTGGGGCACGCAAACTGCATCACCTGCTTGGGCCGGCGTTGGTCGAGCGCGGCATCAAGCTGGGGCGAGATGGGCTGTTCGATGTGCTGCGCGCCGCGCGACTGCTGGTCGTGCCGCATCGGGCGTATCACAAGACAACGCAAAGCCACCATCACTTCCGGCGCCATCCGAATCTACTGAAACCCGGGCCGGATCAAATCGTGCCGAGCGGCCCCGAGCAGGTGTGGGTAGCCGACATCACGTACCTACCCACAGCGGGTCGGTTTGTGTATCTGAGCCTGGTCACGGATGCGTACTCGCGCAAGATCGTTGGACATCACGTTCACGACAGCCTGCAGACCGAACAGGTTAGCCAGGCGTTGAAGAAGGCGTTGCGCAGGCGCCAGAGCCGCCAGCCATTGATCCATCACTCCGATCGCGGGGTGCAGTACTGCTCGACCTACTATCAGGACATCCACCGGCGCCACGGCCTGCGCTGCTCGATGACGGACGGCTACGACTGCTATCAGAACGCGCTGGCCGAGCGAATCAACGGCATCCTTAAGGGCGAGTTCTTGTTGCAACGTCCCGCCGACCTTGCTCAGGCCGTCAAGATGGTCGAGCAGTCAGTGCGCATCTACAACCAGGAGCGGCCACATGCCGCCCTGAAATACAAAACGCCCGATGCGGTGCATCGGGCGTTTTAGCGCTTGGATACTGTCAACCTATTCCAGGACTTGACA
>NZ_JBQEON010000047.1:0-45371 GCF_052045245.1 Burkholderia sp. 22313
CATACAGGCGCGACCTGCAAAGTCGCTATCACAACTGTCTCGCCAATAGCAATTGGACGGGACCTGCTGTTCTGCCAGCAGTAGCCTACTCGATCGTGCGTCGCTGGTAACGGCGGGGTGCGGAGCATCGAGGACAACGACTGGGGCCGCAAGGCCTAGCCCGAGCCGCGAGGCGAAGGCGACACCTGCAAGCATCGACGCGGGAGCCGGAAGGGCTCGGGTGGCACGGTTAACGGAAGTGAATTCTCGCAAGCGTCGTGATTACAGTCCAGCCAAAGATGCTGACAGGCTGAGGGCAAAAGCTACGCGACCGGGTGCATTCAGTCTGTGGTGAATGCACGCAGACCACGGTGTCGCCGGCGTAAAGAGGAAACCGTCGTCATCCCGTTGCGACAGCGGAACAGGGTAAGCCCATCTCGTCGCCCCCAGGGGCAGGCCAACCGCGAGGGAGGCTGCGGGCGGAGCGGGTAAAGGAGGTTGGAGAAAGCGAACGCCAGGCCGTAATGGCCGGGATACGAGCTGAAACATCGCTCGACACGAAAGTGGGCAGACTTCCAACTGGTCTCTCATCACGAGATAACTTGCGTAATCTTTGAAGGCGAGAAAGCAAATGAACGGGCTGTCAACGTGTGCACTGGCCGACCAAGGTACGTCGTGGCACAGCATCGACTGGGACGCGGCCCACGCCATGGTCAAAAGAATGCAAGCGCGTATCGTGAAGGCGACACAGGCCGGTCGCTGGAACAGGGTCAAGGCTCTGCAACGGCTACTGACCACCTCGTTCTACGGCAAAGCGTTAGCCGTTAAACGAGTGACGGAAAACCAAGGCAAACGTACACCGGGCGTTGACAAAGTGCTTTGGTCGACCCCGGATGCCAAATACATGGCAATAGGCTCGCTGACGCGGTGTGGGTATCAACCGCTGCCGCTGAAGCGTATCTATATACCCAAGAGTACCGGCAAGCTGCGCCCGCTGAGCATCCCCACGATGCGAGATCGGGCGATGCAGGCCCTTCACCTGCTCGCCCTCGACCCCGTATCCGAAACGATCTCTGATGGACAATCCTATGGATTCCGAAAAGAGCGATCTACCCATGACGCGATAGCGCAATGCTTCATGAACGCCCGATACCACGGCAACCCAAAAGACCGGGGCGCACGGGTCTCGGCGCAGTGGATTCTCGAAGCGGACATCCGCGGCTGCTTCGACAACATCGACCATGCGTGGCTCTTAAAGCACGTGCCGACGGACAAGGCCGTGTTGGCGAAATGGCTGAGGGCCGGTTACTTGAAGGACGGTGTATTCGCGAGGACGACCGAAGGGACGCCACAGGGCGGCATCATCAGCCCTGTGCTCGCCAACTTTGCGCTGAACGGGCTGGACAAGGTTTTATCGTCCGTTTTCAAATATCCGTCACATCGCGTAGCTCACAAGGTCAATCTCGTGCGATACGCCGACGACTTCGTCATCACTGGAGTGAGTCGGGAAGTGTTGCAGGACACAGTCACCCCGGCAGTCACCACGTTTCTTGCATCTCGAGGACTGGAACTCGCCCCGGAGAAGACGAAGATCACCCACCTGACGGAAGGCTATGATTTCCTTGGCCAGAACGTCCGGCGATACGGCAAGAAACTGCTTATCAAGCCGGCGCGGAAGAACGTGCAGTCCTTCCTGCAAAAGGTTCGAGACATCATCCGAAGGCTAAGACCAGCACCGCAGGACGTGCTGATCGACGCCCTCAATCCTGTGATCACCGGCTGGGCAATGTACCACCGTCACGTCGTTGCACAGGAAGCCTTCACCCGCGTGGACAGCCATATCTGGTACGCAATATGGCAATGGGCCAAGCGACGCCATCCCAAGAAGCCTGCGGAATGGGTGCGGCAACGTTACTTTCATCGGATTGGGCTAAGGCAATGGGTATTTGCCGTCGCCACTGATCATGTGGACGATAACGGACGCCCTATCCTCCGGTCTCTCCGGACAGCGGCGAGTACACCCATCGAACGACATCCGAAAGTCCAATCGGACGCCAATCCCTACGATCGTGAGTGGTACACCTACTTTGCGCAGCGCGCTGCGATTCGAAGTCGGATCTCCCGGGCACGTCGCAAGGGCAACGGCCGCAGCTAGTCTGCACGCTGCCATGAAGCAGGTACATAGGCCGGTCGGTACGTGGTGCCGCCGGGTTGGTTTAATCACTGGCCTTATAGAGGCTTGAGCCGTATGCGGGGAAACTCGCACGTACGGTTCTTAGGGGGCGGCGGCGCAGCAATGCGTCGCTGCTACCCGACTTTTCCACGAATGGCCGAGCGCCACCCTCCCCGGCCTTTCATCGCAGGCAATCCCGGGCTCAGCCGCCGCCCACCATCGCATACGCAATGCACGCGCGCGCGAGCACGTCGGTCGGATCGACGAGCGTCGCTCGCCGGCCGTCGCGCGCGACGTATTCACCGCCCGGCAACAGAATCGGCAATTCGGTACAGCCGAGCACGATCACGCTCACGCCCTCGGCAATCAACGCGTCGATGGCCGCACCGACATCGTCCTCGCACTGTCCGGTCGTGAAGCCCGCCTTGACACCGCGCTTTCCGTAGATCGCTTCCATCACGCGCGCCTGCAACGCGGGCGCCGGCGCCACTTGCCGGAGCCCCTGCGATTCCAGCGCCTTCCGGTAGACCCCGCTTTCGATCGTGCCGGACGTCGCCAGCACACCAACCTCGCGCAACGCCGGCCAGGTGTCGCGCAGGTGGGCGACCGTGACGGTCAGCATGTTCACGATCGGAATGCCGAGGTACGGCTGAATCCGCTCGACGAACGCATGCGCGGTGTTGCACGGAATCGCGATGACGTCGGCATCGCCATCCTCGAGCTTCTTGCAGGTCGCGTACAGGGCGACCGTCGGATCCGCGCCGGCGCCCACCAGGTTCTCGGTTCGATCGGGGATCTGCGGATTCTGTTCGACCAGCAGCTTGACATGGTCCTGATCGCGCGACGCCGGCGTGTTGCGCACGATCTTGTCCAGAAAATCGACCGTCGCGGCCGGGCCGACGCCACCGACCACGCCGATCTTGAACGTCGCCGCACGCGCATCCGGCTGCCCGGTCACCGCGTACTGCGCATACGCCAGATTCGAATCCACGAGCGGCACGCGCTGCGGGCCGATTTCATCGGCGACCAGCGCGATCTCGGTCAGGCCGGGGACGATCACCTGCACGCCCTGGTCGGCCAGGTCCTCGCACGCGCGGCGCAACAGCTCGACCGGACGGCCGCGCAGATTGCCGCGCTTGATGCCGTCGGCGCCGTAGATCGCTTCGGTCACGAGATCGATACCCTCGTGCGACCGCGGATAGACGATGTCGAATTGCGGTGACGGGAAATACACGTCGAACAGGCGCTTGTCCCGCACGTAATCGGACGCCAGCACGCCGATGCGCGTCGCGTCCGGATACTTGCGCCGCACATGGCTGCGCACCGCTTCGACGATATCCACGATCGGCAGGCGGGTGTTCGCCTTCAGCTCGTCGATGAACGTATGGCTCAGGAAACACGGCAGCACGACGGTCGTCACGCCACGCTGCTCGAACCGCCGGATCATGTCGAACACGTACAGCTTGCGTTCGATCGTCGCCGCACTGCCCGACCCCGCCCCCTTGAACGGGTGCTGCTCGAAAATCATCTCGACGTGCTCCTCGTCCGACGACGCCGGCGTCGCCTTCACCATCTTGAAGAACACGTCGGCGCTGCCGAGCGGCCCGAGGCCGCCGATCACGCCGAATTTCCGCCGGGCATTCATGTGATCCGTGCGCATCATGCGTTCAGCTCCGGCTGCTCGAACCCGGCGCCTTCCGACTTCGCGGCGCGCCGGCTCTCCCACTTCGCGATCACCGCCGTCGCCACGCTGTTGCCGATCACGTTCGTCATCGTGCGGCCCATGTCGAGGATCTGGTCGATCGCGAGGACCATCGCGACGCCGGCCACCGGCAGATGGAACATCGGCGCGACCGCCGCGACGACGACCACCGAGCCGCGCGGCACGCTCGCCATGCCCTTGCTGCTCAGCATCAGCACCAGCAGCATGAAGACCTGCTGCGACAGCGGCATGTGCACGCCGAACGCTTGCGCGATGAAGATCGCGGCGAACGCCTGATACATCATCGAGCCGTCCAGGTTGAACGCATAGCCGAGCGGCAGCGTGAAGCCCACGACCTTCTTGTCGACGCCGAACTTCTCGAGCTGCTCGGTCAGGCGCGGATACGCGGCCTCGCTGCTCGCGGTCGAGAAGGCGATCAGCGCGGGTTCGCGCACGGCCTTCAGCAGGCTGCCGACGCGTCGCCCGAGAAACACGTAGCCGGCGCCGATCAGGATCGTCCAGAGCACGAGCAGGCCGAGGTAGAACGCGCCGATCAGCTTGCCATACGTGACGATCACATCGAGCCCGCGCAGCGTGACCGACGCGGCAATCGCGCCGAATACGCCGAGCGGCGCCGCGCGCATCACGTAGTTCGTCAGGCGCAGCATCACCGGCACCATGCCGTCGATCGACTGGATCACGACGCCGACGCGCCTGTCGTGCTTCAGCGCACTCAGCGCGACGCCGAGAAAGATCGAGAACACCAGGATCTGCAGGATGTCGTTGCGCGCCATCGCGTCGAGCAGGCTGGTCGGGAACGCATGCGTGATCACGTCCCGCGCGTTCAGCGCGGCGGTATTCAGGCCGGTGTTGACCTCGCCGGCGGTTTCGGTGAGGTTCAGCCCGGCGCCCGGCTGCAGCGCATTGGCCATGACGAGGCCGAGGCTCAGCGACATCAGCGACGCGCAGAGGAACCACCCGATCGAGCGCAGGCCGATGCGTCCGACGTCCTCGCCGCTGTCCATGCCGGCCAGGCCGGACACGAGCGTGACGAACACCAGCGGCGCGATGATCATCTTGATCAGGCGCAGGAAGATGTCGGTGACGATCGAGAAATAGCCGGCGACCGCCTTGAGCGTGGCCGGGTCCGCTATGCTGGCGTGGCACGCATAACCGGCGACGACACCGAGGATCATGCCGATTGCAATGCTCAGGGTAAGGCGATTTTTCATGTCCATCCGTCCTTGGGTGGCACCCGGCCGCCGGGAGGCGAACGAGCGCTGCGAAGAAGGCCGCGCGACGCCGGTCAAGCGTCACAGTTGCCGCTGGAACGAATGGTAGGGAGGGTCAAAAAATCCGTGATGCCGGTGCAACATGGCGGTATGCGAGTTCCGCATAAGGCGGGAAAACCCTTGCTTATCCTGGCCGGGAAGGCGCCGCGCGCAGATGCTGCCAGAGCGTGTCCAGGAATTCGCTGCGGTTCGACACGTCGCGATACACGCGCAGCTCGACTTCCAGGTTCCACGCCGCCGGCCCGGCCGGCACGAGTTCGCCGGTCGCCAGTTCGGCGGCGATCGCGCTGCGGGGCAGCCATGCGATGCCCTCGCCTTCCATCACGAGTTTTTTCAGCACTTCGGCCATGTCGGATTCGTAGTGCAGTTGCAAGGCCGGGGCATCCGGTGCACGGCCGAGCAGCAGCGCGAGGCAGCGACCGAAGTAGCTGGTTTCCGTGTACGAAATCAGCGGCAGCGGGCTCTGCTTCGTTCCGGGCAGGCGAAACGCGGGCGCCGAGCGCCGGTTCGGCCGGCACGCGGGCATCAACGTGTCGAGGCCCACCGTCAGGTGCTCGTATTTTGCGGGGTCGAGATGAAGCGGCAGCTCCGGATGGTGATAGGCAAACATCAGCTCGCAGTTGCCGTTGACGAGCATCAGGATCGAGTCATGGACGTTGGTCGGAATGACGCGCGCCCGCACTTCGCCGAAATGCGGGGCCAGCGCCTTGAGCCAGGCCGGCAGGAAACTCAGCGCGATCGTGTGGCCCGCGGCGATCTGCAGGCTCTTGCCGGCGATCCGCTGCTCGGTGCGGATGATGGCCCGCGTGTCGAACAGGCGGCTGAGCACGTCTTCGGCCGTCTCGCGAAACAGGCGCCCGGCCGGCGTGAGCACCGGCGGGAAGCTGCTGCGGTCGATCAGTTCGGCGCCGATCCACTGCTCGAGCGACTGGATCCGGCGGCTGAAGCCCGACTGCGTGACGTTGCGAAATTCAGCCGCGCGGGAAAAGCTCTGGTATTGCGCGAGCGCGAGGAAATCCTCGATCCATTTGATTTCCATGTTGGCCTTGGAGGGTCGCGGGGGGATCGGCCTGCGCGTGCCCCAGGTCGGGGGAAGCACAGGCCGGCAGACGCACACATTGTATGTGCTCGATCCCGCGCACCGCGTCGGCCGTCGCCCCGGTGGCCGTGACCGATCCGGACGCCGTCGTTCGGCATCGTCGTCGACGGGACGATGCTCGCAGACGACAGCCTCGCCGACACCGGCGTTTCAGCTGCACGGCCAGCAGGCCCTCCCTGCTTCGCTACGCCTTTTTCGTATAAGAGTTGCACCAGCCTTTCGCACTGACCTGCTTGCCGGCGAAAACAAGGCACGGTCCCGTCGCGGCGCCGGTCTTGCCCTGGAAGAACTGGCAGTTCGCACAGGCCTGGCCCGCCTGAAACTTCGGGAACTTCGCATGGTCGACCCGGCTGGCATCCGTCTTGTAACCGAGCGCCTGGGCATTTGCATCGGATTCCTGCACGACACCGGCATCCGCCGCCACCGCGCGACGTCCAACGGCCAGCGCGGAGGCAAGAAGGGTGGTGGCTGCAATGAAGCTACGGCGTGAAGATCTCATGGGGTTCTCCGTTGAAGTTTGCGTGAACGGACGTCCGGAAGCGTCGTTCCCCGATGACGGGACGCCGTCCGTCCCGAAACGGGGTCGGTCGATGGCGCACGTATCGTGCCCGCCGCCATGCGAAGCGCCCGTCGTCCGGTGCACGGCGGGCGCCGGGGTCAGTGGAAGAAGAGTGCCCGCATGCCGAACGTATGATGCGCTTCGGCGGCCATCAGCACCATGAGCACCAGCAGGCACAGCGGCGGGATCAGGATCGCGTACACCAGCGCCAGCCGTTCCCACATCATGTGCATGAAGATCGACACGATCAGCCCGGCCTTGGCGATCATCAGCACGACGATCAGCACCCAGCGCGGCAGGCCCTGCACGTTGAAGTAATCCACCAGGTACGACAGCGTGCTCAGCACGAACAGCAGGCCCCAGATCTTCAGGTAGAGGCCGATCGGATGCTGCTGGCCGTGCGCGGCGTGGGGTCGATCGGCGGGATCGGAGTGGTCCATGGCCTGCCTCACCACAAATAGAACAACGCGAAGATGAACACCCACACCAGGTCGACGAAGTGCCAGTACAAGCCGGCAATCTCGACGATCTGGAAGTTGCCGTGCTCGGTAAACCCCGGCTGCAGGATCTTGCGTGCGATCAGCAACAGGTAGATCACGCCGCAGGTCACGTGAAAGCCGTGGAACCCGGTGATCGTGAAGAAGCACGCGCCGAACTGTGCCGCGCCCAGCGGGTTGCCCCACGGGCGGATGCCTTCCCGGAAGATCAGGTTGCTCCATTCGAAGGCCTGCAGCGACAGGAAGGTCGCGCCCAGCAGCGCGGTCGCCAGCAACAGCGCGGCGGCGGGCCGGGCGTTGCGCCGGTAGCCGAAGTTGACGGCCATCGCCATGGTGCCGCTGCTGCTGATCAGCGTGAACGTCATGATGGCGATCAGCAGCAACGGCACTTCCACGCCGCCCACGGTGAGCCCGAACACCTTCGCGGTATCGGGCCACGGCGCCGTGGTCGACATGCGCACCGTCATGTAGCCGATCAGGAAGCTGCTGAAGACGAAGGTGTCCGACAGCAGGAAGATCCACATCATCGCCTTGCCCCACGGCACCTTGAAGGCTGCGCGGTCGGCCGACCAGTCCGTGACGATGCCGCGCCAGCCGTCGGGCCCGGCGTCGGCCGGCGCGGTGTCGGCCGATTCGCCGGCCGATTCGCCGGCGGATTCGGAGCGCAGCGTGGGCGAGGTCATGGCGCGGCTCCATACGGCGGCCCGCAGAGGGCGGCGACGATCCCGGGGGTGATCCACCACATCGCCGCCAGCAGCACGAGCCAGACCGCCAGCAGGAAATGCCAGTAGGTCGCGCACAGCGCGATGGCACGCCGGGCCTGGAACGGGTCCGCGCGCCGCGCCGGCACGATCGTGACGGCCCAGGCCACCAGCCCGCCCAGCACGTGCAACGCGTGCAGGCCGGTGAGCAGGTAGAGGAAGCTGTTGGAAGGATTGACGTCGATGGTCTGCCCGGCCGCGGACAGCAGGCGCCAGGCGCTCAGTTGCCCGATCACGAACAGCGCCGCCAGCACCCCGCCGGATACCAGCCACGCCATGCGGTGCAAGGTCAGCTGCCGGGCACGCTGCATCGCGACGCTTGCCAGCGCCAGCGCGCCGGTGTTCCACCACAGCAGCGCCGGATGCGGGATCGGCTGCCAGTCGGGCTCGCGCATGCGCATGCCATAGGCGAGCAGCAGCAGGGAAAACAAGGTCGTGGCCACTGCCATGAAGACGAGCAGGCCCGTGCGGCCCGCATTCGGTGCGACGGGTCGCGCGTCGGGAGCGAAGGGGCGCGGCAGCGTGGTCATTCGTGTGCCTCGCCGGGGTGCAATGTCGGCCGGGCCGGCTCGGGTTCGGGTGCCGTCGCGGGCGGCTGGTTTTGCGGGACGAAGTCCTCCTCCTGCCCCGGCGGGCTGTATTCGTAGGCCCAGCGGTAGACGACCGGCAGCGCGGCGCCCCAGTTGCCGTGCGCCGGCGGCGTTTGCGGCGTCTGCCATTCCAGCGTGGTGGCGCGCCACGGGTTGCCATCGGCACGCTTGCCACGCACGAGGCTCCACGCCAGGTTGAACAGGAACAGGAGTTGCGCCGCCGCGACGATCAGCGCGACGACGGTGATGAAGGCGTTGAGCGTCTGCGCCGAATGCGGAATGAAACTGTAGCCCTGATACGCGTAATACCGTCGCGGCATGCCCAGGATGCCGAGATAGTGCATCGGGAAGTAGATCGCATAGGTGCCGACGAAGGTGACCCAGAAGTGCACGCGCCCGAGCGTGTCGTCGAGCATGCGGCCCGTCACCTTCGGATACCAGTGGTAGAGGCCGCCGAACACCACCAGGATCGGCGACACGGCCATCACCATATGGAAGTGCGCGACCACGAAGTACGTGTTCGACAGCGGAATGTCCACGCTCACGTTGCCGAGGTAGAGCCCGGTCAGCCCGCCCAGCACGAAGGTACTGATGAAGCCGATCGCGAACAGCATCGGCACGGTCAGGTGGATATCGCCGCGCCACAGCGTCAGCACCCAGTTGTAGACCTTGAGCGCGGTCGGCACGGCGATGATGAGCGTGGTGGTGGCGAAGAAGAAGCCGAAGTACGGATTCATGCCGGCGATGAACATGTGGTGGGCCCAGACCACGAAGCTCAACGCGCCGATCATGACGATCGCCCACACCATCATCCGGTAGCCGAAGATGCTCTTGCGCGCGTGCGTGCTGATGAGGTCCGACGCAATGCCGAAGGCCGGCAGCGCGACGATGTAGACCTCCGGATGCCCGAAGAACCAGAACAGGTGCTGGAACAGCAGCGGGCTGCCGCCGGCGTGCTTGAGCGTTTGCCCCATCGACACGACGGCCGGCACGAAGAAGCTGGTGCCGAGCGTCCGGTCGAACAGCATCATCACCGCGGACACGAACAACGCCGGAAACGCCAGCAGCGCCATGATGGTCGCGATGAAGATGCCCCACACCGTGAGCGGCATGCGCATCAGCGTCATGCCGCGCGTGCGTGCCTGCAGCGTGGTGGTGACGTAGTTCAGGCCGCCCATCGTCGCCGCGACGATGAAGATCGCCAGCGACACCAGCATCAGCACGATGCCCCATTCGACCCCCGGCGTGCCCGGCAGGATGGCCTGCGGCGGATACAGCGTCCAGCCCGCGCCGGTCGGCCCGCCCGGCACGAAGAAGCTCGCCACCAGCACCAGCACGGCCACCAGGTAGACCCAGTAGCTCAGCATGTTGAGGAACGGGAACACCATGTCGCGCGCGCCCAGCATCAGCGGGATCAGGTAGTTGCCGAAGCCGCCCAGGAACAGCGCGGTCAGCAGGTAGATCACCATGATCATCCCGTGCATGGTGACGAACTGGTAGTAGTGGTTCGCGTCGATGAATGCGAACTTGCCGGGGAAGCCGAGCTGCAGCCGCATCAGGTCCGACAACACCAGGCCGACCAGGCCGATGGCGATGGCCGTCAGCGCATACTGCACGGCGATGACCTTGTGGTCCTGGCTCCAGACATAACGGGTCCAGAAGCTGCGCGGGGCGTGGTCGGGGTGCGCGTACGTCATGGCATCTGCTCCGCTAGCGCCGGGCCGCGCTGCCGGCGTCCGGCCCGCCTTGCGCCTTGATGTAGGCCACCAGCGCGGTCAGTTCCTGGTCGCTCAGGTCGAAGTGCGGCATGATCGGCGAGAAACCCTTCACGACGCGGGCCGTCGGGTTGCTGATGAACGCGCGCAGATAGGCTTCGTCCACCTTCGCGGTGCTGCCGTCGGCCATCGTCTCGGTCTTGCCGTACAAGCCCTTCCAGGTCGGGCCCACGAGCGGGCTGCCGTTCACGGTATGGCAGGCGACGCAGCCCTTGGCCGCCGCGAGCGTCTTGCCCAGCTCGACAAGCGCCTGGCCGCTGCCGCCCGCGGCGGCCGGTGCGGCCTGCACGGCGGCCTGCTGCCGCTGCGCGAAGGTGGGCTGCCGCGCGAGCCAGCGCGAGAACGACGCTTCGTCTTCCACCACCACCACGCCGCGCATGTTCGAGTGCCCGATCCCGCAGAGCTGCGCGCACAGGATGTCGTAACGCCCTGCCTTGGTCGGCGTGAACCAGAAGGTGGTCACCATGCCCGGCACCATGTTCATGCGCGCACGAAACGGCGGGACGTAGAAGTCGTGCAGCACGTCGCGCGACCGTGTCAGGACCTGGACCGGCCGGTTGAGCGGCAAGTGCACCTCGGGCGCCTCGATCAGGTAGTTGTCGCGACCGTTGGGGTCGCCGGGGTTCAGGCCGAACGGGTTGTCGTTGCTGATGTAGCGCACGTCCGTCGTACCCAGCTTGCCGCCCGGCCCGGCAAAGCGGAAGCGCCACTGCCATTGCTGGCCGAGCACTTCCATCTGCAGCACCTTGGGCGGCGGCCGGATGTAGTCCGCATAGACGAACAGCCCCGGTGCCAGCAACGCGGCCACGCCGATCGAGGTCAGGCCGATCAGCCACCATTCCAGCCGCTTGTTGTGCGGCTCGTAGGCGGCGCGATGACCGCTGCGGTGGCGGAAGCGCACCAGCGCGATCGCGATGAACAGGTTGATCGCGATGAAGAACGCGCCGGTGATGACGAGCGTGATCGCCAGCATGTCGTCCATGCGCACCCAGTTCGACGCGATCGGCGTGATCCACCACGGACTGGCAAAGTGAAACCCCACCGCCAATGCGATGATCAGGACCAGAGCAATCGCAAGGGCCATAGGCCGCCTCGCTGCGTGTCACTCGCCGGTGCCCCTCCGGCACGACGCGCCCGGCGCGTCGTGCCGCGTTACCGTGCTGCGTATTCGTTGTTTGCGTTGTTTGCGTTGTTTGCGTTGTTTGCGTTGTTTGCGTTGTTTGCGTTGTTTGCGCCGATATGTCCGTCACGGCTCTAAAGAAAAGGTAGTCCCCGGCTCCGCGTCGTGCAAGGCAGCGCAACGGGGAAGCGCGCCCCAACCCCGAACCGCCTGGCGGGCGGCGTCGCAGGTCGCGACGGCAGGCACAACGGCCGCTTCCGGCATCGGTTGCCGACGCGGCCGTCGCCCGGGCCGCCGGGTATTCCAGGCGGCAAGGCGGGAATCAAGGCGCCGCGTCAGTCCCCCCTGCTCAGCCTGCGCCATCGCTCCAGCCGGCCGTACGCGACGGCGGCGACCACGCCGAACAGCAGGTTTGCCAGCAAGGGGCCCGAACCCCGTTCCGAGACGAACCACGGGAACACGGCCGTCATCACGTAGAAGTTCCACCCATACGCGACGATGCCGAACGCCAGCCCGATGACCGCCTCCATGCCGACGCTCGAATCGAAGCGGAACGGTGCCATGATCGCGGCGAGCATCATTCCCATGACCGCACCGAGCACGTAGTGCAGCAGCAGCGCCATCGCGACGATTTCGAGGCTGAATTGCGACATCTGGCCGAGCGCACTGCGGCCCATCACCATCGCCGCGATCTTGTGCGTCGGTTGCCACGGGCTTTCACCGATCACCAGGGTCGACCAGAAGAATTCCAGCGCGATCACCAGCGCGCCGCCCGCCAGACCGGCCACGGCAGCGGAGATCCAGTCGGGCGTGCGTCGCTCCCAATGGTGTGATTGCATGTGCAGTTCCATACGACCTCCTTGCTGACGGTTCAGCTTCAGCACTCAGGTTCAGAAGGCGCCATTCGCGTCGGACAGTACGCCCCGTGCGCGATTCGGAAAGGCCGGACACGGCGCCGGCGCACGGCACGAAAGGCGGTGCGCCGCATCGAAAGGCGCCGGCATGCCGCCCAGGGTCGCGGCCGCGCACTCGCGTGTTCAGCGAGTCGCGTCGAGGTGCGCCGATGTTCTTGTATGCGGTTGTTCGCGTGTCAGGGGAAGATCGGCGTCGTGCACTCGCCGCCCTCCCGGTTCGCATTGGGAAAATGCTGGGCGACCATCTCCTCGATTTCCTGCTCTCGCAGCGGCGGCACGTCGGCCATGATCAGGATCTGGCCTTCCTTGATCGCGTCGCGAAAGCGCGCGAGCCGCACATTCGGCTCGGCGATGCCGATCATCCCGGCCGTCCACGCCCCGAAGCCCGCCCCCGCCACCGTCAACGCGACGACGGCGCCGCCCGCGATCACGAGCTCCGCGGGGGGAAATACCAGCGCGACGAGACCGATAAGCGCGCCTGTCGCGCCGCCGAGTGCGACGCCGCGCTCGAGCGCATGCACGACGTCGCTGCTTTGCAACAGCGATGCTTCGGGTAACTGATCGAGTGTGACGCTGTGATCGGCGAGAACGTGAATATGGCGCCAGATGATGCGCGCGCGCAGCAAGTCATCGACGATCGCCTTCGCCATCTTCGTATCGGGTACGAGAAAATAAAGGCGTCTCATGTTGGCACCCCTCTTTTGCCATCAGCTCATACGCAACAGAGCATGCTCTATTTTATGTCAGCATCGGCGCTGCGGTGCCCGCGCGTATACGCGCGTTGGCGCCGCAACACACGCGAACTTCGTCGAACGAACGATCCCGCCCCGGTGCGGTCGTTCAACACGCGTGACCCGTGCGCGTGACAACGAGCCGGCTGCGTCGATGGCGGCGGGTTGGCGCTAGCCGCGCTTGCGCAGCGGCTCCAGCAGGCTCCTCAGCCCGTTATGGTCGATCTCGTGCATCAGCGCGAGTTGCCGGCCGATTTCGCCGCGCGGGAATCCTTCGCGCGCCAGCCAGTTGAGGTAGGGCCCGGGCAGGTCGGCGATGAGCCGACCCTTGTATTTGCCGAAGGGCATGGTGACGGTGACAAGGCATTCAAGATCTGGGGCTCGCATGCCGGTATTGTGCCCGGCTTTTTCGCTCGCGCACGCGCGCCACGGCCTGCATCCGGCCGGGACCGCACGGAAACGGCGCGGCGAACCGCTGCCCCGCTTCCTGCCTGCTAGACTGGAATTTCCCCCTGCAAACGATGGAGGGAATCATGATGTCCATGTACGTCGTGAAGACCGGTGAGCAGTTTCTCTGCGCCGCGGAGGACGGCGACATCGGCATGGCACCGGCCATTGAAAGTGCCACGTCCTTTGGTTCGTATGAAGAAGCGGAAAAGGCCGCCAACACGCATGCCGACCCCGGATACGAAATCGTGGCCGTCTGCGTGATCCGGCACTGATCCGCTGCCCGCGGCGAATGAGGGCAGGCGTGCCGGCCGCGCGTCGTCGTGCGGCAACGTCGTCTGTGCGACGACGGCGACGCCGCACACGCCCCGCGTGACGCGTTGCCTGCCGCGACAGCCGGCGTCACCGGACGGCGCCGCTGCCGCCAGCAAGCCATTCGCTTGCGACGGCCACGCGTGCGGCAACGCGGCCGCCGCGGCTTATTTCCGCAGCGAAATTTCGACCCGGCGATTGCGCGCCCGCCCGTCGGCGGTCTCGTTCGATGCCGCCGGGTTCGCCTCTCCATGCCCCGTCGCGGCGAACGCATCCGCCTTCAGCCCGTGTTCGCGCAGATACCCCGCGACAGCGTCGGCCCGGCGCTTCGACAACGCCTGGTTGTGCGCGTCCGAGCCGGTCGCGTCGGTATAGCCGTCCACTTCCACGCGCGAGAAATGCTTGTCGCCCTGCTGGTTCAGCAGCGTGTCGAGCGCGGTGGTGGCGGCGGACGTCAGCACCGCCGAGTCGGTCGCGAAATACGCGTCGCCCGTCAGGCTCACCTTCTCGACCGGCGCGGCGGCCGCGGCGGCCGGCGCCGGTGCGGCACCGCACTGAAACACCATCGAGTGCGGATCGGCGCCGTCGCGGTACGGCGTCGTGGAATCGACCACACGCACGGCCTCGTTGCCGCACATGCGGGTCGCAACCTTCATGCAGGTCTTCGCGCTCGACAGGATCCCGTGGCAGTCGACGCGAAAGGTCCGGATGCCGTCGCGAGGCTGCAGTTCGTAGGCGTTGTACGTCGGCCCCGACGCACTCGAGCAGGCAGCGAGGGAAACGACGGACGCCAGCAGTGCAAGATGGATGTTTTTCACTTGGTTACTCCGAGAATGCGATGGGTGCGGCGCGGGCGGCGCGATGGCGCGGCCGCATCCGCGTGCGTGTGCGTGTGCGTGTGCGTGTGCGTTCGACGCGGTCCGCGCCGGCCGTGCGAGCCGGAACGAACCGCTGCGCGCGATCACTTCCACTGATACAGCATGCCCGCGCCGACGACGCGCTGGCTGCCGGCGAAGCCGCCATTGATCGTCGCCTTCAGGTTCTCCGTGATGCGCGCCTGCACGCCGACGGCCATGGCCTTCTGACCCTGGAACGTCGCCGTACCGACACCCATCGCGAAGTTCGAATCGCGATCCATGTGCGGGATCGACGCCATCGCGGCGGTGGCGGCGATCCCTTCGCGCGCCATCGAATCGGTCTGCTGGATCTGCTGCTGCATCTGCGTGAGCTGGTTGTTGACCGTGTTCAGCGACTGCGTGAACTGGTTCGACACGGCATTCAACTGGTTCACGTTCACCGCATCCGTGCCCTGCGTGCCCGCCGCGACGTTGACGACCTGTCGCGCCGAATCCGCGGAGCCGACCGCGACGACGTTCGACCGGCCGCCGTCGTTGCTGCCCGCGCCGACCGCCGCCGAATTGCTGCCCGAGGAACTCGCGCCGACGCCGATCGCCGTCGAGCCGTTGCCGGATGCCGTCGAACTGTTGCCGACCGCCGTGCTATTCGAACCCGAGGCCACCGCGCCCGAGCCGCCGGCCGACGAGTTCGAACCGCTCGGCCCCGGCGGCACGTTGCCGCCGGACGGGTTCGACGTGTACGACCCGCCGAGGTTGGACGTGCGCTGGGTAATCAACGTCGTCAGCTGGTTCGCGACCGAATCGAGCTGCGACACGTTGACCGCGTCGGTGCCGTTCTTGCCGGCGGCGAGGCCGGTGATCTGCCGGTTGCCGACATTGACTTCACCGGCCGACGACTGCGGGCTGCTCAGGCCGTACGCGATGTAGTTCGTCAGCGCGCCGACCGTGGTCAGCGAACCCGCCCCCAGCGCGACGCTGTTCGCGAGCGTCGCCGATGCACCGGCGCCGAGCGCGAGCGCATCGGTCGCGCTGCTGTGCGCGCCGGAGCCCAGCGCGACGCTGCCCACGCTGACCGCCGACGCATTGGCGCCCTGCGCGACCGACTGCGCGCCGAGCGCGGACGCACCGCTGCCGAGCGCGATCGCATCGGCCTGCCCGGAGCTCGCCGCCTGCCCGATCGCGACGCCGCCAGGCGCGGTCTGGTCGACGATCGCACCGTTGCCGATGCCCACGCCGTTGTCGCCGTTGACGACCGTCGTCGGGCCGACCGCCACCGATTCCGCGCCGACCGCGAGCGAGTCCGTCGCCGTCGAATTCGCGTGGAAGTACTTCTGGCCCGTGACCGCGAACGACTGCAATGCGCCGGCCAGCTGCCGCACCGTCACCGCGTCCTGCTGTCCGGTGCCGTCCGCGACGTTGGTGATCTGGCGATAGGTCTTGCTCGTCGCGTTGCCGACCGACACCGCACCGAGCAGCGTCTGGTCCGTCGTGTTGAACGGGATCGACGCCGTGCCGTTGCGCAGGATGCCGGACGACGGCGTCGTCGCGCGATCGGATACCGAGCCCGAACCGAGCGCGACGCTGCCGTCCACCCGCGAGATCGCGTTCGGCCCGATCGCCACGCTGTCGACGCCGATCGCCTGGCTGTCGGGCGCGGTCGAGTTCGCGTGGAAATACTTGATGCCGTGCGCGTTGATGTTCTGGATCGCCGAGCCGACGTTGTTGTTGATCGTGGTCGAGCCGTCGCTGTTATACGTCACGTACGACGGCGCCGAAATCGTGCCGGTGGCCGGGTCGTAGGCGGCACCGCCGCCGATCGCGCCGGCCGTGCTGTTGCCGAGGTTGGTGTTGTTGTTCGCGATGGAACTCAGGCCGGTCGACAACGAACTGATACCCGTCGACGTCGCGGTCGACAGCGAGGTCAGGTTGCTGTTCGTCGCGCTCAGGCCGGTGGACAGCGAGCCGACGACCGTCGACGTGGACGTCGACAGCGACGTGATCGTGCTGTTGGTCGCGCTCAGGCCGGTCGACAGGGAACTGATGCCCGTTGACGTCGACGTCGACAGCGACACCACCGTGCTGTTCGTCGAGCTCAGGCCGGTCGACAGCGAGCTGATGCCCGTCGACGTCGACGTCGACAGCGACACCACCGAACTGTTGGTCGCGCTCAGGCCGGTCGACAGCGAACTGATACCCGTCGACGTGGAGGTCGACAGCGACGTGATCGAGCTGTTCGTCGAGCTGAGACCGGTCGACAACGAGCTGATGCCCGTCGATGTCGACGTCGACAGCGACACCACCGCACTGTTCGTCGAACTCAACCCCGTCGACAACGAACTGATACCGGTCGACGTGGAGGTCGACAGCGACACGACCGAACTGTTGGTCGAGCTCAACCCCGTCGACAGCGACGTGATGCTCGACAGCGTCGACGTCGACAACGAAGTCACCGCCTGGTTCGTCGCGTCGAGCTGCGAGCCGTTGATCGCGTCCGTACTGGTCGAATTGATCTGCCCTGCCGCGACGTTGGTGATCTGGCGCTCCTTGCCCGCCGCGCCGACGCTGACGACGCTGGTCGGATTGACGCCGTTGAACGTGTAGGTGACGCCGCCAATCGTGGCGGTCGCCGTCGGATGCGGCGCGGCCGTCACCGAACCGGAGCCGAGCGCGACATCGTTCGCGTTGTTCGCCATCGCCGACGCGCCGAACGCCACGGCACCCGCCGCTGCCGCCGTCGACGTACTGCCCAGCGCGAGCGAGCCGGTGCCCTGCGCAACGTTCGAATCACCGATCGCCACCGCGCCGTCGCCGATCGCGGTGTTGTTCGAACCGGCCGTGACCGCGCCGGTGCCGATCGCGGTGCTCGGGTCGCCGATCGCGACCGCGCCGTTGCCGCTGACGGTCTGGCCGAGGCCAAGCGCGACGGCGCCGGTGCCGCCCAGTACCTTCGAGTTGTTGCCGCCCGCGATCGAGCCGGCGCCGGCCGTTGCCGCGACCGAGTTGCTGTCGCCGATGGCGACGGTGGAGCCGGCCGCCGCGACGCTGTTGATGCCGATCGCGGTCGCATTCAGCGCCGACGCCGTCGCGCCGGGGCCAAGCGCGCTGGCCGACGTGCCGGTCGCGAGCGCGAGATTGCCGAGCGCGACACCGAACTGCTGCGTCGCGGTCGACTGCACGCCCATCGCGATCGAGCTGACGCCCGATGCGTTGGCGTTCAGGCCGTATGCCTGCGCACTGTCGGCGCCGGCCGACGTGTTCGAACCCATCGCGATCGAACTGGTCCCGAGCGACTGCGTGCCGGACCCGGCGACGCCCGCGGTGCCGCCCCAGCCGATCGCGATCGACGTCCCGCCCTTCGCGCCGCTGTTCACGCCCATTGCCAGTGCCGAATTGCCGGATGCCAGTGCGCCGCTGCCCACCGCTACACCGGCCGCACCGGAACTCGTGGACTGGTTGCCAAGCGCGACCGCGCCCTGGTTGATCGCCTGAGCCGAAAAGCCGAGCGCAACGCTGCTGAGGCCCGAAGAAACCGCGCCGAGACCGAGCGCGGCCGCATTCTGCCCGGAGGCCGTGGCATTGTTCCCGAGCCCGACCGCGGACACACCGCTGGCGTTCGCTCCACTGCCGATCGCCACCGCGCCCGTACTGGTTGCGGTCGCCTGATTGCCGATCGCAGCAGAGAACGAACCCGAAGCTATCGTGGCAGAACCCAACGCGACACCGGACACACCGCTTGCGGTAGAACTTGATCCGAGTGCCGTTGCATTGACAGCGCTCGCGGTCGCATGCACGCCAATCGCGTTGGCCCCGCCGGTTCCGTTCACGCCGGTGGCTGCCAACGCGTATGAGCCGATCGCCTGGTCCCATCCATCACTCAGGCTGCCATTCGTTCCCGAAATCGCAGCCTCACCGAGCGCGAGATTGAGGTTTGCATTGCCGTAAGCGGTATTCGCACTACCGATATAGGTGGTTGCCTGAAGTCCTCCACTACCACTCACGACCGAGAACGTCCCGGTCCCGGTGCAGTTGGTCTCCGTTGTACCGGCAGCTGCCCCGCCCAAGGTTCCACCGAATGCAAATCCACACGCATGTGCGTCGAACGCCACGCCACCCATCAACATTGCAGACAACGCGGACGCAAGGAATCGAAGCTTGACCCCGTGGGACGCGACACCGCTCTCTCTTGCCGGGACCGACTGGATGCAAATCGCACCCTTTGTGCGCTTGCCCCGCGCACGATCGAGCTCGGACGCCGCGACCCACGCCCCCAGTGCTTCGTTCCAGATCGACTTGAACGACTTGTTCATCTTGTTTTCCCTCGGTTCACATGTGCTGGATGACGCAACAGCAAACGCGGCCGGGAGCAGACCGCCTCCAACCTCGTTGCCTCCCGTCTCGCGACGCCACGCCACTTGATTTGGATACCTAACCTCACTGCCGAACAGCTCTGCACGACACGTGCGACACACGTCGCGATCACACGACCGCACGCCGCCCGTGCCGGACGACGCGCTGGACGGCGACGATCGCGGGTTATCGAATCATGGAAGTCGACCTCGCCGATCAGGCGGCCGCGCGCCGGGCGGCGCACCGCCGGAAAGCGCGTGCGCACACCATCGCGCCGAACCGTGGGGCGGCGACCTCGGATGTCATGAGAAGGCGTCGTTCAGACGCCGGTTGAACGGATGCCGCGCCGAACCCGCCGGGCGGCCCGTCCTGTGTCATTCAGGGGGCGGATGACGTCGTGCGGCCCCCGGGGCCGAAGCATGCGCCGCCGAACCGCGGACGCTGACAGCCGGCACCGGTTCGGGCGAACCGGTGCTGTGATCTGCCGTGCCTTTCATATTCATGTTGTTCGTGCCGCCTGATTCGAAAGCGCGTCCCGCGCGAGCGCCGCCTGATGGCTCGAACTGCCCGGCGGTCGACGCGAACCCACTCACCCCGTTCCATCCAGGCGCGCGCCGGAGATTCCGGATTTCCGGAAAAACCGACGATGGCCGGATGACCCCTACACCGAATTCATCGACTGACTTTCTTTAACTATTTCTTTTTGCCACGTATGCCACACTCTCATCGGCTTCCATGCCATTCCCTTCAATTCTTATATCAATTCGCTTGAAGGATGGAAGCCTGCCACTGCCCTCGTGCCGACCCTCGTCGCAGCGCCGGAATCCCGGAATTTGAGATTGTCAGCACTCGATGTCACATTGAATATTGAACACTCAAACATGCCGCCGCGATTATGAAATTCGTGTGAAACGCCGTTCTGCCGAAGAACCGATCCCATCCGCGTCGGGCCTAGTGTGCCGGGATTCCATCGATCAGATCTTTTCCGGAGCGGACAAAATGTTTTCCCGGCCGGACGATATTTACATTCATACATATCGACATCGCAATCGGCCGTAACGTGAAAGTATTTTTAACCGTCAATCGATAAAATTTTAATCATGGAGACACGAAATTGACGAACTTTATCGATGCCGGGTCAAACCACCGGCACGATATATTCCATTGCCATCCATCATTCGGGCCAATTCGATTTACGTCAATTCAAATCGGAAACAACGACCGAGATTCGATATCCGGCGCGGCACTTCTTTCCAGTCCATTTTTCCGGTGCGGCCGCAGGGTCGCGAAGGCCGCGCGCGTTGTCGAACATGCCCACACGAATCGCACGGAATCCTCACCGTCGGCGTTTTTGTCGGCATATAATTTTTTGCAACAATCGGGCACATGGATGCATCGCGTCTGACCCCGGCCCACCTCTCTACGCGTTAGCAATCATGTCATCCCGCTCGTCCAGTCCGGCGTCGCTTCGCGCCACGCCGGATCTCGTTGGCGCACATATTCTTGTCGTCGACGACCGCCCGAACGACCTCCGGCTCCTGACGGAGATCCTGCGTTCGGCGCGGTGCCGGATCAGCGTCGCGTTCGATGGCCTGCAGGCCTACCACCGCGCGCAGGCGATCGCGCCCGACCTGATCCTGATGGATGTCCGGATGCCGCGCATGGACGGCTTCGCCGCGTGCCGCCTGCTGGCGTCGACGCCGTCGACGCAGAACATCCCCGTCATCATCCTGACCGCCGCCGGCGATCTCGAGGATCGTATCGCGGGGCTCGAAACCGGCGCGCTGGACTACATCGTGAAGCCGTTCGAGCCGGTCGAGGTGATTGCCCGGATCCGCAATCACCTGAAGCGCATCGGGCGCAGCCGGCCGTTCGCGCACCTGCCCGAGCTGCCCGACCATCCGGACGCCGCGCTGGTGCGCGCGGCCAGCGACGTCCTGCTGCGCGAATTGCGCAATCCGCCGACGCTCGAGGAACTGGCACGGCAGGTCGGCACCCACGAAAAGCGGCTGTCGCGCCTCTTCCGCGACCATCTCGGCCAGACCGTGTTCGAATACCTGCGCGACACGCGGCTGCGCGCCGCGAAGCACTTCCTCGCCGAAACGTCGATGGGAATCGGCGACATCGCCGAGGAAATCGGCTTCTCGACGCCCGGCAACTTCGCGACGGCGTTTCGCGAGCGGTTCGGCATCACGCCGTCCGACTGGCGGCGCCAGCGTCCGGTGATCGACGCCCTGCCCGCGTCGCACGATCGTTCGCGCGATGCCTAGGCGCCGCGCATCGGGCTGGCACGCCATGCTGCTGCTCGTGGTGGCGCTGGTCGCCTGCGCGACACACCGGGCCGAAGCGGCGGACAACCCCGCGCAACTGCAGGCGGTCTCGATCGTCGAGGATCCCGGCACGACGATGTCCGTCGACCAGGTGGCCGCGCGACTGGCGGCACCGCCGCGCGGCACGTCCACCGCGGCGCAGCCGTCGTTCAACATCGCGTTTTCCCGGTCGGCATGGTGGGTCGGCGCGACGCTGGCCAACCGCGACCGCGTCGAGCGTCCGCTCGTGCTCGCGCTTCGCGACGCACGTCTGGACCGCGCGGACTTTTACGCGAACCGCGGCGGCACGTGGACGCGCGTCGGCCGCTTCCCCGCCGAGGCAGGCGCGGCCGGCGCCGTTCGCGCGCAGTCCCGCTACCCGGTGCTCGACCTGACGCTGCGTCCGGGCGAGCAGGTGCCGATCCTGATCCGCGTCGCGTCGCGCAAGGAAATGCGGCTCACGCCGGTCGCCTTCACCCGCGACGCGTGGGAGGCCGCGGAGCTGCGCGCCGCCATGTGGGATTTCGGCTTTTTCGGCGGGCTGCTGGCACTCATGTGGTGCGCGTTGCTGATCGGCTTCTTCTCGCGCAGCAGCGTATTTCACGTGCTGGCCGGCATCGCGTTGTGCACGACGCTGTTCGAGGCGACGTATCGCGGTTATATGACGCTGATCCCGTGGCCCGTCGCGCGCGAATGGTGGGCGCGCGGCGAGGTGATCTTCGCGTCCCTCGCGATCGCGCTGTTCATCGTCTTCCTGCTGACCGTCGCGCATCGCGAAAAGGCCCGGATTCCGCTGCGCGCGGTCTACCTGACGATCCTGGGCCTCGAATGCGCAGGCCTCGTCGGCGCGGCGTTCGGCGACCTGCTCACCTTCACCTGGTTCTGCCTGCGGCTGGCCACCGTGTCGGGGGTCGTCAACCTCGGCGTCGCGCTGACGCTCGCGATCCGCAGGACGCCGACCGGGCGCGTGATGCTGATCGCGGTCGCGGTCGCGAGCTTCAACATCCTGATGCGCATGCTCGACGGCATGGACGCCGTGCCGGCCTGGCTGTTCTGGCTCAAGTCCGACATCTATCCGAACCCGGTCGTCGCGATCGTCGGTCTCGCCACGCACCTGCTGGTGCTGGCCGCGTGGATCCACCACGTCGGCCGTCAACGCACCGAGGCACGCAAGCGGCTCGAGCACTGGCAGCTCACCGAACAGGACCGCCTGCGCGACGAGGTCGCGAAACGCACGGTCGCGCTCAACGACGCGCTGCACCAGGTCCGCACGCACATGCAGCAGAAGATCGAGACGCTCGGCTATGTGAGCCACGACCTGCGCGCGCCGCTGTCGACGATCAACGGCTACGCGAAGCTGCTGCTGCAAAGCGCAACGCGCAGCCAGGCGCGGCTGATCCGCTCGATCGACCGCAGCATCCACTACCAGCTCGCGCTGATCGACGAACTGCTGCAGTACACGAAAGCCGAGCTGCAGCCGCTCGGCATCTCGCCGGACGCGACCGACCTGCCGGGCCTCTTGAACGACATCGTCGACTATGCGGTCGCGCTCTGCGCGCAACAGGACAACCGGTTCGACTACCGGCCGCTCACGCCGTTGCCGCGCAAGCTGTCGATCGACGGCATCCGGCTGCAGCAGGTCCTGCTCAACCTGCTGTCGAACGCGTCGAAGTTCACGCGCGACGGCACGGTCACGCTGTCGGTCGGCGCCTATCCGGACGACGGCGCGTGGCGCATCGTGTTCGAGGTCGCCGATACCGGGATCGGCATCGACATCGGCAAGACGACGGACATCTTCCGCGCCTACCAGCAGGTGCAGGCCGTCAACGGCGGCACCGGGCTCGGGCTGTTCATCGCGCAGCGGATCGTCCGCGCGATGCACGGTGAGCTGGCCGTGTCGAGCCAGCCGGGCGTCGGCACGTCGTTCACGTTCCAGATCGTCGCGCCGGCGATCGGGCATGCGCTGATCCCGGCGTCGGCGCTCGTGCGCTCGTTCGAGCCCGTCGAACCCGACGAGCCGCCGCGTGCCGCGCATGCGATGCGCTGCCCGCCGCCGGGTGCGCTCGACGAGCTGGCCGTGCTCGCCAGCGAAGGTCGCCTCACCGACATCGAGGAATGGCTCGGCCAACATGCGCACGCGCCGCGCCATGCCGAGTTCGTGCAGGCGATGCGGGAGCGTCTCGACGCGCTGGACCTGCACGCGATCGAGCGGCTGGCGGAAGGGCTGAAACGCCTGGGCATCGTCGACGCATCGCTCGACGCCGAACCGGATCTGGCCGGGCCCGCGTGATCGCCGGCGGTGCGCGGCCGTCGCGCAACGGGCGTCATCGGCGTGTGAGGCGTGTGAGTCGCAACGCGCAGGACACCGCCTGCCCGGCAGCGACAGTCATGAAGCCGACGACACCGGTCCGTGCGATCCATCGCAGGCGCTCATGCGAGCGCAATCGCGCCGAACCCGACAATCGCTACAACCGGCGCATCGTCGCCACCAGCGCGGCATCGTCACCGGGTGCCGCGGGCGTCACCTGGGCGGCATCGCGCTTGCGACGTTTCGGGTCGAGCCCGGTCCCGCCGCTGCGCCGCCGCGCCGCATGCCGCTCGATGACCCGCTGCAGCAGGCAGAACACGCACAGCAGCGCGCCGATCACGATCCGCGTCCACCACGAGCTCAGCGTGCCGTCGAACGTGATCAACACCTGGATCGTGCCGAGAATGCCGACGCCGAACACCGAGCCGATCACGTAGCCGACGCCGCCCGTCAGCAACGTGCCGCCGATCACGGTCGCGGCGATCGCGTCGAGCTCCATCCCCTGCGCCTGCAGCCCGTAGCCCGACAGCACGTACAGCGTGAACACCACGCCGCCGAGCGCCGAACAGAAGCCGCTCAGCGCATACACGCCGACCTTCGTGCGCGCGACCGGCAGCCCCATCAGCAGTGCCGAGCGCTCGTTGCCGCCGACCGCATACACGTTGCGGCCGAAGCGCGTGAAATGCGCGACGTAGATCGCGGCGGCCAGCGTCGCCAGCGCGATCAGCGCGCCCGCGCTCAGCATCCCGCCGCCGACCGGCACGCTGATGCCCGCGAGCGCATGGAACGTCGGTTCGTTGATCGTGATCGACTGCGTCGTGATCAGGAAGCATGCGCCGCGCGCGAGAAACATCCCGGCCAGCGTGACGATGAACGGCTGCAGCCGGAAATAATGGATCAGCGCGCCCATCGCCGCGCCGTACAGCGCGCCGAACACGAGCACGAGCGGCACGATCGCCCAGACCGGCCAGTGCCACCGCTCGGCGCCGACCGCGCAGAAGATCGTTGTCAACGCAACGACCGAGCCGACCGACAGGTCGATGCCGCCCGACACGATCACGAACGTCATCCCGATCGCGACGATCAGCAGGAAGGCGTTGTCGACGAGCAGCCCGGTCAGCACCTGCATCGAGAAGAAGCCCGTATACATCACGGATCCAAAGCCGAACAGCGCGGCGAACAGCGCGATCGTCACGACGATCGGCAGCGTGCGCGGGTCGGCGAGCCGTGCGAGGAATCGGTTCATCGCGGCGTCGCTCCGGTGGTGGCGCGCGAACGCGCAGAAGGCAGCAGCCGCGACGCATGCCGGACCAGCAGCGCGCGCGCCGCGTCCGACTGGATCAGCGTCACGACGATCACGACGATGGCCTTGACGACGAGCGTCGCCTCCGGCGGCACGCCGATCGAATAGGTCGTGTAGGTGAGCGTCTGGATGATCAATGCGCCGAGCACGGAGCCCGCGAGGCTGAAGCGGCCGCCGAGCAGCGACGTGCCGCCGAGCGTCACCGCGAGGATCGCGTCGAGCTCGAGCAGCAGCCCCGCGTTGTTGCCGTCGGCGCTGCGCACGTTCGAACTCGCGAGGATGCCCGCGAGCGCCGACATCACGCCGGAACACAGATACACGCCGAACACGACCGCCCCCGCGCGCAGCCCGACGAGCCGCGTCGCGACCGGGTTCACGCCGATCGCGCGGATGAACAGGCCGAGCGCGGTGCGGTTCACCAGCAGCGCGGTCGCGGCGATCGTCGCGACCGCGATCCAGACCGAGCACGGCACGGCCGCGAGATAGCCGCCGCCGAGTTCGAGGTAGCCGGGCGCGCCGATCGGGATGATCTGCCCGCCGGTCAGCAACTGCGCGACGCCGCGCCCCGCGACCATCAGGATCAGCGTCGCGATGATCGGCTGCATCCCGACGAACGCGACGAGCACGCCGTTCCATGCACCCGCGAGCAAACCGACGCCGAGCGCGGCGGCCAGCGCCGTGCCGAGCCGCGACGGATCGCCGTCGAGCACGATCGCGGCCGCCGCGCCGGCGATCGCGACGATCGCGCCGACCGAGATGTCGATCCCGCGCGTCGCGATCACGAGCGTCATGCCGAGCGACACGATCACGAGCGGCGCCGCGCGGTTCAGGATGTCGATCGGCGCGCCGAACAGGTGGCCGTCGAGCAGCGAGATCGACAGGAAGCCCGGCCGGTGCGCGACGTCGAGCGCGAACAGCAGCGCGAGCGTCAGCACCGGCCACACGAGTGGATGACGAAGCAACGCACGGAGCCGCGTCATGACCGGCCTCCCGCGATCAAGTGGTACACGTGTTCCTCCGATGCGTCGTCGCCGGTCAGTTCGGCGACCTTATGGCGGTCGCGCAGCACCGCGATCCGGTGGCTCACGCGCACGACTTCGCTGATCTCCGACGAGATGAACAGGATCGCGAGCCCCTGCGCGCACAGCGCGAGCACCCGCTCCATGATGTCGAATTTGGCGGCGACGTCGATCCCGCGCGTCGGCTCGTCGAGGATCAGCAGCTTCGGTTCCGTCGCGAGCCAGCGCGCGAGCAGCACCTTCTGCTGGTTGCCGCCCGACAGCAGCCCGATCGGCTGCTCCGCGTCGCGCGCCTTGATGCCGAGCCGCGCGATGTACGTATCGGCGAGCGCCTTCTGGCGCGCGCGGCCGATCAAGCGCCACCAGCCGCGCCGCGCCTGCAATGCGAGGACGATGTTCTCGCGGATCGACAGCGCGGCGACGATCCCCTCCTTCTTGCGATCTTCCGGGCAATACGCGATGCCGTTGCGGACCGCGTCGTGCGGCGACGCCAGCCGCTTGCGCACGCCGTCGATCTCGATCGAGCCGGTGTCGGTGCGCTCGGCCGCGAACGCGAGCCGCGCGGTTTCCGTGCGCCCCGACCCGAGCAGCCCGGCCAGCCCGACGATCTCGCCGGGCCGCACGTCGAGATCGAGCGGACTCATCATCCCGCGCCGGCCGACCCGCTGCATCGACAGGAACGGCGCGGCCGCACGCGCATCCGGCGACGCGGCCGCCGCGCCCGCCTGCAGCGTGCCGGACATCGGTTCGCGGCCGGTCATCTTCGCGACCAGCAGGTCGACGGGCAACTCGCGCGCGAGATACTCGCCTTCGCGCTCGCCGTTGCGCATCACCGTGATCCGGTCGGACACCGCATAGGTCTGTTCCAGAAAGTGCGTGACGAACAGGATCGCGATGCCCGACGCCTTCAGCCGGCGCAGCACGGCGAACAGGCGCGCGACTTCACCGTCGTCGAGGCTCGACGTCGGCTCGTCGAGAATCAGCACGCGCGCGTCGACCGACACGGCCCGCGCGATCGCGACCATCTGCTGCACCGCGATCGGATAGGCGTCGAGCGAGCGCGTGACGTCGAGCGACAGGTCGAGTTCGGCGAGCGCGTCGCGCGCACGCGCATGGATCGTCTTCCAGTCGATCGCGCCGCGCCGCATCGGCTGCCGGCCCGCGAAGATGTTCTCGGCGACCGACAGGTTCGCGCACAGGTTCACTTCCTGGTACAGCGTCTGGATCCCGGCCGCCTCGGCCTCGCGCGGCGCGGCGAAATTCACCGGCGCGCCGCCGACGCGAATCTCGCCCGCGTCGTGCGCATGCACGCCGGTCAGCACGTTGATCAGCGTCGACTTGCCCGCGCCGTTCTGGCCCATCAGCGCGTGGATTTCACCCGGAAACAGCCGGAAGTTCACGCGCTGCAGCGCGTTCACGCCCGGAAACGCCTTGTCGATGCCGATCATCTCGACCACCGGCGGATTCGTCATGGATCGCCCTCGATTCGAAACGGTTGCCGGACGGCGGCAACTGCGCCGCCGCCCGCGGTCGGCGCGACTCAGTACTTGCGGGTCGGCAGCACCTGCGCCGCGACGTTCATCGGGAACACCGTCTCGTTGGTGACGATGCGCTTCGGCAGCTGCTTGCCGGCCACCACGTCCTTCACCGCCGTCATCAGCTGCGGGCCGAGCAGCGGGCTGCATTCGACGTCGACGTTGATCTTGCCGGCCACCATCGCCTGGAAGCCGCCCTTGGTCGCATCGAACGACACGACGCTCACGTCCTTGCCGGGCTTGATGCCGGCCTCCTCCATCGCCTGGATCGCGCCGAGCGCCATGTCGTCGTTGTGCGCGTAGACGACGTTGATCTGCTTGCCGTAGGTCTTCGCGAACGCTTCCATCACCTGCTTGCCGCCGGCGAGCGTGAAGTCGCCGCTTTGCGACGCGATCACCTTGAACTTCGGATTGCTCTTGATGACCTCGAGCAGCCCCGCGCGGCGGTCGTTGGCCGGCGCGGAGCCGACCGTGCCCTGCAGCTCGACGATGTTGATCGGGCCCGGATCGTTCTTGTAGTGCTCTTCCATCCAGTGGCCGGCGCGCCGCCCTTCCTCGAGGAAGTCCGAGCCGATCATCGTCACGTACAGCGACGGGTCCTTCACGTCGACGCCGCGATCGGTCAGGATCACCGGAATATGGGCCGCCTTCGCTTCGGTCAGCACCGGCTCCCAGCCCGACTCGACGACCGGCGAGAACGCGATCACGTCGACCTTCTGCGCGATGAACGAGCGGATCGCACGGATCTGGTTCTCCTGCTTCTGCTGCGCGTCGGAGAATTTCAGGTTGATGCCGGCGTCCTTGGCCGCGCTCTTCACCGACACGGTGTTCGCGGTGCGCCACGCGCTCTCCGCGCCGACCTGCGAGAACCCGAGCGTGATCGGCTTTTGCTGCGCGTGCGCGCCGGTGGCGAGCGCCGTCGCCGCCGCGACGATCGCGCCGGCCGCCAGCTTCCTGATGAATGTCATGGTCCGTCTCCGATGGTGTCGTTGTATGCCGCGGCGCCGGCCTGGCGCCGTGCTCTGCTGCGCTGTTCTGTTTCTGCGTGGCGCGGGCGCGGTTCGGGCGGCGCCGGCCGGCGCGTGCGGCCGGCCCGGTATGTACGCCCCGGATCAGTCTAGGAACAAGTCCGATAACCTTCCAATGAAATATTGGATTGAAACGATATCGGTATCGGCATACGTATAAACACCTAAGCGGATGGGGCCGCATCGGCCGGCCTGCGCGAAACCGTGCGTGGCCGACGCGGGCAGGGTCCAGCCGGCAGGCGAACCGTCGCCGGCGCACGAATCTTGCTGCCGCGCTGGCAGGCCCGCTCGCCCATCGCGGCGGCCCCGCCGACAACAAGGAGAACAGCGATGCCCGCCGTGCGTGAACCCCGATCGCCGCGCAGGGATGGTGCAGCATGACAAAGCGACCGTCCGGTAAGGATGGCCCCGCCGGCGCGGGCCTGGCCGGGCCGCTGCGCCATGTCGACGACCGGCATCCCGGCTACACGCGCCGGCGGGTGCGCAACGGCTTCGCGTACTACACGCGGGACGGCACGCGGATTCGCGATGCCGACGAAATCGCCCGCCTCGATGCACTCGCGATTCCGCCCGCGTACACCGACGTGTGGATCTGCATGGACCCGCGCGGCCACTTGCAGGCCACCGGCCGCGACGCACGCGGGCGCAAGCAGTACCGCTATCACCCGCTGTGGCGCGAGACCCGCGATGCGAACAAGTACGCGCGGATGGCGGCCTTCGCCCGTGCGCTGCCGCGCATCCGTGCACGCGTCAAACGCGATCTCGCGTTGCCGGGGATGCCGCGCGACAAGATCGTCGCCACCATCGTCCGCCTGCTCGACACGACGCTCGCGCGGATCGGCAACGCCGAATACGCACGCGAGAACGCGTCGTTCGGGCTGACGACGCTACGCAAGCGCCACGTGACGATCCGGCCGGGGCAGGTGCGCCTGCGCTTCACGGGCAAGAGCGGCATCGAACACGACGTGACGGTGGAAGACCCGCGCGTCGGCCGGATCGTGCGGCGCTGCGCGGAGTTGCCGGGGCACGAGCTGTTCCAGTATCTGGACGACGACGGCGCGCGCCATTCCGTCGGCTCGTCCGACGTGAACGACTATCTGCGCGAGGCCGCGGGCGCGGCGTTCACCGCGAAGGATTACCGGACGTGGGCCGGCAGCGTGCAGGCGCTTGCGTTGCTGCGGCGCATCCCGCATCAGGGCGTCACGCATGCGCGCAAGCAGATCGTCGAAACGGTGCGGATCGTCGCGGAGATATTGCGCAACACGCCGGCCGTGTGCCGGCGCTGCTATATCCATCCGGTGGTGCTCGAGACGTTCGAGGGCGGGAGGCTCGCGGCGCTGGAGGTGCATCGCACGCCGAGGGGGCTGCACGCGGACGAAGCGGCGTTCGTGGCGTTGCTCGAAGACGCGGCGCGACGATCGGCGAAGCGGTCGACAAAGTGATGCACGCCGATCAGGCATCCCGTCCCGCTCAACGTCCGATCGAATTCGCGACACTGCGAAAGATCAACGGCCGTTCGTCCTGCCGCCCTGCCCGCCGCGCGAACTGCACGGCTTGCTCGACACGGCCGTGCTGCGCGGACTTCGCGCACACCGGATCGGCCTCAGCCGGATCGCCCGCGAGCAGGTACGCCTGGCAGCGGCACCCGCCATGATCCGCATGCCGCTCGTCGCAGGTGCGGCAAGGGTCGCGCATCCAGCCGTCGCCGCGAAATGCGTTGAACGCATCGCTGTCGTACCAGATCTCCTTCAGCGAGCGATCGCGCACGTTCGGCAGCGCGAGTCCGGGCAGCGCGCGCGCCGCATGGCACGGCAGCGCGGTGCCGTCCGGTGCGACGCCGAGGAACACCGAGCCCCAGCCGTTCATGCAGGCCTTCGGCCGCTGCTCGAAATAGTCGGGCACGACGAACAGGATCTTGCACCGCTCGCCGACCAGTTTCCGGTAGCGGTTGACCGTTTCCTCGGCCTCGCGCAACTGTTCGGCGGTCGGCATCAACTGGTCGCGATTCAGCATCGCCCAGCCGTAGTACTGGGTATTGGCGAGTTCGAGAAAATCCGCGCCCAGGTCCAGCGCCATCTCGATGATCTGGCCGACGTGCGGCAGGTTGTAGCGATGCAGCACGCAGTTCAGCACCATCGGATAGCCGTGCGACTTGATCAGCCGCCCGACGTCGCGCTTGAGGTCGAAGGTGCGCGTGCTCGTCAGGAAGTCGTTCAGCTCGCGCGTCGAATCCTGCAGCGACAGCTGGATATGGTCGAGCCCGGCCGTCTTGAGGCGGTCGATGCGTGTCGCATTCAGGCCCACGCCCGACGTGATCAGGTTCGTGTAGAAACCGAGCGAGCGCGCATGCTGGACCAGCACTTCGAGATCGCCGCGCTGCAGCGGCTCGCCGCCGGAAAAGCCGATCTGCGCGGCGCCGAGCGCACGTGCGTCGCTGATCACCGTGCGCCACGCGTCGGTATCGAGCTCCGCGCCGTGCGTCGCGAAGTCGACGGGGTTGTAGCAGAACGCGCAATGCAGCGGGCAGCGGTACGTGAGCTCGGCGAGCAGCCACAGCGGCGGGGACGGCCGGTTCGGTGCGGGGGTCATGTCCATGTCGGGGTCCGTGTCAGTCCAGCCAGCCGCGCAGTCGCGCATGATCGAGGAAGCGATAGACGTCCGACGCAAGGTCCGACGTGCGGAACAGCCGCTCGAGTTCGTCGATGATGTCGTCGAGCTCGCGCGTGCCGTCGCAGCGCGCGAGGATCTCACCCGCACTCGGGTTGAGCCGGACCATGCCTTCCGGATAAAGGAGCACGTAGGCATCCTGGGCCGCCTCCCACTGCAGGCGGTACATGCCCCTCAGCGAGGGACGCAGCGGCACGCCGCTGACGGCATCGTTGGCGTTCATTCCGGATAGGCCTTTTCAATCGCATCGAGGATCGACCACAGCACATCCAGCTTGAACGCCAGGATGTCGAGCGCGCGCCGTTGCGCGTCCGGTGTCGTGAAATGCTTCAGCGTGACCGCGAGCCCATGCTCGACGTCGCGCTGCGCGAGCGGCACGCGGCTGCGGAAATACTGCAGCCCGTCCGCGTCGATCCACGGATAGTGGGACGGCCAGCCCGCGAGCCGGTCGAGGTGAATCTGCGGCGCGAACATCTCGGTCAGCGACGAGCACACGGCTTCCTGCCACGGCGCGTGCCGCGCGAAATTGACGTACGCGTCGACCGCGAACCGCACGCCGGGCAGCACGTGCGCGAGCGACCACAGTTCCGCGCGCTCGATGCCGACCGCCTCGCCGAGCCGTGCCCAGGCCTCGATCCCGCCTTCGTGGTCGCCATGGCCGTCGTGATCGAGAATCCGCTCGACCCACAGCCGGCGCGTATCGCGATCCGGGCAATTCGACAGGATCGCCGCGTCCTTCAGCGGGATGCTGACCTGGTAGTAGAAGCGGTTCGCGACCCAGCCGCGAATCTGCGCCGGCGAGCACGCGCCGGCATTCAGGCGGCGGTTGAACGGATGGTGAATGTGGTAGCGCGATTCGAGCGCGCGCAGGCGCGCCTCGAATTCCTGCTCGCTCCAGGGCGTCGCGTGCAGCGCCGCGGCGGGAATCGGTGCGTTCATGTTCAAACCTCGAATTGCATGCCGTCGTGAGCGACCTCGATCCCGTGCTCGCGCAACTGCGCACGCTGCGCGGAACCGGGGTCGAGAATCGGATTCGTGTTGTTGATATGCGTGAGGACCTTGCGCGTGCGCGCCGGCAACAGCCGCAGCCGGTCGATCATCCCCGGCCGCGCCGCGTCGCCGCATTGCGCGAGGTGGCCCATGTCGGCCGCGTGCTTCGACGACAGGCCAAGGTCGATCATTTCGGTGCCGGTCCAGAACGTGCCGTCCACCAGCACGAGATCGGCGTCGCGCATCGCGGCGCGCACGCCGTCGTCGACGTCGGCGAGCCCCGGTGCGTAGAACGCTTGCCGGCCGGTTGCCGCATCTTCGATCAGGAGTGCGATGTTGTCGCCGGGCATGCCCGCCGCGCGGCGTGGCGAATAAGGCGGCGGCTTGCTGTCGACCGGCACGGCGGTGAAGCGAATGCCCGCGGCACCCGGGATCGCGAACGGTGCGCCCGGCACGACCGGATGCACGTCGACGCCGCAGTAGTGGCCAAGCAGCGGCACGAGCGGCAACCCCGTCGACAGATCGTCGAGCACCGGCGTGCTCGCGTAGAGCGGCAGCGGCGACGTGCGCTCGCGCAGCATCAGCAGGCCCGTCACGTGATCGATCTGCGCGTCGCACAGCACGACGGCGACGATCGCGCTGTCGCGGATCGCACGGGCCGGCTGCAGGTCGGGATCGGCGCGCAATTGCGCGAGGAGGTCCGGCGACGCGTTCACCAGCACCCAGTCGATACCGTCGCCGCTGACTGCGATCGACGATTGCGTGCGCGGCACGATGCCGCCGGTGCCGGCCCGCGCGCGACGGCAATTGCCGCAATTGCAGTTCCATTGCGGCAACCCGCCGCCGGCGCCCGAGCCGAGTATCTTGATCTTCATCTGGGGGTGCTCCCGATGCCGCCCGCATCGTGTCCGTCGATGCGGGCGGCACTGTGCGCGTCGATCAGCGGTTGGCGATGTACATCGTGATTTCGAAGCCGAAACGCAGGTCGGTATAGGCGGGGATGGTCCACTGCATGGTGTGTCTCCTTGTTGAGTACGTGAGTCGAAAAACCGCATCGATCGAGCGGCCGATACTCATTCAGCAAGGAGCGTGCCGGGGCGGGAGGCGCGTCGCGCGGCGGCGTATGAAGGCGTGCGGCAACCGCCGGGTGGTCACGCCCCTGGCATTATTACGTTTTACCAACATGAATATTTCAAAATCGGTCGCGCGACAGCTCGCTGCGCGCGCAACCTGTTCAGCACCTGTTGAATCGTTGAACACCGGGTGTTGCAACCTGACACACCCGTGTGACAGTCGAGGCGGCCGTCAGGGTTCGTCCGGCTCCAGCGGCTCCGGCCCGGCGGCCGGCATCTTGCGATAGATCGTGTTGCGCGACACCCCGAGCGCGCGTGCGGCGGCCGACACGTTGCCGCCATGACGCGCGAGCGCGGCCGCAATCGCGGACGCGGCCACGTCCTGCAGCCGCGCGTCGCAGCCGGCCTGCACGGAGGCGAACGCGGCAGCTTCCGCGGCGAGCGGTGCCGGCGCAGCACAGCCGCCGTGCGCCGCCTGCGCGCCCTCGCGCCGCACATCGTCGAAGAAATCGTCGGGCAGATGCTCGCAGCGGATCTCGCAGTCGTCGTCGACCATCGCGGACGCCGTGCGCAGCAGGTTCGCGAGCTGCCGGAAGTTGCCCGGCCACGCGCAGCGCTCGAACAGCGCCATCACGTCGGGCGCGACGCTCAACGGCCGGCGGCCGGGCCCCGACAGCGTCTCCCGTTGCAGCATCTTCTGCACGACCACCGCGAGGTCCGTGCGGTCGCGCAGCGGCGGCAGGCGCACGACGAGGCCGTTGAGCCGGTAGTACAGGTCCTCGCGGAAACGGTTCTGCGCAATCATGTCGCGCAGGTCGCGGTGCGTCGCGCAGATGATCGCGATGTCGACGCCGATCGCCTTGGTCGAGCCGAGCGGATTGACGATGCGCTCCTGCAGCACCCGCAGCAGCCGCACCTGCAACGGATACGGCATGTCGCCGATCTCGTCGAGGAACAGCGTGCCGCCGTTGGCCTGCAGCAGCTTGCCGGTCGCGCCCTTGCGGCGGGCGCCGGTAAACGCGCCCTCCTCATAGCCGAACAGCTCGGACTCGATCAGCGTCTCCGGAATCGACGCGCAGTTGACGGCGACGAACGGCCCGTCGCGACGCGGCGAGTCGTTGTGGATCGCCTGCGCGAGCAGCTCCTTGCCGGTCCCGGTCTCGCCGGTGATCAGCACCGGAATGTCCTTGCCGATCACCTTGCGGACCTTCGCGATCACCGCCGCGACTTGCGGATCGCCGGTGTCGAGATAGCTGAGCCGCGACAGGCTCGCCGCGTTCTGCGCGGCAGGCGGCCGCGCGGCCGGCGCGGCGCCGTCGTGCACTTCGGCGGGCCGGCTGCCCTCGGCCCGCGACGCACGCCGGAACTGCACGCGCGCGCAGACCACCGCGCCGTTGCCGAGGTTCAGCGCCACGTGCGGCTCGGTGCTCGCGCGCATCCGGTCGATCAACTGCGCGCTCGTCACGTCGAACAGCGACGCGAGCGTATGCGCGCGCAGCGCCGCGAGCGGCATCCCGAGCTGGAACTGCGCGCTGCGGTTGGCCGACAGGAAGCGGCCGTCGGCGGTGAACGCGACGATCCCTTCCATCAAGGTGCCGAGGAACTCGGGACGGCCGTGGAACGACACCTGCAACGTCTCCTGGAAGGTCGTCGTGAACAGGTGGTTTTCGATCATCTGCACCGACATCTTCGCGAGCGCCATCGTGTGCTGGTGATAGCTGCGGTGGTCGCCCGTCACGTCGAGCACGCCGATCGCATCGCCGTACGGATCGAGGATCGGCACGCTCGAGCACGTCAGGAAATGGTTCGCGGCCAGGAAGTGCTGGTCGCCGTGCACGACCATCGGGCACAGCTCCGCGAGCGCGGTGCCGATCGCATTGGTGCCCTGCCGGCTCTCGGCCCAGTTCGCGCCGGGGCGCAGCGCGACCCGTTCCGCGCGCCGCAGGAAGTCGTCGTCGCCGATCGAATGCAGGATCAGCCCTTCCGCATCGGTCAGCACGATCATGCTTTGCGTATTGACGATCTGCTCGTGCAGCGTCTCCATCACGGGCATCGCGTGCACGCACAGCACGCGGTTCTGCTCGCGCTTGAGCGCCAGCGCGGCGCCGGACAGCAGATCGTAGTCGGGACGTACCGACGCCTGCAGGCCGAACGTCTCGGACCGCTCATGGGATTTCTGGATCGTCGGCGTCGGCCAGCCGGGCGCATGCGCAGCCCGCGTGTCGACCGTCGGATGAACGTCATCGCGCATTGTCTCCTCCGGGGATCCTTCCGGTCGGTGCCGGACTCTTTGGCATGGATACAAGCAAGCATCGGGCCACGACGGGGCCAGCACGCGGGCCGACCGCCGTGCGTCACTGCCTCGATGCAAATGAAAGCGAATTGCAAGCAACAACCCGTCGCATGCGCCACGAGCGGCGCGTCGAGCGCCGATGTGATATCCATCGGGAATCGATCCGTTGCCGTTACCGGTCGATTCCGATCGTCGTCGCTGGCGCGGTTCTGGCTTTGATGTCGATCAAGCCTTGACCGGTTCGTGCTCGCCCGCGTCATCGGTCATTACCCTGATTCCGACGCGCCAACGACATTCCGAGGATACGCCGACGACATGACGCACCGACCGCACGAACTGCTCCGCTCCGCTTCCGCCGCCCGCCCTGCGCTGTCGCGCGACGCGTGCCGGATTGCGTGGACGGAAGCCGGCAACCCGCTCGGCCAGCCCGTCGTCGTGCTGCACGGCGGCCCCGGCAGCGGCAGCCGGCCCGCGATGCTGCGGCTGTTCGACCTGACGCGCATGCGCGTCGTGCTGGTCGACCAGCGCGGCGCGGGTGCGTCGACGCCGCGCGGTGGCCTGCGTCACAACAACACGATGCGGTTGATCGGCGACCTCGAGGCGCTGCGTGCGCGGCTCGGCATCGCACGCTGGGGCGTCGTCGGCGGATCGTGGGGCGCGGCACTCGCGCTTGCCTACGCGGGGCAGCATCCGTCCCGCGTGACCGGCGTCGTGCTGCGCGGGCTGTTCCTCACGTCGTCGCGCGAAGTGCGCGGGCTGTTCGTCGGCGCGCGTGCGCGCGCGCCGCGTGCCTGGCAGCGCCTGACGGCCGCCGCCGGTACCGCGCGCGCCGATCGCCTGATCGCCTGCTGCGCACGACGCCTGCAACCGGGCGCCGGCGCGGCGCGGCAACGCGCGCTGGCGCTCGCGTGGAACGCGTATGAAGACGCGATCCTGACCGGGCGGCCGGCGCGCGGCGCGCGACCGACCCAACGCACGATCGATCGACTGGTCGACAAATACCGGATCCAGGCGCACTACCTGCAACGCCATTGCTGGCTCGGCGAGCGCCGGCTGCTGGCATTGGCGCGACACGCCGCGCAAGCCGGCGTGCCGGTGCATGCGGTCCATGGCACGCGCGACCGGGTATGCCCGGTCGATAACGTCGACCGTCTCGCGCGTGCCGTGCCGGCCGCGATCGTCGAACGCGTGCAGGCCGGGCATCTGGCGAGCGACGCTGCGCTCGCGCGCGGCGTCGCGCGTGCGGTGCGCGACACGCTGACGACCGTCACGGCAGACGCGCCGCCACGGTCCGGGCCGCCCGGTCACTCCCGCGCATAACGCGCGCCAACCCACCCGCCGCGCGGCGCGCCCGGCCCGACGAACTGCTCGTTGACGGGATGACGTCCGTCGAAAGTGTGATGCGGTCCGTTGCAGAAGTGCTGCCCGACGCGCCCGAAGCTCGCGTCGCGCTTGTCGAGCAGGTTGATGACCGTCGCGAACAGTTGCAGTGCTTCGTGACCTGCCACGTCGTGTCGAGATTGCTCAGGAAATCGCCAGGAATCCTGCCGTTCGCATCGTGGTTGCGCTCGTCGCCGCATGCGAATTCGCCGCTGCGATGCCACACCCCTGTTGCAGTTCGTTCCACCCTGACGCAACTGTGTCAATTTTGATCAGCGGCACGATGCTCGAGCCGTCGTGCCGGTGATCGCCGGCCGGATCGAGCGAGCACCCTGGTGCGCACCGTCCGCCGCGATGCGTCGGTCGCATCGGATAACCGGATATCGAATTCGGCCGTCGTCCGCGTTTAAGGCCCCTCGGCCGCATCTCGACGCGCTCACGAAACACTCACGGACGACCACCGCCGTTCGTCACGCGTCGCGTGCGCCGCACCGCCCCGCACATTGTCATGTTTCGCAACACTCCGCCCGCGGCTGTCCCCGAACGCAACACACGCGGGTCACCCGCGCCGCGCCGCCCGCATCGCCTCGACACGCTCAATCGGCCGCTTCGCCTTGTGCGGCAATGCTCGCACTGCGATGGCATGCGATTTGCGTGACTGGCTGCGCACTGGATCCGGAACCCACCCTGCCGGCCCGGCCAGACGTTGGCCGCGGTGCGACCACAATGACTCAGGAGACAATCATGCAAAAATTCTCGGCTTCGACGAGCCGACTGGCCACGATCGGCATCGCGGTAGCGGCCGCCATCGCCTTGAATCCCGGCCTCGTGGATGCCGCCGCGGATTATCCGGCCGTCACGTACCAGCGGCTCACGGATGCGCAACGCGATCCGGGCTGGCTCACCTACTACCGCACCTACAACGGCCAGGCGCATTCGCCGCTGAAGCAGATCGACCCGTCGAACGTGAAGCAGCTCACGCAGGCGTGGAGCTACAAGTTTCCGGCCGAGCTGAAGCAGGGCTTCGAGGCCACGCCGATCGTCAACGGCCGCTACCTGTTCGTGACCACGCCGAAGGACAACGTCTACGCATTCGACGCGGCCACCGGCGCGCAACTGTGGAAATTCGAACCGAAGCTCGGCGCCGAATCGTTCAAGACGGCCTGTTGCGACGTCGTGAACCGCGGCGTCGCGCTGTACGGCAAGAACGTCTACGTCGCGATGCTGAGCGGCGAAGTGGCCGCGCTCGATGCGCAAACCGGCGCGCTCGTGTGGAAGAAGCAGATGTTCGAACCGGGGCTCGGCTACGCGTTCTCGCTCGCCCCGCTCGCGCTCGACGGCGCGATCGTGGTCGGCAGCTCCGGCGGCGAATACGGCGCGCGCGGCTTCATCGCGGCGCTCAGCCCGAACGACGGCGCGCTGCTGTGGAAGCGCTTCACGGTCCCCGGCCAGGGCGAGAAGCACGCCGATACCTGGCCCGACGGGATGCAGGCGCACGGCGGCGCCCCGGCCTGGCTGACCGGCACCTACGACGCGGCGACGCGCACGCTGTACTGGGGCGTCGGCAATCCGGGGCCGTGGCTCGCGGACCTGCGCCCGGGCGACAATCTGTACTCCGATTCGCTGCTCGCGCTGGATCCGAAGAACGGCGACCTCAAGTGGCACTACCAGTACACGAAGCACGACACCTGGGACTATGACGGCGTCAACACGCCGGTACTCGCGACCATCAAGTACAAGGGCAAGGAACACGACGCGATCATTCACGCGGACCGCAACGGCTATTTCCACGCGATTGACCGCGACACCGGCAAGCTGATCTATGCGGAGCCGTTCGTGAAGGCGACCTCGGTCACCGGTTACACGGAAGACGGCGCGCCGATCCAGGATCCCGCGAAGTATCCGAAGGTCGGCACGACGATCGACACGTGCCCGAGCTTCCTCGGCGGCAAGAACTGGTGGTCGGTGTCGTACGACCCCGAGCGCCATCTCGCGATCGTGCCGTCGCTGCATGCGTGCATGAGCCTGTCGGGCAAGTCGGTCAACTACATGGAAGGGCTGCCGTATCTCGGCGAAGGCTTCGAGATCAAGCCGGAACCGGGCAGCGAAGGCTACGGCGAGCTGCAGGCGATCGACGTCAACACCGGCAAGAAGGTGTGGAGCCACTGGAGCAAGCTGCCGTGGAACGGCGGCGTCGCGACGACCGCGAGCGGCCTCGCGTTCAGCGGCTCGCTCGACGGCCACCTGTATGCGTTCGACGTGTCGACCGGCAAGGTGCTGTGGGAAAGCCCGAAGCTCGCGAGCGGGATCATCGCGCAGCCTTCCGTGTTTGAAGTCGACGGCAAGGAGTACGTAGCAGTGCTGGCCGGCTACGGCGGCGCGAACCCGATCTGGGGCGGCCCGATGGCCAAGGCCGCGGACGACGTGCCGCGCGGCGGCACGCTCTACGTGTTCGCCCTCGACCGCGGCTGATCCAGGCCCTCCGCAACGGGCCCTCCGCAGTGCGCCCGCGCCGCCGGCGCGGGCGCCTTCCCCTCGTTCCAACCGAGCGCACGATCATGAACCTCCGACTTTCCCGCGTTGCCGTAGCCTGTGCGCTCACGGCAGCCACCGCGCTGACCCCGGCGCTTGCCACGGCCGCGACGCCGGTGCGCGTCTGCTCGCTGCCCGGTACGCCGACCGCCGCGCTCGACAAGGCCGTCGCACGCGACGTGTTCCGCACGGCCGGCATCGCCGCGACGTTCGCCGCACACGACGCCGGCGGCAGCGACGACGACGGCGTCTCCGCGCACGAACTCGCCGGCATCCTCGAGCGCGATTGCGACGTGCTCGCCGGCTTTCCGCGCTCGGCGATCGCCGACGCGTCCGATACCAAGCTGCTGTTCTCGCAGGGCTACCTGCGCTCCGGCTACGTCAGCGTCATGCGACGCGATGGCGGCACGCCGCCGAACGGCCGCGAAATCGTCGCGGCCACCTACGCGAGCCCCGCGCAGTTGATCGCGGTCCAGCAGAAAAACGCGCGCTTCGATCTCGAGAACACGTCCGAGCAAACGGTCGACGCCGTCGCGCGCGGCCGTGCGAACCGCGCGATCGTCTGGTATCCGGCCGTCGTCGCCTATCAGGCCGCGCATCCGAAACAGGCGTTCCGCATCGGCGCGACGTCGTCGCCGTACGCCGAGTGGCAACTCACGTTTGCGTTCGCGGCACGCTCGGCCGCGTTGCAACAGCGGATCGACGCGGCGCTCACGCAAATGCAGAACGATGGCCGGCTCGCCGCGCTGACCCGCAAGTGGGCGCTGCCCGGCAGCGCGCTCGAAGCGCACGAATCGCGCGCGTCGCGCACGCCGTCGCGCTTCCTCGACGGCGCGATGGCGGCCGGCAGCCACACCACTGGCGGCCTGCTGCGTGCGCGCAACCTGCCCGCCGGCGGCGGCTTCATCCGGATCGCCGCGAGCACCGGCGACACCGCGCCCGCATTCGACGCCGCCCAGGCCGCACACGGCAAGCAAATCTACGGCAACGCATGCGCGAAATGCCACGGCGCCGACCTCGAAGGCAACACCGCGCCCGCGTTGAGCGGCACGTCGTTCGCGCCGCTGTCGCATTCGCACCTGACGATCGGCGGCGTGTTCGGCTACATGGCGACCAACATGCCGGCGGACCAGCCAGGCAAGCTGAAGGACGACGAATACGCGGACCTGATGGCGTTCCTGCTCGCCTCGAACGGCTATATCGCCGGCAACACGAAGCTGACGGCCGATATCGCACGCGCGTCGAGCGCGCCGCTCGTCGTCGGCCCTGCCGGACACAAGGACGCCAGCCAGTAACGCGGGCCACGCGGCTTCGCCATGCGATGCGGGCCGCGCCCTTCCCCACGATTTCATTTTCACCAGGAAACGACCGTGACATACCCGACCTCCCGCAGAACCTTCCTCATCCACACCATCGGCCTGTGTGCGACGCTCGCCGCCGCGCGCACGGCCTTCGCGGCGCCGCCGCTCGTCGACGAGAACGACCCCGCCGCGAAGACGCTCGGCTATCGCGCCCGCGCGTCGAGCGTCGATACCGCGCAATTCCCGAAGTACCAGGCCGGCCAGCGCTGCGCGAACTGCCGTTTCTACAAGGGCGAAGCGGCGGATGCGAGCGGCACGTGCCCGATGTTCGGCGGCAAGTCGGTCGCGGCGGACGGCTGGTGCAACGTGTATGCGAAGCGCGCGTGACGCGTCGCGCGACGCGTTGCCGGTGCGGCACGCCGCGGCACCGGCATCCGCAGCCGCCATCGATGACGGCGCGCCGCCGCCCGCCGGCGCGCCTCTCCACGCGCTGATCGCGACCGGCCTGTCGCGCGGCTTCGTCACGCGCGGCGACATCATCGACGCGCTGCCCGACGAAGACGCGAACGAAACCGGTGTCGATGCGGCGGCCGCGGCACTCGGCGAACTCGGCGTCACGGTGTGCGACCGTGCGGATCGCGCGAGCGGCTGGACGCTCGAACGCCACTTCCGTCCCGCACCGCCCGCGCGCGCGTGGGCCGACGGCGCCGGCGCACTGGCCGCCGATCTGCTCGCGCCACGCACGACCGATCCGGTCCGGCTGTATCTGCGCGAGATGGGCACGACGCCGCTCCTCACGCGCGACGAGGAATTCGCCTACGCGCGGCGGATCGAGCGCGGCCGCTCGGCATCGGTCACGGTACTGTGCGGCGATCCGGACGCGCTCGACGCGCTGGTGGCGATCCGCAACGAGATCGCCGAATGCCGGACTGCCGCATCGACCTATGTGCTCTGTCTCGCCGACGGCCCGCGCGACGCGGTATCGTCGTCGAATGCCGTCGTGGACACTTCGCCTGCCGCCACCGGCGCGCCCACACGCGACGACGCAAGCGACGACGCCGACACGCAGCAGAACGATTCCGCCTGGCGCACCGCGGTCGTGGCGCGACTCGCGTGCATCGACGCCCTCGCCAGCGGCATGCGCGCGGCGCTGGCCGCCGGCGGCACCGCTTGCGCCGCGTATCGCGCACACGTCCGCGATACCGCGGCGTTGCTCGGCACGCTGCACCTGTCCGCGCGCGCGCTCGAACGGATGAGCGAGCCGTTGCGCGGCCGCGCACGCCGGCATCGCGCGTTGCGGGGCCGGCTGGAGCGGCTGCTGGCCGAGTTGGGCGTGCGGCCGCCGATCGAGCACGCGGCCGACGACGACCACGCCGGCTGGCTCGCGTCGTGCATCGCCGCGCACCCGGACTGCGAGACGACGCTGACACGACGGGCAGCCGTGCTCGTCGATGCACGCGACGCGATCGTGCGGGACGCCCGTGCGTCGGCGCTGCCACCCGGCGCGACCGCGTCGCTCGATGCACGGCTCGCGGCAATCGAACGCGCGATCCAGCCGGCGCGCACGGGGTTGTTCGACGCGAACCTGCGGCTCGTCGTGTCGATCGCCAAGCGCTATCCCGATCGCGGGCTGCCGTTCGCGGACCTGATCCAGGAAGGCAACATCGGGTTGTTGAAGGCCATCGAGCGCTACGACTACCGGCGCGGCTTCCGGTTCTCGACCTACGCGACCTGGTGGATCCGGCAGGCCATCACGCATGCGCTCGCCGATCTCGGCCGCACGATCCGCGTGCCGACGCATACGGTCGATGCGCTCAACAAGCTGACGCGGCTCGCGCGCGAGCACCGGCAGCGCGCGGGCACGCCCGCGACGCCCGCGCAACTGGCCGTGCACATGGGCGAGCCGGTCGACAAGGTGCGCGACCTGATGGCGATCGTGAAGGAACCGATGTCCGCCGACGTGCCGGTGTCGCCGGAAGGCGACATGACGTTCGCCGACGTCGCGCCGGATACGGCGACGCCGTCGCCCGAAGACGCCGCCGGCGCCGCGCAGTTGCGCAGCACGATCGCTGCCGCGCTCGATCGGCTGCCGGCGCGCGAAGCGATGGTCGTCCGGCTGCGCTACGGGTTGCATGCGGACGAAGGCTGCTCGCTGCGCGACATCGGCCGCCAGCTGAACCTGTCGGCCGAGCGCGTGCGCCAGATCGAGGCGTCGGCGCTCGCACGTCTGCGCGCGACGGACGCGCTCGGCGCGCTCCGGCCGTTCATCGAGTAGCACGACGGCCGGCAGCGCGGCATTCACCGTGTTGCCCCCTGCAACACCCGCTGCTGCGTTTCGACGCAGTCTTCCGCCAGACCGGCACGGCGGATTTTTCATCGCCCAATGCTTTGCAGTACCTATCGAATAGGCGTGACCCGCGCGGCAACGCGCGCACCCGCCGTTCCAGCCGAATACCTGCGCGATTGGCATGCATGTTGCGTTTCGACAGTCAGCCCTCGATGATTTTCATGGAGAACACCTTGACTGCCCTCGTATCGATCCTTCAGGAACGCCGAATCTTCGAACCGACGGCCGACACGCGCGAACGCGCGACCATTTCCGGCATGCCGGCCTACCGTGCGCTCGCCGCCGAAGCCGAGCGCGATTACGAAGGCTTCTGGGCGCGTCTCGCCCGCGAAGGCCTCAGCTGGCACAAGCCGTTCACGAAGGTGCTCGACGAGCGCGACGCACCGTTCTACAAGTGGTTTGACGACGGCGAACTCAACGCGTCGTACAACTGCCTCGATCGTCACGTCGAAGCCGGCAACGGCCAGCGCGTCGCGGTGATCTTCGAGGCCGACGACGGCACCGTCACGCGCGTCACCTACGCCGATCTGCTCGCCCGCGTATCGCGCTTCGCCAATGCGCTGAAGAAGCGCGGAATCGCCAAGGGCGACCGCGTCGTCATCTACATGCCGATGTCGATCGAGGGCATCGTCGCGATGCAGGCCTGCGCGCGCATCGGCGCCACGCACTCGGTCGTGTTCGGCGGCTTCTCCGCCAAATCGCTGAACGAGCGGCTCGTCGACGTCGGCGCCGTTGCGCTCATCACCGCCGACGAGCAGGCGCGCGGCGGCAAGACGCTGCCGCTCAAGAGCATCGCCGACGAAGCGATCGCGATGGGCGGCTGCGAAGCGGTCAAGAGCGTGATCGTCTATCGCCGCACCGGCGGCAAGATCGACTGGCATGCCGGACGCGACCTGTGGATGCACGAACTCGCGGACGGCGAGTCCGACACGTGTGCGCCGGAATGGGTCGGCGCCGAGCATCCGCTGTTCATCCTGTATACGTCGGGCTCGACCGGCAAGCCGAAGGGCGTGCAGCACAGCACCGGCGGCTACCTGCTGTGGGCCGCGCAGACGATGAAGTGGACGTTCGACTGGAAACCCGACGACGTGTTCTGGTGCACGGCCGACATCGGCTGGGTGACCGGGCACACGTACATCACGTACGGCCCGCTCGCGTGCGGCGGCACGCAGGTCGTGTTCGAAGGCGTGCCGACTTATCCGGACGCCGGCCGCTTCTGGAAGATGATCGGCGACCACAAGGTCACGGTGTTCTACACCGCGCCGACCGCGATCCGTTCGCTCATCAAGGCCGCGGAAGCCGACGACAAGGTCCACCCGAAGAGCTATGACCTGTCGAGCCTGCGCATCATCGGCACGGTCGGCGAGCCGATCAATCCGGAAGCGTGGATGTGGTATCACAAGCATGTCGGCCAGGAACGCTGCCCGATCGTCGACACGTGGTGGCAGACCGAAACCGGCGGCCACATGATCACGCCTCTGCCGGGCGCGACGCCGACGGTGCCGGGTTCGTGCACGCTGCCGCTGCCGGGCATCATGGCCGCGGTGGTCGACGAAACGGGCCAGGACGTACCGAACGGGCAAGGCGGGATTCTCGTCGTCAAGCGCCCGTGGCCGGCGATGATCCGCACGATCTGGGGCGACCCGGAGCGTTTCAAGAAGAGTTACTACCCGGAAGAACTCGGCGGCCGGCTGTACCTCGCCGGCGACGGCACGGTGCGCGACAAGGACACCGGGTACTTCACGATCATGGGCCGCATCGACGACGTGCTGAACGTGTCGGGCCACCGGCTCGGCACGATGGAGATCGAGTCGGCGCTGGTGTCGCACGAACTGGTTGCGGAAGCGGCGGTGGTCGGCCGTCCGGACGACACGACGGGCGAGGCGGTGGTCGCGTTCGTGGTGCTGAAGCGCTCGCGCCCGGAAGGCGAGGAAGCGGCGGCGCTCGCGAAGACGCTGCGCGACTGGGTCGGCAAGCAGATCGGCCCGATCGCGAAGCCGAAGGACATCCGTTTCGGCGACAACCTGCCGAAGACGCGCTCGGGCAAGATCATGCGGCGCCTGCTGCGCTCGCTCGCGAAGGGCGAGGCGATCACGCAGGACACGTCCACGCTCGAGAACCCGGCCATCCT